>NZ_LT630450.1:517500-712500 GCF_900116045.1 Desulfovibrio piger
AAAAGGAAGCTCACTGATGCGTTTCAGCTCCACCTACATCCCCACGCTCAAGGAATCCCCGTCCGAAGCGGAAGTGGTCAGCCACAAGCTGCTGCTGCGCGCCGGCATGGTCCGCAAGCTCACCTCCGGCGTGTACATCTATCTGCCTCTGGGCCTGAAGGCCCTGGAAAACGTGCAGCGCGTGGTGCGCGAGGAAATGGACGCCGCCGGTTTCTCCGAGCTGCTCATGCCCATGGTCATCCCCGGCGACCTCTGGAAAGAGACCGGCCGCTGGGAGTACTACGGCAAGGAACTGCTGCGCTTCAAGGATCGCAACGACCGCGACTACTGCCTTGGCCCCACGCATGAGGAGGTCATCACCGACCTGGTGCGCGGCGAAGTGCGCTCCTACCGCCAGCTGCCCGTGCGCCTGTACCAGATCCAGACCAAGTTCCGCGACGAGATCCGCCCCCGCTTCGGCCTGATGCGCGGCCGTGAATTCGTCATGAAGGACGCCTACTCCTTCGATGCCAGCGATGCCGGTGCCGGCGAAAGCTACAAGCTGATGTACGACGCCTACTGCCGCATCTTCAGGCGCCTGGGCCTGCGCTTCCGCGCCGTGGAGGCGGACACCGGCTCCATCGGCGGCAATTTCTCGCACGAGTTCATGGTGCTGGCCGATACCGGCGAAGACACCATCGCCGCCTGCACCGGATGCAGCTACGCCGCCAACGTGGAACGCGCCGAAGTGGTCTGGAACGGCACGCCCTGCACCGAGACCTGCGCCCCCTACGAAAAGGTCGCCACGCCTGCGGCCCACACCGTGGAAGAAGTGAGCGCCATGCTCAAGGTGGCTCCTTCGCAGGTGGTCAAGACCATGCTTTTCGTGGTGGACGGCAAGACCGTGGCCGTGCTGGTGCGCGGCGACCGTGAAGTCAACGACATCAAGCTCAAGAACCTGCTCAACGCCACCACCGTGGAACTGGCTCCGGCCGCTGTTGTGGAAAAAGTCACGGCCGCGCCTCTGGGCTTTGCCGGTCCTGTGGGCCTGGATGTGCCCGTCTACGCCGACCTTGAGCTGCAGGGTGCCACCGATTACGTGGTGGGCGCCAATGCCGCTGACGCGCATCTGGTGCACGTGGACCTGCGCCGTGACGTGAAGGTCACGGCCTACGCCGACCTGCGCTGCATCACCCTGAGCGACCCCTGCCCGCGCTGCGGCGGCGCCATCGAGCTGCCCAAGGGCATCGAAGTGGGCCACATCTTCAAGTTGGGCACCAAGTACAGCGACGCCATGCATGCCGTGTATCTGGACGAGAACGGCAAGGAAAACGTCATGATCATGGGCTGCTACGGCATCGGCATCTCCCGTGTGGTGGCCTCTGCCATCGAGCAGAACCACGACGAGCACGGCATCATCTTCCCGCCCGCCGTGGCTCCTGTGGAATGCATCCTGCTCAACCTCGACCCCGGCAAGGAAGAGGTCAGCGCCAAGGCCGAAGAGATCTACGCCATGCTGTGCAGGGCCGGTGTGACCGTGCTGCTGGATGACCGCGAAGAACGTCCCGGCGTCAAGTTCAAGGATGCCGACCTCATCGGCGCGCCCATGCAGCTGGTGCTGGGCGGCAAGGGCCTGTCCCGCGGCGTGCTGGAATGCAAGGACCGCCGTACGGGCGAAAAGGGCGAGCTGCCCGTGGATGCCCTGGAAACCGCGCTGCCCCAGTGGATGGAAGGCGTGCGCAAGGCCTGGGCCGAACGCCGCGCCTAGGACGGCTGACAGCGGAGCCCCTGCATGCCCGCTGCGTGCGAACAAGAGCGCATCCTGTCCGTCACCGAACTGACGGACAGGATGCGTCGTACTCTGGAGGGGACATTTCCCTTCGTCTGGGTCCGGGGCGAGATAGGCGAACTGTCTTTCCCCGGCTCCGGGCATGTCTATTTCACCCTCAAGGATGCCGGTGCCCAGCTGCAATGCGTCTGGTTCCGGGACCGCCAGATGCGCGGCCGGAACTTCGACCCTCTGACCGGCGAGATCTTTGCCGAGCCCCGGCCGGATCCCGTGCGTCTGCTGCGGCAGGGCTCCGAACTGTTCTGTGCCGGACAGATCAGTGTCTACGGGCCGCGCGGCAGGTACCAGCTGATCGTGGAACTGGTGCAGGCCGGGGGGCAGGGCCTGCTGGCCCAGGCCTTTGAGGAACGCAAGCAGGCGCTGGCTACCCGAGGTTTTTTCGCTGCGGAGCGCAAGCGTCCGCTGCCTGCCTGCCCCAGCCGCGTGGCGCTGGTGACGTCGCCTGCCGGGGCCGCCATCCATGACTTCATGGAACTGGCCTCCGTACGGGGCCTGGGGGCCGAAGTGCGCCTGTTCCCGGTGCGGGTGCAGGGGGAGGGCGCTGCCGGGCAGATCTGCCGGGCCCTGGACGAGATCAACCGTCAGGCCTGGGCGCAGGTCGTGGTGATCATCCGGGGCGGCGGCTCGCTGGAAGACCTCTGGTGCTTCAATGAGGAAGACGTGGCGACAGCCATTTTTTCCTCAAAGATCCCGGTGCTGGCCGGTATCGGCCATGAAGTGGACGTGACCCTGGCCGACATGACGGCCGATGTGCGTGCGGCCACCCCGTCCCATGCGGCCCAGCTGCTCTGGCCCCTGCGGCGTGAATACTGGCAGCGGCTGGATGAACTTTCCCTCGCACTGGAACGCGCACGGCAGGGATGGCTGCAACGGCAGGAAGACCGGCTCCAGCGTTGCGAGCGTGCCCTGCGCCTGTGTTCGCCCGCCCGCCGTCTTGAAGGGGCGGCGCTGCAATGGCAGCAGTGGCAGCAGCGCCTGCTCCAGGCCGGGGAACGCCTGCTGCGGGATCGCGAACTCCGCCTGCAGCACCACCAGGAACGTTTGCGGGCCCTCACGGGGCCGGGACGGCTGGCACATCTGCAGCAGCGTCTTGCGCTGCTGGAACAGAAGTTTGGCAACGCCGCGCATCTGATGGTGCGCGGACGTGAGCAGGTCGTGCGGGACTGTACGCGTGATCTGGCACGTCTGGGACAGGAAGCCGTCTCGCGTCGCGGGCACGAGCTGGAATGTCTGGAGCTGCGCCTGGCGGCCTGCAATCCTCTGGCGCCGCTGGGGCGCGGCTATGCCGTGGTGCGCACGGCCGAAGGGCGTGTGCTGTCTTCGACCGGGCAGGGCAGTGCCGGGCAGGACGTGCGTATCCTGCTGCGGGACGGGGAACTGGAAGCCAGGGTCACCGCTGTGCATCCGTATGACGGACAGGGAGGGGAACATGTCTGAGCAGTCTTCTTTTTTCCAGCGGCCGGGCAGCGGCATCCTGGGGACCGTGATCCTGCTCCTGCTGTGGGCCGTCCCGGCAGTGGCGGCCATGCATCTGGAGCTTCCCGCGAGGGCAGCCCGCGGCGATGCCATCCGCGTGCAGACCTCCGGTGACGGGCCAGTCCTGCCTGTGACCGTCTCCTGGCTGGAGCGGGAGCATGTCATGGCGGCGCAGCCGTCAGAGGGCGGCTGGCAGGCGGCATTCCTGCTGCCCGTGCCGCTGGACAGCAGCGCCAAAAGCCTTGTTCTGAAAGTACGGACGCACGACGGACAGCAGGCGGAGGCCCGTGTGGTCCTGTTCGATAAAAAACGTCCGGTGCAGGCCCTGCGGGTGGACAAAAAATATGTGGATCCACCGGCAGAGGTGCAGGAGCGTATCCGCAGGGATCGGGAAAAGGCCGGCAAGGCTTTGGACAACTACAGCCCGAAACGTTTGTGGACGGCTCCTTTTGCGCGGCCCGTGCCGGGGGGCGTGTCCAGCAGGTTCGGACTCAGGCGGGTCTTCAATGACCAGCCGCGCGGAGTGCATCGCGGGCTCGACCTGCGCGGTGCGGAAGGGACGCCCATCCTGGCCTGCGCCGACGGCCGGGTCGTGCTGGCCGACGATTTGTATTTTTCCGGCAATGCCGTATATATTGACCACGGGCAGGGAGTGTTCACTTCCTACCTGCACATGTCCCGTATCCTTGTCCGGCCGGGCGATGTGGTCCGGCGTGGCCAGGTCATCGGTAAAGTTGGGTCCACGGGACGGGTCACGGGGCCGCATCTGCATCTTTCCCTGATCGTCCTGGGGCAGGCGGTGGACCCGGAACCCCTGCTGGAAGACCGTCCCGCTGCCCGGAGATAACGCATCATGAAAGCCAGAACGAGCAAGAAAAACCTGACTTTTGAAGAGCGCATGGCGCGCCTGCAGGAGATAGTGGAAACCCTGGAAAACGGACAGCCGTCACTGGAAGAAGGGATGGCCCTGTACCGGGAGGGCATGGAATGTTCCCTGCAATGCCGGCGCCAGCTGGAGCAGGCCCGGCAACAGCTGACGGTCTGGCAGGACGGACAGGTCCGGGCGTTCCGGCCGGAAGAGAGCGCGGAAGATCCCCTGCAACAGAGTGTGGAGCAACGATGATGATGTCTACAGAAGCCATGAAAGCCCTGCTGAAAGAAAGAGGGAAGCTGGTGGAAAGCTATCTGGCGACCTGCCTTGACGGGCAGGAGATGCCGCCCCGGTTGCGGGAATCCATGCTGTACAGCCTGCAGGCGGGCGGCAAGCGCCTGCGTCCTGTGCTGTGCCTGAGCTGTGCCGCCCTGTGCGGCCTGCAGCCGGCGGCCGTGCTGCCGTTCGCCTCCGCCATCGAGATGGTCCATACCTATTCCCTGATCCACGACGACCTGCCCGCCATGGATGACGATGACCTGCGCCGCGGCAAGCCGTCCAATCACAAGGCGTTCGACGAGGCTACGGCCATCCTGGCCGGGGATGCCCTGCTGACGGATGCCTTTGCCCACATGTGCCGGGTGGAGCTGCCCGTCGGCCAGGTGCTGCGGGCCGTGGCGGAATTTGCCCGTGCCGCCGGTTCGTCCGGCATGGTGGGCGGGCAGGAATGGGACATGCTCTATACCGGCCTGCCGCCTGTGGGCATGGCGGAGCTGCGCCGCATGCACGCCATGAAGACCGGGGCCCTGCTGCGGGCCTCCTGCGTATGCGGTGCGCTGCTGGCCGGCGCTGCCGACGATGTGTGCGAACGCATCGGCCGGTACGGTGCCGCGCTGGGGGTGGCCTTCCAGATCGCGGACGATATCCTGGATGTCGTCTCCGACACGGCCACCCTGGGCAAGCCTGCCGGCAGTGATGCCGCACAGGGCAAAAACACCTATCCGGCGCTGGTGGGGCTTGACGAGAGCCGCCGCCTGGCCCGTGAGCAGGCGGATGCCGCCTGCGCCGCGCTGACCGGTTTCCGCGGGCCCGAAGCCGAATTCCTGCGTGCCCTTGCCGGGTACACCATCACGAGAGCGGCCTGAGACATGACGGAGAACACTGCACAGTCCCTGCTGGACAGCCTGACATCACCGAAACAGGTGATGGATCTTTCTGACGAACAGCTCCCGCTGCTGGCCGCGGAGCTGCGCAAGCGCATCATAGACGTGGTGTCCAAGAACGGCGGGCATCTGGCGCCTTCGCTGGGGGTCGTGGAACTGACCCTGGCCCTGCTGCATACCTTCAACATGGAGAGGGACAAGATCGTCTGGGACGTGGGGCACCAGGCCTACGCCTACAAGCTGCTGACCGGACGCGCTTCCCGGTTCCATACCCTGCGTACCCTGGGAGGGATCGCGGGCTTCCCGCGCCGCAGCGAGAGCCCCTATGACCGCTTCGGCGTGGGGCATTCCTCCACCTCCATTTCCGCGGCCCTGGGCATGGCCATGGCCCGCGATCTGGCCGGCGGCAAGGAACATGTCCTGGCCGTCATCGGTGACGGCTCCCTGACGGCGGGCGAGGCCTTTGAAGGTCTGAACCTGGCCGGGCATATGGGGCGCCGGCTCATCGTGGTGCTCAATGACAACGAGATCTCCATCTCGCCCAATGTGGGGGCACTGTCCCTGTTCCTGAGCCGGACCCTGTCCCGGCGCTGGGTGCGGCAGATGCGCAAGGATGTGCTCCAGCTGTTGCGCTCCATCCCCCGCATCGGGCAGAAACTGGCCCTGTACGCCATGCGCGGTGAATGGAGCTTCAAGTCCTTTTTCACGCCCGGCATGCTGTTCGAGGCCTTCCGCTTCACCTACATCGGGCCTGTGGACGGGCACGACCTGCCCGCCCTGTGCCGTCATTTGCAGATGGCGGCGGCCGTGGAGGACGGGCCGGTGCTGCTGCATGTGCGCACCTGCAAGGGCAAGGGCTATGCCCCGGCGGAGAAAGACCCCACCCATTTCCATGGCGTGGGCCACTTCGAGCCGGAAACGGGCCTGCTCATCCCCAGCGGCAACAAGACGCCTTCCTTTACCGGCATCTTCGGCAAGACACTGGTGGAGCTGGCGGAAAAGGATGACCGCCTGCTGGCCATCACGGCGGCCATGCCCGAGGGTACCGGGACGAACCTTTTTGAGGAGAGGTTCCCGGAGCGCTTCGTGGACGTGGGCATCTGCGAACAGCACGCCGTCACCTTTGCCGCCGGTCTGGCGGCCAGCGGCTTCCATCCCGTGGTGGCCATCTATTCCACTTTTTTGCAGCGGGCCTATGACCAGATCGTCCATGATGTCTGCCTGCAGAAACTTCCCGTGACCTTCTGTGTGGACAGGGCCGGTCTGGTGGGCGAGGACGGGGCCACGCATCATGGCGTCTTCGACATCGCCTATCTGCGCCATATCCCCGAAATGACCCTGCTGGCCCCGCGGGATGAGAACATGTTGCGCCATTGCCTGCTGACGGCCACCACATCCGGCCTGCCCTGTGCCGTCCGTTATCCGCGCGGTGCCGGTATGGGGGTCCCGCTGGAAGCCGGACTGCGCCTGCTGCCCTCCGCCCGTGGCGAGATCATGCAGGAAGGGGAGCGGGTGGCCATCGTGGCCGTAGGCAACCGTGTGCGCCCGGCCCTGGAAGCTGCGGCGGCCATCGAAAAGGAATTCGGCTTCCGGCCGCTGGTCTTCGATCCCATCTGGCTCAAGCCGCTGCCCGCGGCGCAGCTGGCCGGGATAGCCCGGGCGTTCGATCGTATCGTCTTTGTGGAAGAAGGCTGCCTGGCAGGCGGTTTCGCCTCGGCCGTGCTGGAGCGCTGGGCCGACGACGGCCTGTTGCGCGGCCAGCGCATCCGCCGGCTGGGCATCGGCGATGCCTTTGTGGAGCACGGCACCCAGGCCCAGCTGCGCGAACTGGTGGGCCTGCGGGCGCCGGACATCATCCGTGCCGTTCGGGAACTGGTCCTGAAGGACTGAGCCTTTTACCGAGGCGACGAAGACGAAAGGGGCGTACCTGTGGCGGGTGCGCCTTTTTTGCATGCTGCGGAAGAGGGAGGAGGCAAGGTCCTCTGGATGCGGGGAAAGCACAGGGGGAATGACGTTCCGGCAGAGAGACAGAAGAAGGCCCTCCAGGGGGCCTAGGAAAGCGCAGGCGGGAGACGGGAGCGCTGCGTAGGGCCCGGGGCAGGGCGGTCCCGCAGGGCTGGCCCTTGCCGCTCCTCAGCTTTTCTGCCTTGCCTGCCGTTTTTCGACATAAAAGCGGATACTGCCTCCGCTGAGACGGGCCATGATATTGCCGGGCAGCTGAAAGGTGGTGCCGCCCCGGCCTTCCTGCCAGGCCTGATCCAGGGCCAGCAGGGTGGCTGAACGGGCCTGGCCGCCGAAGATGCGGGCCAGCCTGGCCACAGCCCTGTGGTAAAGACGCAGCCGCAGGGCCGCATGCATTCCCCGCAGCAGGGCACGGGGCAGGGTGACGCTGCCGGGGGTTTCCTGCCAGGGGCAGCGGGCAAGATGGCGCTCCATTTCCTGCCGCCAGTAATCGCCGTCAATGCCGGCCAGCTCCCAGAGATGCAGACAGGTTTCCTCAAGGCGGGGATTTTCCGTGCGCAGGAGCGGGAGAAGGGTATGCCTCAGGCGATTGCGGGTATAGCGAATGTCCGCATTGCTGGCATCCTCCCGCCAGGTGATGCCGCAATGATGCAGCAGCTCTTTCAAGACACGGCTTTCCGTACACAGCAGGGGGCGCAGCAGGTGGCGTTCCGCATCTTCGGCCCGCATGCCGCCCAAGGCCGGCCAGCCGGTGCCGCGGAGGAAGCGGAGCATCTGGTCTTCAGCCACATCGCCCCGGTGATGCCCCAGCAGGATGGCTGTGGCGCCGCATGCCCGCCGGGCCTGCTCCAGCAGGGCATAGCGTGCCCGCCGGGCCGCCTCTTCCGTCCCCAGGCCGTTTTGCCGTGCCAGTCGGGACACATCCGCCGTCAGGATGCGGCAGGGGATGTGCCAGGTCCGGCAGAGTCCGGCCACGAAGGTGGCATCCCCGGCGGATTCCGGCCGCAGCTGATGGTCCACCGTCGCCACATGCAGCAGCCAGCCATGCCGGGGCGCCAGAAGGGTCATGATGCATAAAAGAGCCGTAGAATCCGCACCGCCGGAAACAGCCAGCAGCCAGGCCCTGCTGTCCTGCATCTTCAGGCGGTCACGGCAAAAACGCTCCACATCCAGGCACAGGCGGGCCAGCCGGGAAGGGAGCGTTCGCAGTTCGGGGACGGGGATCATGCCGCAGGGCATCGCCACTTAGGTGGGAATATGGAGTTCTTTCAGGGTATCCGTGATGTAGTCCATCATGTGCCGCTGCAGCTCGGGCGACGCATAGGCCACGCATTCGCAGCGGATACGGCCCCGGGCGCGTACCAGCAGCTCCAGGCGCAGGCTGGTCTCTTCGCATTCCAGCGCCATGACATAGGGCCCGCACTGGCTTTCGTGTTCCTTCTGCACGGCGCTGAGCATATGGGCGGGGATGGGCAGCCAGTAAATGCCGTCCAGCCCGGCACCCAGATCCATGGCGTCCAGATGTTCGCACAGGCGCCTGGTTTCTTCGGCCCGCAGGTCATCAATGAGGAAATAGCGCATTATTCGTGCTCTCCGTTGTTCCGGGCACTACAGGTACAGCCCTGGTCAAGGTTGAAGATGCGGCGCATGAGGCTGATGCGCGGCGCGCTGCCTTCCTGCGACATGGTACCGCGCTTGAGGAACATGATGGGATCGTGGTTCAGCTTGCGGACCAGGGCCAGGGCCATGACCTCGATGGCTTCGCGCGTGGCGTCGTCCACATGGCCCAGACGTTTCAGGGTGCGGGCCACTTCTTCGTGGGCGGCGTTCTCGCCGTGCTGGATGAGGTCCACGATGGTGGGCTGCACATCCAGGCTGCACAGCCACTGCCGGAAGATGTCCACTTCCTCGCCCACTATCTCGGCGGCTTTCTGGGCTTCGTCGCGACGGGTGGCCAGGTTCTCTTCCACCACTTCCTTGAGGTCGTCGATATCGTAAAGATAGACGTTGTCCAGGCCGTTGACGTCGGGGTCGATGTCGCGGGGGACGGCGATGTCGATGAAGAACATGGGCCGGTTCTTGCGTGCCTTGAGCACACCGCGGATGTCGCGGGCACGGATGACGGGATCCGGCGAACCGGTGGACGTGATGATGATGTCCACTTCCGTCAGATGGGAAGCCAGGGATTCGAAGGGCAGGGCCCGGCCGTTGAACTGCCGGGCCAGTTCTTCACCGCGCGAGAAGGTACGGTTGGCCACCAGGATCTCGTCCACGCCGGCCTGGAGCAGATGGGTGGCGGCCAGTTCGGCCATTTCGCCGGCACCCACCAGCATGGCCTTGTGGTGCTGCATCTCGCCGAAGATGCGTTTGGCCAGCTCCACGGCGGCATAACTGATGGAAACGGCGCTGGAGGCCACGGCGGTCTCGGTGCGCACGCGCTTGGCCACGGAAAAGGCCTTGTGCAGCAGACGGTTGAGGATCACGCCGGTGGCGTGGCAGGCGGCGGCCTTGCGGTAGGCGCTCTTGAGCTGCCCCAAGATCTGGGGCTCGCCCAGGATCATGGAGTCTAGGCTGGAAGCCACGGAGAACAGGTGCCGCACGGCATCCATGTTCTTGTAGACGTAGACATAGGGCCGGAGTTCTTCGGGGTCGGTACCGCGCGCGGCGGCCCAGCGCTCCAGGATACGGCCCGCCACGTCCCCATGACCGGTGGCGAGCAGCTCCACACGGTTGCAGGTGGAAAGGATCATGGCTTCGCCGATGACATCGTCACACGGCAGGGCCCAGTTTTCCCGGCTGCAAAAATCCACAAGGGCGAAACGTTCGCGCACGTCCACACCGGCGGTGCGATGGTTCAGGCCAACAAGTACGATATCACAATCCATAGCAACGTCGGTGGATTAAGGTTTGATGAAGGAATGATGCGTTTCCATCAGGGTATTGACGACCACGATGGAGAAAAGGCTCAGGCCGAAGACCAGCACCATCAGACGGGCGGGCTTGCGGCCGCGCCAGCCGGTGGCAAGGCGGCCGTGGAACACATAGGCCATGAGCAGCCAGACGATGATGCTGACCACTTCCTTGGGGTCACCGGTGAAGGTGGCCCCGTAGACGGGCTTGGCCCAGAACAGGCCGGAGACGACACCCAGCGTGTACAGCGGAAACGAGGCCGCCACGCCGAAGGCATTGATCTTGTCCAGCAGGGAAAGAGCCGGCATGTCCTGCCAGAAACCTTCCATGCGCAGTTTGTTTTTGATGCGCCGTTCCAGGAACAGGAAAAGGGAGCTGGCGGCGAAGGCCAGGGTCATGAGGCCCATGCTGAGGAAGAGCGCCCCCACATGCAGTGCGTAGAAGGAGCCCTTGAGCTGTGGAGGCACCTGCACCACGGCGGAAAGGTAAGGGGCGGAAACGGCAAACAGGATGAGGGCCAGCGGCGTGGCCAGCAGGAGCAGGGCCTCCTGCTTGTACCGCAGGCGGCTGACAAGCCCGCACAGCAGGACGAACCAGGCCAGCATCTGCAGATAGCCGCCAAGGCTCAGCCCCGTGGGCATGGTCTTGTGGAAGCCGAGCAGGAGGGAAAGCGTCTGGCAGACGAATCCCAGCCCCGCCAGCCAGCAGCCCAGACGCCGCCAGAAGGCATTGCGCAGCAGCATGCCGGCCAGGCCGGCCACAGTGGCAGCGCCGTAACAACACAGGGTCAGGAGGGTGGAGGTCTCAGGCGATAACATCAAGCAACTCCGGGATGCGGTCGTGCAGCTTTGGCGGCAGCAGGGCCTGCAGACAGCGCAGGCACGCCTGCCGGTCGCCCTGTTGCAGATGATCCTGCAGGGGCGACTGGGCCAGAGCGCGGAACAGGGCCGTATTGTGCCCTGTCTCGTCGTGCAAGGCAAGGACCATGGGACGCAACTGTCCCATCAGACGGACCATTTTCTGGCGGGCGTCCAGCCAGGACGCCAGTTCGTCCTTCCAGCGCCGGGAAAGGGCCGGGCTGGCCCCGCCGGTGGAAAGGGCCAGCGCCATGCCGCCGGAGCGGGCCACGGCGGGCACGATGAACGAGCCTTCCGCAGGGGCGTCTATACAGTTGCACAGGATGTGGCGTTCCCGGCAGAGAAGGGCGATATGCCTGTTGACCGCGGCATTTCCCGTGGCGGCAAAGACCAGCTGGCGGCCGGCCAGGTCATCGTCACGGAAGGGCCGCTGCTCAAAACGGACACAGGGCCGCTCCAGCAGCGGGAGCAGACCGGCGGCAGGGGCTTCCATGTCCAGGGCCAGGATCGAAGCCGGTGCGCATTGCAGCAGCCCCTGGAGCTTGCGGCTGCCGACCCCCCCCAGTCCGGCCACGAGGCAGTGCAGGCCGCTCAGGTCCAGAAAAAGGGGATAAAAATTTTTTTCCAAAGATTGGTGAGACATGGGCAATGTTCCCGGCGGCGGCCCGGACGCACGACAGCCAGCGTGCCTTCACCCATCAGAGAAAGATGGCACGCTGGCTGTCATGTCGGCTAGAGCCGGATCAGTTCCATGAAATAGGGCAGGGTAAAGCCCATGGACAGCAGCAGGCCGATCACAAGGGCAGGCTTCTGGCGCAGAGGCGTGGCACTGCGCACGACCAGGGTCCAGAGCAGGGCCGGCAACAGCCAGAGCAGTACCCGGACACTCTGGAAAACGGCATCCTGCTGCATGAACACGCCGCTGGTCTGCCAGGTCTGCCAGATCTCCAGTCCGCTGGACGCCACCAGCAGCAGCCAGAGCAGGATCCAGGCATTGCGGGCCCAGCGCGTGCACCAGGGGACCATGGTATTGTAATAGTCCCGGCCAAAGTCATCGGCCTTGCGGCGCAGGAGCAGCCATACGGCGCCAAAGGCTCCGGCAAGGGCAAAGATCAGGGGCAGGGTATAGCACAGGGCGCTCAGGTAGGCCTGACCGAACTGGGGCGTGAACAGCTGCGGGATGGTGATGCTGCTGGCCTCGGGCAGGGACAGGGCATTGTACAGGCGGGTGACGGCCATGACCCCCGCGCAGGTCATCAGGCCCTGCAGGAAGGCGATGGCGCCCAGGATGATGTGCAGTACGGGATAATTGGCTAGGAATTTCCAGAGCATGAAGTAGCAGCAGGAAACGATGGCCGCAAAACCGAACATCATCCAGGTGGCTTCACTGAGCAGGACGATGATGCTGTAGGAGTCGAAACCGTCCAGCGCCAGGATGAGCCACAACCGGCCCCCCAGCAGCATGAGCCAGCCCAGCAGCATGCTCAGGCAGGCCAGCTGCCGCGCGCATTTGTTGTAAGCGGAGCGTTTGCGCCGCAGGGCTATAATCTCGCCGCAGATGGCGATGAAGGTAAGACCGAAATAGGCATAGAGCAGGGCAAAGGGCACGATGATGCTCCCCATGTCCAGCCCTGTCTGCAGCAGCGGATTGTCAGCGATGAAGGCGCGCACGCTTTCTAAAAAGTTCCCCATTGTTCCTCCAAAGATTCACCGGATCCCGGCCCTCTGGCGGGGAGACGCCGGGTTCGTGTTGGTTGTGCCTCAAAAATGGCCGTGCTGCAAGCAGCGCTTGCATTGCCGGAGCGCATCGGGCAGAAAAAAGACAGGAGTCTTCCATGAAAGCACATGCCCTCAGTCTGTCCTTGTTGCTCGCGGTCCTGCCTGCCCTGTCGCATCCCCCGGCCGTTCCGGCCGCGGATGCGCGGCAACTGCAGGAAAGCTGGCAGCTGCCGTGGGCAGAGGGCGGCAGCGGGCCCGTGCATTCATATCGCGGGCCCGTTCGTGAAGAGTTCCTGCAATGTGAGCGGGGGCAATGTCCTTTGCCCGTCCATGAGGGAACCGCCCCGGCCTGCGGAACCGGCGGAGCGCTGCCGCCTGCCGTGGCGCCTGCGGCGTCCTTGCGGCAGGATGAGCCTGTGGCGCGGGGCAGGGCTGGGGAAAAGAAGGGCCCGCCGGCTGCAAAAGGGCAGGAGGCACATGCGGAGCAAGGAATCCCGTCCCGGGCAAAAACACCATCCGCGACCGCCGCGACCGGCAGTCCCGCTGCCGCCGGAAAGGGCATGGCGGCCCGGACAAAGGGAGATCCCTCCACGCAGACGTCCTCCGGGGATCCGTCCGAAAAGAGGCAGTCCGCCACTTCTGTCACCACTTCCAGACAGGCGGCAGGCACGGTGTCCGGGGCCGCGCCGGCGCCAAAGCCTGCTGCGGCCAGAGATGCGGCCCCTGTATCCGGCACAGACAGCCCGTCCGGTACCGCAGCGGGGGACACGTCCGCGCCCGTCATCGACGAAAAGGCTGCCTATCAGGCGGGACTGGAGCTTATATTGTCGGGCCGTCTGGACGAAGGCATGGCCCGTATGCAGGCCTTGCTGGAGCAGTATCCTTCCGGGTCGTATGCGGCCAATGCCGAATACTGGCTGGGAGAGGCCCTGTCCAGCCAGGGCCGGAACGAAGAGGCTCTGGCGCATTTCCGTAATGTGGAGGCCCGGTATCCCCGGCACCATAAAAATGCCGATGCCCTGCTGCGTACGGGGATGATCCTGAAGCGGCAGGGAGACGCGGCAGGCGCCGGCAAGGCTTTTCGGCAGGTGGTGCAGCGTTTCCCCTCGTCCGCAGCGGCCGATCTCATCCGCAAAAAAGGACTCGTGCAGCCATGACGGATGCCGCAGCGCCCCTGTCCGCCCGCTGGGCCCATATGGATGACCGCGCCCGGCGTGAATACTGGGCCGGTCTTGCCCTGCGGCATTGCCGCGGGCTGGGGGCCCGTTCCTGCTGCCGGCTGCTCCGCCATTTCGGCTCGGCCTTCGCTGCGCTGGAAGGCAGGGAAAGATGGGCCGATGCCGGGGTGGACAGGGGCAAGGGCGCCGAGCTCTCCACGGGCTCGTGGCGCGTCACGGCCCGGGCGGAGTGGGATGCCGTCCGTAATCTGGATGCCGTCGTCGTCCAGTGGCATGAGGCGGCCTATCCGGCCCTGCTGCGCACGCTGCCCGACGCCCCTGTGCTGCTGTACTGCCTGGGGGATCTTTCTCTGCTGGCCAATCCGGCCGTGGCCGTCATCGGCTCGCGCAAGGCGACGCCCCGGGGACAGGCTCTGGCCGGACATATGGCGGGGGCCTTCGCCTCCTGGGGCATCACGGTGGTCTCGGGCATGGCATGGGGCATCGACAAGGCGGCGCATGAAGCCGCGCTGGACAGGACAGGGAGCAGTATCGCCGTGCTGGGTACCGGCATAGACATCCCGTATCCCCGGGCCAACACCCGCCTGTATGACAGGATGGCGGCAAAGGGCCTGCTGGTCTCGGAGTTCGCTCCCGGTACACCGGCCCTGCGGGAGAATTTTCCTGTCCGCAACCGCATCATCAGCGGGCTTTCCCTGGGGGTCGTCGTGGTGGAGGCCGCCAGCCGCTCCGGGACCCTCATCACTTCCCGGCTGGCCCTGGAGCAGGGACGTGAGGTCTATGCTGTGCCGGGGGCGGCCCTGTCCGGCCAGAGCCTCGGCTGTCAGGAGCTTGTCCGGCAGGGGGCCAAGCCGGTGTTCGCACCGGAGGACGTACTGGAGGATCTTGCCGGGGCATTGCGTGATTTTGGTGTACAGGCCGAACATCTGGCACGGGAAGCCGCGGAACGCCGCCGCCGGGCCGAAGCCGAGGGCACGGGCCTGTCCCGCACGCTTTTTGCCTGCATGCCGCCGGAGACGGATGAACCGCCACGAAAGGACGACCCCGGCAGGGGAGGAGAAGTGCCGGCGCACGGGGAAGACGGGGATGCGGACGCCGCCTCTCCGGCACAGGACAATATCGTCCCGCTGTTGCGGGAGCAGGGCCCCCTGCATGTGGATGCCCTGGGGGCCGCCCTGGGGCGCAGCCCCGCCGAGCTGGCCCCGGTGCTGCTGGGTCTGGAGATCATGGGCCGCATCCGGCGCCTGCCGGGCGCGCGTTACGAGGCTGTATAAGATGGGACGGCATACCGGGAGGAGCACGGTGGAAGAGGAGCTTGATCCCCGCACTACTCTGGAGATAGAATCTTTTCTGGCCTGGCTGGACGTGCAGCGGGGCCTTTCGCCCACGACGCAGATCGCCTACGGGACGGATCTGCGCCAGCTGGCTCTTTTTCTCGCGCAGCGCGGCGCCTGCCTTGCCCGGCCGGCCGAGGTGAGCAAAAAACATATCCAGGCCTGGGTGGCCCGCCTGTACGCGCTGGGCGAAGCCAAAAGCTCCATGGCCCGCAAGCTCGCGGCGGCGCGGACGTTTTTCCGCTATCAGCAGCGCATGGGGCGCACGGAAAACAATGTGGCGGCCCAGGTGCGCAATCCCAAACAGGAGCAGCGCCATCCCCGTGTGCTCAACGTGGATCAGGTCTTTGCCGTGCTGGACACTCCCGATACGTTGGCCGGGGGCGGCTGCCCGCGTGTCTCCCCCGCCACCGGGGATGCCCTTGCGGCCCGGGATCATGCCCTGGCGGAATTGCTGTACGGCTCCGGGCTGCGCATCTCCGAAGCCCTGGGGCTCGATATGGCGGATCTGCGGCTGGAAGAGGGCGTCGTCCGCGTTTTCGGCAAGGGGGCGCGCGAGCGCATGTCTCCGCTGTCGGATACATCCGTGACGGCGCTGCGGGCCTGGCTCGGGCAGCGGGGCGCACTGGCGCCCGAGGGAGAGCAGGCCCTGTTCGTGGGGGCACGGGGCGGCCGTCTCGACCGCCGTGAAGCCATGCGCCGCATAGAAAGGCTGTGCCGCAATGCGGGCGTGGACCCTGTCTCGCCCCATGCCCTGCGCCACTCGTTCGCGACACATCTGCTGGATGCCGGTGCCGACCTGCGCAGCGTGCAGGAGCTTCTGGGGCACCAGCGCCTGACCACCACGCAGCGCTACACGCGGGTCAGTCTGGAGCGACTGATGCACCTGTATGATGAGGCGCATCCGCGGGCACAAAAAAAATAAAAAAATCACAAGTTCGTTACTGAAAATAAAAAGTAATGAAAATCAGGATAATAACAATAATTTCTCAGTAAATCCGGTCAGGTTTTTTTTTATGGGGGGCTTGGCAAGGCCCAGGTCTTGTGCTAAAGGTAACAAGCGTAAGGCAACTTACACACGTAACTGTGCAACGAAATTCCCAAAGAGGAGATATACCATGGCTGCACTCGTTCTTGGTCACATGAACCCCGATACCGACAGCATCATTTCCGCCATCGCCGCTGCTGACCTGTACAGCAAGCGTGGCTTCGAAGTCACCCCCGCCGCCCAGGGTGCTCCTACCCCTGAGACCGAATTCGTGCTGAAAAAGTTCGGTCTGACCGCTCCTCAGGTCGTGGAAGATGTGGCCGGTAAGGACCTGTACCTGGTCGACTACTCCGACCTCGCCCAGGCCCCCAAGGGCATGGACTCCGCCACCGTGCTGGGTATCGTTGACCACCACAAGCTGGGCGATGTGACCACCTCCAGCCCGCTGGAAGCCTGGATCTGGCCCGTGGGCTGCACCGGCACCGTGCTGAAGAACATGTACGATTTCTACGGTGTGGAACTGCCCAAAGCCATCGCTGGTGGCCTGCTGTGCGCCATCCTGTCCGACACCGTGATGTTCAAGTCCCCCACCTGTACCGAAGCTGACAAGAAGGCCGTGGAAGCCCTGGCCAAGGTCGCCGGTGTGGAAGACGTCATGGCCCTCGGTATGGAAATGTTCACCGTGAAGAGCGCTGTTGACGGCGCCTCCATGTCCGACCTGGTCTTCCGTGACTACAAGGACTTCGACATGAACGGCCACAAGGTCGGTATCGGCCAGCTGGAAGTCGTCGACCTGTCCATCCTCGACAAGGTGAAAGACGGCCTGAAAGCCGAAATCGCCAAGGTCAAGGGCGAAGGCCGCCACAGCGTGTTCCTGCTGCTGACCGACATCATGAAGGAAGGCTCTGAAATGCTGATCGTCTCCGACGATCCCGCCGTGGTCGAAAAGGCCTTCGGCGTGAAGCCCGACGGCGACAGCGTGTGGCTGCCCGGTGTGATGAGCCGCAAAAAGCAGGTCGTGCCCAACTTTGAAAAGGCCTTCAAATAAGGCTTTTGCTCAAAGCTGATACTGGGGCCGCTCCCTTCGGGGGCGGCCCTTTTCTTATGGGCTTTAGCCTGGTGAGCGCCTGGCAGGCGCGAAACAAAAAACCACCCGCTATGCGGGTGGAAACAATACGTTATACACACAAAAACACCTTTCCGCTACGATGAAGTTGTTCAAGCCCATCGCAACATTAACGGAAAGGTGTTTTTGTTATGGGAACCAAGGCTCATAGCCTAGCGCATACGAAATGGTTGTGCAAGTATCATATCGTCTTTACTCCAAAATATAGAAGGAAAATAATCTTCACACAGCTCCGTGAAAGTATAAAAGAAATTCTGCAATGCCTCTGCAAATATAAAGGGGTTGAGATTCTGGAAGGGCATCTGATGCCGGATCATGTCCACATGCTGGTGTCCATCCCTCCTAAAATCAGTGTGGCAAATTTCATGGGCTACCTGAAAGGGAAAAGTTCGTTGATGATATTCGATAAGTACGCAAATCTGAAGTATAAGTTCGGCAACAGAAAATTTTGGGCCGAAGGATATTATGTCAGTACGGTGGGGCTTAATGAGGCAACGATCAAAAAATATATCCAGGATCAGGAACGCCACGACATTATGAGAGACAAGCTGACATCACGCGAATATCAAGACCCCTTTAAGGGGTAGCCAAGGCGGCAAGGGCACTGGGCTTGAACAGCGTGAAAGCCAGCGTCTTTAGGCGCAGCCGGTAACAGGCCCTTACAGGGCCAGAGCAAACCACCCGCTATGCGGGTGGAGACAATTTGCGGTTATGCGGCTGTTCCTCCAGAAGGCCGAAAGCGGCCTGCCTCTACGGGCAGGCCGCTTTCGGCGCAGGTTTACAGCAGGGATACGGAATAAAGCGGTGTTTTGCTGTTTCCGGTCACGGAGCTATTTTTCGGGGAACAGCTCCCGGGCCTTTTCCGCGAAGCGGCGGCCGAAGATCTCGAAATCGGCCTTGCATTCTTCATAATGGTTGCCCACGGCATCCAGGGCCACAGGTCCCAGATGGATGTAGGGCTTGCCGTGGGCAGCACCGCCGGAATAGACCAGCATGCCCTTGACCAGCATGTGGGGCACCAGGGTCATGATGGCCACATCCGCGCCGCCCTGGGCATAGTGGGCCGTGGCAAAGACCCCGCCCAGCCTGCCGGCCAGCCTGATGCCGCGACAGCCTTCATCGAACCACCGTTTCATCTGCCAGCAGGTATTGGCCAGGTAGGTGGGTGTGCCGAAAATGACACCGGCACACTGGTCGATGTAGTCGGCATCCACGGTGTCTTCCACGGAAAAAAAGCGGGTCTCGCCGCCTGCGGCGGCCAGGCCGCGGGCGATGACTTCGGCCATTTCACGGGTATGGCCGGTCTTGCTGTAATAGATGATGGCAAATTTCATGTTCTGGATCTCCTTCAGGAGGCAGCCGCGGGAAAAGCAAGGGCTGCCTGCCGGTTTACATCTGTCCCAGCATGCGCGGCACGAAGGTCGAAAGATCAGGGAAGATGATGATGACCACCAGGGCCAGCAGGGAGGCGAAGATCAGCGGCAGGGCCGCCCTGCTGATGCGTTCCATGCTGATGCCGCTGATATTGGCGCCTACATACAGATTCACGGCCACGGGCGGCGTCACCTGTCCCACAGCCAGGTTGACTGTCATCATGATGCCGAACCAGACCGGATCCCAGTTGAAATGGGCCATGATGGGCAGCATGAAGGGCAGGAAAACATAATAGATGGAGATGGCATCCAGCAGCATGCCCGCCAGCAGCAGGATGATGTTGATCATCAGCAGGACGACCCACTGGTTGTCCGAAACGGCCAGAAGCACGGCGGACCCCTTTTCCACCAGCCCCACAGTGGAGGCCACCCAGGAGAAGAGCCCCGCACAGGTCACCACCAGCATGACCACGGCCGTGGCCCGGATGCTGGCCGCGAAGATCTCGATCAGGATGCTGAGGCTGTTGATGGTACGGTAGATGAACACTCCCACGAACAGGCCGTAGAACACGGCCACGGCAGCGGCTTCCGTAGGGGTGAACACGCCGCCGTAGATGCCGCCCAGGATGACCACGGGCGTCATGACCCCCCAGAAGGCTTCTTTCAGGGCCGTGCCCACGGCCTTGCCGCTGGCGTGCCCCCTGTAGCCCCGCTTGCGGGAGATGGTGAGCACGGCCGCCATGATGAACAGGGCCACCACGATGCCCGGTACGAAACCGGCAGCAAACAGGGCAGGTACGGAGACATCGGCCACGCTGCCGTACACGATGAAGGCGATGCTGGGCGGGATGACGATGGCAAGGCCGGATGTGACGGAGACGGTGGCCGCGGCAAAGGCCTTGTCATACCCGGCCCTGGCCATGCCCGGGATCAGGATCAGGCCCAGGGCGGCTACCGTGGCAGGCCCCGAACCGCTGACAGCTCCCCAGAAGGTGGCGACGGCCACGGTGGCCAGGGCCAGACCGCCGGTCATGGAGCCTACCAGGGTCTCCATGAGGGCCACGATGCGTGCGGCGATACCGGAACGCTCCATGATATAGCCGGCCAGGATGAAGAAGGGGATGGCCAGCAGAGGGAATTTGGCCACGCCCGCAAAAAAGTTGTAGGAGAGCATGCTGAAGCCCAGGTCCCATTGCCAGACGACGACCAGGGCAGAAAAGCCCAGGGCCAGCGCGATGGGCACACGCAGGATCAGCGGGATGGCGAACAGGACCAGCAGCCAGAAAGCCGGATCGTGCAGCAGGGATGTGGTTTCCACACGGGCCTCCTAATAGCTGCCGCTGCGCAGGTCGGCGCAGGCACGTTGCAACATGCGGAAAATGATCAGTACGGAAAAAAGCGGGGTGGCGATGGTATACCACCAGACAGGGATGGCCAGCGCTTCGGAAATGACCTCCAGTTCGTACTCGTCCCGTACTTCCAGCCAGCCCGTCCAGGCCAGGGCCCCGAAAAAGACGAGACAGAGCGCTATGGAGAACAGATAGCAGCAAAAGCGTAGCGGCTTGGGCAGGGCATCATACAGGATGCTCATGCCCAGATGGCTGCCGTCGCGAAAGGAACGGGCCGAACCGAGCAGGACGATCCAGACAAAGAAGTTGATGGTCAGCTCCTCCGTCCAGGCAAACGAGAACGGTGTGCAATAACGCACGACCACATTGACAAAGGCGATGGTCACCATCACCGCCAGCAGCAGCGCGCCCAGCAGCTCTTCCAGGCGTGTATCCAGAAAACGCAGCATCGAATCCATCCGGTGGTTGAAAAGGGGAGGGCGGACCCTCCCCCGCAAAACAAAAAAACAGCGATCAGCAATGCCTGCCGTACGGGGGGCTTTCCCTAACGGACAGACGCCATGTCCTCCTCGGCGGCCTTGACAAGGTCAGCGCCGATCTTGGCGGTCCAGTCCTTGCGGACGCCTTCCGTGGCCTTGGCCAGGGCGGCGATCTGTTCGTTGCTCAGGCGGGATACCGTCATGCCGTTGGCTTCCATGACCGCATAGGGATCCGTGGTCTCGGGCAGCTTGCCGATGCTCTTCAGATAGGCCAGGGCCGAACCGTCATCCATGCCCAGGCGGGAAAGGGCCTTGCCGTACTTTTCCGTTTCGGCGGCGCATTCCAGCAGCAGTTTCTGGTCTTCAGGGCTGAAGGACTTCCAGACGCGGGGATTGACGCCCAGCATCAGGGGGTCGATGATGTAGTGCCAGTCGCAGTGGAACGTGTGGTAATCCCATATCTTGAGCGGGATATTGATGCCGTTGGTGGGATTTTCCTGACCGTCCACCACGCCCTGCTGGAAGCCGGTGGTGGCTTCGCTCCAGTTCATGTTCACGGGGTTGGCGCCCAGGGCGCGGAACGTTTCGATGAAGATGGGGCTGCCCACCACGCGGATCTTCAGGCCGCGGAGGTCCTCAGGCCTGGTGATGGGGCCCTTGGAGGTGGTCAGTTCCCGGAAGCCGTTCTCGGTCCAGCCAATGATCTTGACACCTTTCTTTTCCACAGCCTGGGTCATCATCTTGCCGGACTTGCCGGCCAGGATGGCATCCATGGCCTTGTAGCGGTCGGGCTGCACGGCCAGGAAGAAAGGCAGGGCAGGCAGGTTCAGTTCCTTGATCTGGGGGGACCAGTTGATGGTGGAGGCCAGGGCAAAATCGATGGCACCGTTGCGCAGCAGCAAAAATTCCGAGGTCTGCTTGCCGGCCAGCAGCTGGCTGGAGTGGTAGACCTTGATGTTGATGCGTCCCTGGCTGCGCTCGCGCACCAGATCGGCAAAGAACGTGCCGGTCATGCCCCAGCCGGAAGTGGCGCCGGGCACGACGCTCAGTTTGTACTCGCTTTTGTACGGGGCTGCCGTCGCCGGCAGGGCCAGCAGACAGGCACACACGGCCATGACTGCCCAGCGGTAGAAAGCTTTCATGAAACATCCTCCTCAGGATAGAACGTCCTGTCGTGGCCACAGGTCCCCACGACACGCGGCAGCATCTCACAACAGCGGCAGGACGAAAGACAGCGCAGGCAAAATGACGACCAGGGCCAGGGTGGAAAAGATCCACAGCGCATTGGCCATGTCCACATCGAGCCCGAACAGGGCCGGGGGAACCAGGGCCGTCATGGCGACAGGCATACAGGAAAGCACCGTCACGACCCGCAGCGGCAGCCCCCCGTCTATGCTGCCGAGTCCGGCCAGGGCGGCCAGCGGTACCAGCAGCACGGGGACGCCGACAAATTTGACGGCCGCCAGGGCCGCGGCCTCGCGTGCGTAGCAGGACACGCGGGAAAGGCGCAGCCCGAGCCCGATGGCAAAAAGGAAAAGCACGGTGGCAAGGAGCATGGCGGCCGCAGCCAGGGATCCCAGCGGAGCGGGCCGGGGCACCCCCAGGACGTTGAGGGCCAGGCCAAGCCCCAGAGCCGTCAGGATGAGCAGCAGTACGGGATCAGGCCGGAAGGAACGCAGGCTGAAGACCCCTTCGCCGCCTCCAAGCCGGCGTGCCACGGGGAAAGAAATGCCGAAGTAGAACATTTCCTCGCAGAGCCGGAACAAGGCGACGATGGCGATGGCTTTTTCGCCAAAAAACAGGACAGAGACCAGTGCACCTACCGCGCCCAGATTGGCGAACGTACCGCAACAGTAGAAGCTGCCGGTACGCGGCCCATCCAGATGCAGGCCACGGGCGACCCGCAAGGAGAGTATCCCGCCCCAGATCCAGGACGCGATGCCCAGAAAGGGCAGGACAAGCAGACGGGAATCCGGTGAGGGCAGGCCCCACAGGGAGAGCATGGCGGAGCAGGGGATCAGGCAGAAAACCGCAAGGGACTGCAGGCGTTGCCGGACACGTTCCAGCAGGGGGCGGGGAATGCGCAGCAAATGCTGCACGGCATGACCCGCGGCAAGGCTGAGAAAAATGAGGCAAAGGGAAAGGAGCAACCTGTCCATAAAAACGTGATCCGGCTTCTGGCATCGGGCGCATGACGGCAGGGCATGTCATTTCTGATTCCGATGGCCCTGTCATGCTAGGCGCAGGTCCTTATCTTGTCAAAGCCTATCTGGCGTCTGGCTGTTGCCACGGAACAGAGGGCTGGCTATGCTGGCTTTCAGGAGCGTGTGCGGCCGTCCGGGCAGACGGCCCGTCTTTTTCCCTTCCCCGCCAAGGAGATGCCGATGCAAAAAACACTGCGTGCCCTCGTCGCCCTGCTGCTGTTTCTGCCTGTGGCCGGCATGGCCAGGGATTTCAACGGCTTCAGGGCCGATGTGCCTCCGGGATGGGAGGTCATCGGGGAAAAGGACGCTGTGGTGGGCTTTGTGTCGCCCGGCAGGGAAGCCGTAGTGACCGTGACCGTGGCCTCGGCCAGGGATGTCGATCCGGCGTCCTTCGCTGCGGAGATGGCCCGGGGGCTGGGAGGCAGTGAGCCTGTGGAAGAGGATGGCGTCTACAGGTTCACGTTCGGGAACGATGGCATGGCTGTCGTGCATGCTGCCGGCGCGGACCTGCGCGTGATCTCCCTCACCGGAGGACATGCCGCCATGGAAGAGCTGATCGACAGCATAGAGTGGCAATGAACTGTGCGGGGAAAGCCCCCGCAGCCGTGCCTTTCCTGCCATGCGGGGAGGACACGTTCCGGCCGCCGGCATGTCCCTGCCCCGCTCGGGCGCTGACCAGGGGCGCATCACCGCCACGGGCGTCACAGCCCGGGGCCTGCCGGCATAAAGACTGTGACAGAGGGCAGGGCGGACATCCGTCGGGAGTGGATGAGCGCGCCCTGTCCGTTTTTATGATGGGCCAGAGGAGGCCGCAGCGGATATCCGCAGCGCGGGAACAGGACCGCCAGTCCTCCTGCCCGGCAGCAGAGGGACCGCCTCGTCGCCTCAAGGATACGGCATCTCCCGGGCAGGTTTCCGCACGGCTGCTGTACTAGTGGCCCTGCCCGGCCGGCAGCGTGTTCCGGTGCGTCCACCAGTGGAGCATGCCGACGAACAGGGCACCTCCGGCGATATTGCCCAGGGTGACGGGGATGAGGTTGCGGAGCGCGAAGTTGCTCCAGGTCAGGCTGGCCAGAGCGTCGGCGGACAGGCCCGACGCCGTGGCAAAAAGCTCATTGCCCGCTGCCATGATGCCTGCAGGGATGTAATACATGTTGGCTACGCTGTGTTCGAAGCCGGAAGTGATGAACAGCCAGATGGGAAAGAAGATGCCCAGCATCTTGCCGGTCTGGCTGCGGGCGCTCCAGCAGAACCAGACCGCCAGACAAACGAGCCAGTTGCACATCAGACCCAGGTAAAAGGCAGGCAGGAAATCCAGAGCCACCTTGCCTGCGGCGATGCGCAGGGTCACACCGCCGAGCAGTCCGGCGCCGCTGGCAAGCTGGCCGGACATGACGATCATATGGGCAACGAAGACGCTGCCCAGGAAGTTGCCGAGGTAGACGAACAGCCAGTTGCGCAGCATGGCCGTCAGGGTGATGCGTTTTTCCGCAAGGGCCATGCACATGAGCGTATTGCCGGTGAACAGCTCCATGCCTGTCAGCATGACCAGCATCAGGCCCACGGGGAAAAGGGTCCCTGCCAGACATTTGCCCAGGCCATAGGTCTCCGGGCGGGCGAGCAGGTTGAATGCGGCCATGTTTGACCCTTCCGCGGCAAAGGCGATGAAGGCTCCGGCCCAGAAGCCCAGTACGAGCTGGCGCAGCCAGCAGGCTCCGGCCTTCTTTTCTCCCGCGGCTATACCGAAGGCCACGGTTTCCGGTTGACTCAGCGTAAGCGCATCCATCGCTCCTCCCGGGGATTGTGCTCTTTTGTGCGGGACCCGAAAAAAATTGCCCGGTGAAAACACCAGGGCAGTCTTTTTTCGTTTTTTTCACTGATTGTCAACAGGTTGCGAAAACAGAGAGCATCAATCCCCCTGTGGGGAGGTCCCTCCGGCCCCGTGGGGGATGCCGTCGGCGATGTCGGCGAGGATGGCCATCACAGCGGCCGCGACCCGACGGGATGCCTGGCCGCTGGTCCCGGGCAGGCCCGGATGCGGACAGGGCCGGAGCAGCGCATCACCGGCGGCGGCCAGATCCGCAGCAGAGGGGCAGGCCTTGTGCCAGCCGTCATGGACAGCGACCTGATCAGGACGCAGCGGGGGCAGAAGCAGGACACGCTTGCCGGCATACAGGGCCTCCCGCAGCAGCGAGGGAGAATCACTCACGGCAAAAACGCAGGCACACAGGAGCGAAAGGAAGGCAACATGCGTCAAGGGGGGCAGGATGCGGATACCAGACGGGAGTTGCCGGCCAGGATCCTGGAAACAGGAAAGGGCGGACGGATGCTGTACCAGCAGGATGGAGAGGCCCTGCCGGGCGTGCAGTGCCTGCAGGCCTTCCAGCAGGAGGCGCCTGCGCTCAGGGCTGCGGAGGGTCGCCGGATGCCGGAGATAGCAGAGGATGAACGTGCCAGCAGCCATGCCGTGGCGCTCCGCCTCCTCGAAGGGCCGCAGGCGGGGACGGTCCATTTCGAACAGGTCATAGAGGGTGTCCCCCGTGACGCAGCTCCCCCGCTCCATCAGTTCGGCATGCAGGCGCTGCTCATCAGCAGGGTCAAGGCAGCAGAGCAGGCTGGACAGGCGGTCCGTGAGGCCGGCATGCCGCCCTTCCGGGCAGTTCATGTCTCTCGGCAGCTGCCCGGCTCCCACGTGGATGACCGGGATGCCGTGTTCCGCCGCGGCCAGAGCCGCCGCCAGCGTCGTGACGGAATGGCCGTAGACCAGCACCGCGGCAGGGGCTTCTCGCTGTATCAGCAGACTGGCCCTGCCCATGATGTGGGCCAGCAGGCTCGCATCGGAAAGGGATGCCGGGGCGGGGCCCAGCCGGTGGCAGGGGCTGATGGCGTAGTCCTCCAGCAGGGGGGCCAGAGGGCGTGATCCCCCTTTTCAGCGGAGAGGACAAGACGGGGTTCCCAGGCCCGGAACGTTCGTACCGTACGTTCCACAGGGACATGTTGCAGCAATTGTGAACGCGTGCCGGTAAAAACGAGAACGTGCATGCTCATGGACAGGGCTCCTGTGTCACGAGAGCCGGTGGGGACGACGCAGCCGGGCCCAGATACTGCTGAGGGCGAACCAGACGCAGGCCACGAGGATCATGGTGGCGCCGCTGGCCGTGGACAGCCATTCCTGTGCCGAGAGCAGCAGTCCGGCTATCCCGGACGTGATGGCCACCACCTGGGCCCACCAGAACATGCCGCCCGCCGTCCGGGCAAAGTTGCGGCCTGCCGCCGCCGGTACGATGAGCATGGCCGTGACCAGCAGCACCCCAACGGTCCAGACACAGAACATGACGACCAGGGCCAGCAGGCCGGAAAAGGCATATTGCCACAGGCAGACATTGATGCCGTGGACACGCGCCATGACAGGATTGAGGGCGATATAGAGCAGGCGGTTGTAACCGATGATCTGAAAGACCAGCAGGGCGATGAAAAGAATGGCCAGGCACAGGATCTCGCCCTGGCTCACGGTCAGCACATCCCCGTAAAGAAATTGCTGCATGGTGCGGGCCATGCCCGGCTGGCGGCTGACAACCGCCAGACCGAAAGCCACCACAGCGGAAAAGACGATGCCGATGACCGTATCCGAGGAAAGGGCGCTGCCCCGGCGCACGGCCATGACGGCCAGTCCCACCAGCACGCCGAACGCAGGCATGGACCAGTGCGGATCCACGGACAGGAGCAGGCCCAGGGCCACACCGGCAAAGGCCGAGTGCCCGATGGCATCGGAAAAGAAGGCCATACGGAAGGAGATGACCTCCACGCCCAGGGCCGCCGTCATGGGCATGAGCAGCAGGACGGCCATCAGGGCCTGCTGCATGAACCCCAGCTTGAGGCAGTCCAGCGGCAGCAGGGAAAACACATGACAGATGGAGGAGATATCAGGCATGGCGCTGCCCCCTGTCTTTCCTGCCCGAAGGGGCCATGCGCAGGGCGTGGCACAGGGCGCCGCACTTGTCGCAGGCGGCTTCAGGGTGTTCGCACTGGTTGGGATAAAGATGGATGGGCACGCCGAACAGCTTCATCAGGGTAGGGGCCAGCAATGTCTGCTGGGGCGGTCCCTGGGCGATGATTTTTTTGTTCAGCCCGATGACGTGATCGGCGTAATGGGCCGCCAGGGGCAGGTTATGGGTCACCATGAGCTGGGTGAAGCCCTGCTGCCGCCGGGCAGCGTCAAGGACTTCCCAGAAAAGGCGCTCTCCCTGGAAATCGACCCCCGCAGCAGGCTCGTCCAGCAGCAGGATCTCGGGTTCGCGGGCCAGCGCAGCCGCCAGCAGGACGCGGCGCAGCTCCCCGCCGGAAAGATCGCTCATGCGGCGCCGGATAAGGTGTTCCGCATGGACGGGCGCCAGCGCCGTACGGGCACGCCGGGAGGCGCTGCCCTTGATGCCGAGCCAGAGGGGACGGCGCTGATGCCCCAGAGAGAGGAATTCGGCCACGGTCAGGGGCAGGGCGCTGTCCATCTGCAGGTTTTGCGGCACATAGGCCAGGCGCGGCCGGCCGTTGCGTCCCTGCATGCGGATCTCGCCGGTATAGGCGATCTCGTCGATGATGCAGTGCAGCAGGGTGCTTTTCCCGGCACCATTGGGGCCGACCAGAACCGTGCTGCTTCCCTGGGGGATGGCAGCGGAAATGTCCTGCAGGATATGGAGATCCCCGCGGCGGACGTCCACATGGGCGATGGTGATGGCGGCAGCCTGATCAGCGGGAGAGGGCATCTTCAAGGATCTGGCAGTTGTTGCGCATTTGCTGTTCAAAGTAGTCCGCAGGAGCATTCTCCGGTCCTGATGCCACGGAATCCAGCCGGATGACGGGGATGCCCGTCTCGGCGGCCAGCGTTTCCAGGGGGCGGGGCGAGAACTGGGGCTCGCCTATGAGCAGGACGGGCCGCTCTTTCCTGATATGGTCAATGCACTCCAGCAGCCTGGCGGCGGAGGGGGCCTGTTCTTCGTTTTCCTGCAGGACATCCATGACGTGCAGGCCGGCGGAACGCATCATGTAGGCCAGGGAATCGTGCTGCAGCAGTACGCAGGCGCCGGGGTGGGCGGCACCCAGGGCAGCAAGCCGTTTTTCCAGATCCAGCAGATTCTTTTGCAGGGCAGCCGCATTGGTCCGAATGGTCGCCGTCTGTTTCGGGCAGGCGCGGATCAGGACTTCGGCCATGCTTCCGGCCATCTGGGCGGCGGCGGCAGGAGAAGTGAAGATATGCGGGTTGGCATCATGCGGATGGTCGTGCCCTTCCTCCTCATGGCCGGAGCGGCCGGCAAGCAGGGCGATTCCCTGACTGCAGTCGGCCTTGCGGGCGTCCGCCTGGGCCAGCGCCGGCGCGAAGGCCGCTTCCAGCCCCAGACCGTTCATCAGGATCACGTCCGCAGTGGCGACCTTGGTCAGATCGGCCGGGGTCGGCGCATAGTCATGCGGGCAGCCGGTGGCGGCGGGGATGAGCAGGTCGAGCCGGACATTTTCCAGTCCGGCCACCAGGGGACGGGCCAGTTGCCAGACAGGATATGTCGTGGCCAGAACGTGGACGGGCCGGGAGGCCGCCTGCGCGGGCAGGCCCAGCAGCGAGAGGAGGGCCAGGATCAGGAGGCTTGCAGCCGTTCGAGAGCTGTGCCGGGGTGCGAGTGCGTGCATAGGATAAATCCGAAAATGATTTTCAAAAAGCCTAGTAAAGAACTTAGCTGTCTGTCAACCACAGACTTGCCAGCCTCTCCGGCGGGCATTATGCTGGCAGGAAGACATCTTGGCAAGGCCTTTTGTGGCCGCCAGTGGCAGGAGGGAACGTGGTACGGATCGCCGGTGTCGTTTTGGCGGGGGGGCGTTCCCGGCGCATGGGCCGGGACAAGAGCCTGTTGCGTCTGGGCGGGGAGAGGGCCCCGACCCTGCTGGAACGGAGCCTGGCCGTACTGCGGCCGCTGTGCGCGCCGGTCTGGGTATCGTGCCGGACAGGGCAGACGTTTGCCGGCCAGTGTTGCGTGCAGGACATATTGCCGGTTTCCGGCCCCATCTGCGGTGTCCATGCGGCGCTGGTCCGTGCCCGTGCGGGGGGGATTCCGGCGGTGCTGGTGCTTTCGTGCGACATGCCGTTCATGCATACGGCGATGCTGCGGCGGCTGGTGACGGCAGCGGCCGCCTCTCCCCCAGAGGCCCTGATGACGGCCTTCATGGCGCCCAACGGCTGGACGGAATCCCTGGCCGCCATCTACCGGGTGGAGGCCGTGCCGTTCCTGGAAGCCGCCGCAGCTCAGGGGCGCCTCAAGATGCGGGAGGCCGTGCCCCCGGAGCGGCAGCGCTTCGAGCCGTACGGTGCGGAAGATGCCCGTGTTTTTTTCAATCTCAACACTCCGCAGGATCTGCAGCGGGCGGCGGCCCACCCGGCGGGCAGCATGGCGCAAGCCGGGCGGGAAATTTGCCGAAATCCCTGACCGGGCTTGAATCTGCGGCTTGCTTGGGATATTATGCACAATATTCTGCAGATCGCTTTCCCTGTTTTCTGCAAACCGGCGGACCTCTGTCATCCCTTGTTTTCCCGGACGAGGAGAAGAATGTTTTTAAGCAAGTTTTTCAAACGCTTTGCCAGTGACAAACAGGGCACTTCCGCGAGCGACGGCAGTCCTGAGCATACCTTTGCTGTCCGCCACCATCGCTTCAAGCTGTTCCTGACGGCCTGGAACAAGTTCCAGGAGAATATGACCTCACTGGAATATACCCTGTGCTGCGACCACCCTTTCGGCCTGCACCGGGTGCGGGCCCTGTGCACCAGCGTGGCCACGCAGGTGTACCAGTGCATCCAGCACCTTGAACGGCTCAACCCTTCCCCGTGCAAGGCGCTGTATGAGCGTTTCGACCATCTGCAGACCGCGGTGGCCAGTGAGGTCTACCCGCATGTGCCGTTGCTGGAGGGGCCGTATGTCATCCCGCTGGCAGAAGCGGGCCGGGCAGCGGAGGCCCATCTGGCCGACAAGTCCACTGCCCGCCTGGGCGAGCTGCGCCGGCAGAACCCCGATGTGGTCCCGGACGGTTTCGTCGTGACGGCCGCGGGCTGCATGAGCCTGTTTGCCGGTACGGGCATGCTGGAAGAGATAAACCGGCGCATACAGGCTGCGGGGGGCTGTCTTCCCGAGACATTGCAGGAGCTTTCGGAAAGCCTGCGCGAGCTGACGGAAAGCACGCCCTTGCCGGAGCGGCTGGTGGAAGAATTTTGTGCCGCACTGGCGGCGCTGCGCAAACGGTGTCCGGGAGAGATGCGCCTGCTGTTCAAGGGACGTTTGTGGCCCTGCATGGATGACGGGGAAGACACGCAGGGCACGGATCCCGGACTGCTGGTCTGGGGGCCCACCGTATCCCTGCACGCCTCCGACATGGACATCCTGGCGTGCCTGCACACGACGCTGGCCCGCAAGCAGCAGGCCCAGGCCCTGGTCTACCGGCGTGCCCGCGGTCTGATGGAAACCAATGCCCGCATCTGCATCACCTGTCTTGCCGTGGAGGAGGGCAGCTTCGGGGGCATGGCGCATACGGCCAATCCCATCGACCTGAAGGGCGGCAACGTCCATATCTATTTTTGCAGCGGCCTGCCGCAGGACATGGAATATTCCCTGGTGCCCGTCAACGTGATGCACGTTTCCCGGACGCCGCCCTACAGGGTCAGTGCCCGATGTATGCATGATGCCGAGGACGGCAGCTCCTTTTCCGACCAGGCCGCTGCGGATGTGACCGCCCTGGCCATGGAGCTGGAAGGCCTTTCCGGCCGCCCCCAGTCCATGGTCTGGCTGCGTACCCCCTCAGGACGGACGCAGGTGGTCATGGCCCGCCCCATGGTCATCAAGGCCCGGACCCGGGAAGAACGCGAGGAAGAGGCCGAGTCCCGCGCGGACGACAGCCTGCCTGCGCCCCTGCTGACCGGCGGCGTCACCACCAGCCGCGGCCGGGCCTGCGGCCCGGTGGTCATCGCCCGTTCGTGGTCCGATGTGCTCGATTTCCCTGACGGCGGCATCCTTGTGGTGCAGCGCGACCTGTACCTGTGGGCTTCGCTGGTGGACAGGGCCGGAGCCATCATCGCCGAGGACGGCCTGCTGGGGTCCCGCCTCTTTTCCCTGGCACGCGAATTCGGCATCCCGGCCATGTTCGGCCTGGCCGGTGCCACGGAAAAGCTGACACCGGGAGAAAAAGTGACGGTCTGCACGGAGATGGGCTGTGTTTTCACCGGCCAGCTGGACGAGCTCCTGGCCCAGGCCCGTCCGCCCCGTGACTACCTGCCCGGCAGCCCCGTCTACCGGGTGCTGCAGCATGCGGCGGAGCATATCCTGCCGCTGACCATCGACGTGGACAGCGTGGACTTCAAGGCAGCCAACTGCCAGACGTATCACGATATCGCCCGTTACTGTCACGAAAAGGCCGTCAGCGCCATGTTCACCCTGGGGTCCGACAAGCAGTATGCGGCCCAGCGCATCAAACAGCTGCGGGACAAGGTCCTCAAGCAGTTCTGGGTCGTGAACCTCAATGACGGTTTCGGCAAGGTCCAGCCAGGGCCGGTCATTGATGTGGAGGACATCACCTCCATCCCCATGCAGGCTATCTGGCGCGGCATGAACGCCTATCCCTGGCAGGGGCCCCCGCCGGTGGACGGCAAGGGCTTCCTTTCCGTGCTGTTCGAGGCTACGGCCAATCCCAATCTGGATCCGGCGGCACAGACAGCCTATTTCACGGAAAAGAACTATTTCATGGTGTCGCGCGATTATTGCAGCCTGCATTCGCGCTTCGGCTTCCATTTCGTGTCCGTGGAATCCCGGCTGGGGGACCGTACGCCGGAAAATTATGTGGCCTTCCAGCTGCGCGGCGGGGCCGCCAACATCGAGCGCCGTATCCTGCGGGTGCGCTTTGTGGCCGATCTGCTGTGGGAATTCGGTCTGACGCCGGTGGTCCGCAACGATGCCGTGACCGCCCGCCTTGAGGGCATGGATATGGAAGAAGGCCAGTGTCTGCTGGCTGTGGCGGGATATCTGACCATCCACACCCGCCAGCTGGACATGATCATGCAGGACAGCGCCAAGGTGGCAGCGACCCGCAAGACCATGCTGAATCATTGCCGTATCCTGCTGACTGGCGGAGACCTTTCCCAGATTTCAGCCAAGGAGGAGTAGATGCCTTCCACACGGGAATACAGACGCATCTTCCGCCGTCTGTTCGTCACGCATCTGGGGCTTGCCCTTTTGCCGCTGGTGGCATTGGGGATCTTCAGCATAGACCGCATCAATTCCATCTATGATGAAAAGATCTCTGCCGGTATCGAAGCCGTGTGCAGCAGTAAGCACCGGGCCCTGGATACCTTTCTGCATGAGCGTGTTTCCCAGATAAAAACACTGGCCTTCACGCATGGCCTTGCCGAATTGCGGGATCCCGACCGTCTGAGCCGCATCTTCACGGTCATGCAGCAGAGCGGACGCTCCTTTGTGGATCTTGGCATCATCGGCATGGACGGCCGTCACATCTCCTATGTGGGGCCGTTCGACCTGCGCGATGCCAATTACGTCAGTGCGCCCTGGTTCACGGAGGTATTGCGCAAGGGCGTGTTCGTCAGCGACGTGTTCATGGGCTTCCGCAATGTGCCGCACTTCATCATCGCCGTCCTGCGTCATGAAGGGGGCGAGAGCTTCATCATGCGCGCCACCATCGACATGGAGGCCATCAACAGCCTGCTGCAGCGCGTCTATTCCGGCGAGCGCAGCGATGCGTTCCTGATAAATGAACAGGGCGTGCTGCAGACGGATTCCCGTGACTACGGCCGCATCATGGAGCAGTTCAATGTCACGCTGCCCAATGTGCTGCGTCAGGGTATCGCCCTGGTGCCCCTGCCGTCCCAGCCGGGGGACAGCGGCAGCAAGGAGCCCCTGGCGGCCATGATGCACCTGGATTCCATGCCGTGGCTGCTGGTGGTGGTGGACGATGTGCGTGAAAGCCTCGCCCCGTTGCACCGTCTGCGCATCTACATCCTGCTTTTCGTGGGCCTGGGCGCCGTACTGGTCACGGTGGGGGCCTTTCTGGGAACGCGGTACATCGTTTCCTGTCTGGCCGCTGCCGACCGCAAGCAGGCCCATATCGACGCCCGCATGCTGCAGTCCAGCAAAATGGCGGCCCTCGGCAAAATGGCCGCGGGCGTGGCCCATGAGGTCAACAACCCCCTCATGCTGATCCAGGAAAACGCCGGCTGGATCCGGGACCTGCTGCAGGATGAGAACCCCGGGAACATGGTCAATTATGACGAGATCATGGAGAGCACGGACAAGATCGAAAAGCATGTGCAGCGGGCCAAGGGGATCACGCAGCGCATGCTGGGCTTTGGCCGGCGCATGAACCCCGGCCGTTCGGAGATCATGGTCAACGTGCTGGTGGATCAGGCGACGGAATTCCTCAAGACCGAGGCCCGCGGCCGCAACATCACCATCACGAAGGATTTTTCTGCCGATGTACCTGTCATCCTTTCCGATTCGGCCCAGCTGGAGCAGGTGTTCATCAACATCATCGACAATGCCATCGATGCCATCGGCAAGAATGGCTCCATCACCGTGCGTACCGAACCCTGGGAAAATGGCGCACGCATCTACTTCAAGGATACGGGGCCGGGCATGGACGAAGAGACCATGCAGCGCATCTTCGATCCTTTCTTCACCACAAAGGCAGTGGGCGAGGGTACAGGGCTTGGCCTGGCCATCTGCTTTACGATTCTGGAAAAACTTGGTGGCCGTATCGAGGTCAGCAGCGTTGTGGGGCAGGGGACGACGTTCTGCATCAGCCTGCCCGCGGAACCGCCGAGCCAACCCCTTGAAACCAGTGAAGACGCTTAGGAGAATGCCATGCACGCACTCTTTGTTGATGATGAAGTGGAATTCCTGCAGCTGATGGAAAAACGTCTTTCCCGTCGCGGCATGACCATCGTGACGGCTCCTGACGGGCAGAGCGCACTGGATATCGTCACGGAGGCCATGAAGCAGCCCGAGACCATGTTTCAGGTGGTGGTCATGGATGTGCGCATGCCCGGTATGGACGGACTGGAAACGCTGCGGCATATGAAAAAGCTCGCCCCCCAGCTGCCGGTCCTGCTGCTGACAGGCCATGCCTCCCTCGGCGTGGCCGTGCAGGGTATGGATCTGGGCGCTTACGACTACATGCTGAAGCCCGTGGCCATCAACGAGCTGATCATCAAGATGGAGGAGGCGGTTCGCGCCGCTGCGTGATATGTCCATATTCACACGACTGCGACACTTGCTGGGCGGGCAGAAAGAGCTGAGCCCCGAGGATCTGGCACACGAGGAAGAGCTGAAAAAGCAGCTCCGCGAGCGTTGCGCCCGTTTCCGTCGCCTGCTGTCCTCCAACAAGAACGCGCTCGAAATCATGAGCGAAGTGGAAGAAGCCCTGGCCGGTTCGCATCCCTTCGGCATGAGTTATGTTCGCGGTGCCGGTACGCGGGCGGCGACGGCCGTATACCAGATGGTGCGCGAGCTGAATGCGCTTTCCGACAACCAGTACGAAGATCTGCAGGCCGCCTTCAATGACATCAGCGGCCGCATCACCGGCGTGCTGGAACGGAAGAGCCTGGTCACGGACGGCCCCCTGCTGCTGCCCCTGCCGGACATCCGCCTGGGGGACATGCCGCAGGTCGGCGGCAAGATGGCCAATCTTGGCGAAGTGTCCGCCAATGTGGGGCTGGCCGTGCCGGACGGCTTTGCCGTGACGGTCAATGCCTATCATGCCTTCATGGAATACAATGGCTTGCGCGACGAGATATCCCGCCGCATCCAGAGCGCGGACATGGAGAGCATGGATGACCTGTTCAGTCTGTCGGCCGCATTGCAGCAGTGCATCCTTAACGCGCCCTTGCCGCCGCAGCTGGAACAGGCCATTGAAGCGGCCGTGGCGGGCATGGTGGAACGCTGCGGCAGCGAACTGCGCCTTGCCCTGCGCAGCAGCGCCGTGGGCGAGGATGCCCTGGGCGTGACCTTCGCCGGGCAGTACCGGTCTGAACTCAATGTCCTGCCTGAAGAAGCCTGCGAGGTCTGGAAGGAGATCGTGGCCAGCAAATATGCCGTCACGGCCATGAGCTACCGTTTCCAGCGCGGCATCCCGGATGAGGCGGCCCCCATGAGTGTGGGCGTGCTCAGCATGGTGCAGGCACTGGCCGGCGGCGTGGCCTACAGCCGTGATCCCGTGGCCAGCCGGCAGGGACGGGGCCAGGTGACGCTCAATGCCGTCCCCGGGCTGCCCCAGGCCGTGGTGGACGGGGCCGTCACACCCGACGTGTTCGCCTTCAGCCGTCAGAATCCGCCGGAATTGCTCGAAAAGCACATCGCGCACAAGGCCTTTCGCCTGGATTGTGCTCCTGAGGCGCTACAGGGCGTCGTCCGTTCCGATCTGGAAGGCGAGGCAGCTGTCCGTCCCAGTCTGACGGATGCCCAGGCCCGCGAGCTGGCGCAGGTGGCCCTGGCGCTGGAAGAATTCTACAACGAGCCGCAGGACGTGGAATGGGCGCTGGAGCCCTATGAAGGCAACACGCGCATCGTGGTCCTGCAAAGCCGTCCGCTGTTCGAAAGCGTGTCCGACCAGGCGGCGGAGCCCCCGGCGGCAGTGGCAGGGGACGATCTTCCGGGAGATCTGCCCGTCCTGGCCCAGGGGGGGATGGCCGTCAGTTCCGGGGTCGCCGTGGGGCCCGTTTTCGTGGCCCGCAAGGATGCGGACATGCTTTCTTTCCCGCGGGGCGGCATCCTGGTCATCGAGCGGGCCCAGCCCCGCTGGGCCACGCTGCTTTCCCGGGCTGCGGGCCTGATCAGCGAAACGGGCGGCATGGCCGGCCATCTGGCCTCTGTGGCGCGGGAATACAAGCTCCCGGCCTTGTTCAGCCTGAAGAATGCCGGCCGTTTGCTGGAAAACGCCGGTGAGGTCACGCTGCTGGCCGACCGGGGCACGGTGCTGGCCGGCAGCCATCCCGAACTGATCCCGGCGGGGACGACGCCTCCCAACCTCATGGCCGGGAGCCCTGTCTATCAGCGCCTCAAGGAACTGGCGGCCCTGATGACGCCCCTGCACCTGCTGGATCCTGATTCGCCGGATTTTTCACCGGCCAACTGCACCAGCCTGCACGACATCACGCGTTTCTGCCATGAAAAGGCCGTGGGCCTCATGTTCGACAGCGAGGCGGCCCTCAGCCGTAACATGGGCAAACAGCTCAAGGTGGGTGTCAAGCTGCAGTACTGGGTCATCGACATGGATGACGGCTTCAAGCGCAGCATCAGCGGGCCGCTGGTGGAGCTGGGGGATATTGCCTGCAAGCCCATGCTCGCCTTGTGGAACGGCATGGTGGCCGTGCCCTGGGCCGGGCCGCCGGCGACCAGCGCCTCGGGCTTCATGAGCGTCGTGTTCGAGAGCACCATGAACCGCGAGCTGGAAAGTACGGCGCCCACGGCCATGGCTGACAAGAACTTCTTCATCATCGCCTCGCGCTATATGATCCTGCAGGCCCGGTACGGCTATCATTTCTGCACGGTGGAATGCCTTGCGGGCGAGAATGAACACGAGAACTTCGTCAGCTTCCAGTTCAAGGGCGGGGCAGCGGATGTCAGCCGCCGCATCCTGCGCGCCAGGATGCTGGCCGATTTGCTGGAGACCCACGGTTTCCGCGTGGACATCAAGAACGACTCGATGTTTGCCGTGGCGGAGGCGTACAACGCCGAAGAGACCCTGCGCCGGACGCGCCTGATCGGCTACCTGCTCATCCATAGCCGCCAGGTGGACATGATCATGAAGGATACCGTGCGTGCGGCGGCCCTCAAGGAAAAGCTGGCCGGCGACATGGCAGCGCTGATGGCAAAGCCCTTGCAGTTCAGCTGATCCGCGAGTGCGGTTGACACGCATACGACGTTATATTAGAAGACGGCATGCCTTTTCCGCTCTGGAAAAGACAGCCCGGGCAGTTAGCTCAGCTGGTTGAGCACCGCCCTTACAAGGCGGGGGCCACAGGTTCAAGTCCTGTACTGCCCACCAAATCACGAGAGCGAGGGGGTATATGCAAAAATATCTCCTGATCATGAAAGTCGTTTAGACGTGTGTTACATCATGTGCTAAATCGCTTTTTTATTGCCGGCCGGGAAGGGGATGCCCCTCCCGGCCTTTCTTGTTGCATCGAAGCGGTCAAAGGTCCTAGCAAGATCAAGGTCGCATGTGCTCTTGAATAAGTTTGCGGCGCTACTGGCAGCAATTTGCGCGCGTATCGGCAGTGGAACAGCAAAAGGCGGGGCGGTTTTTTCCCGCCTTTTTTGTTAGTCCGGTTGTCGTTTGGGGGATGGCACAACCGGCATGCGCAGGCACTGGCCCCGGTCCGTTTTCAGGAAGCGGATATACTTGGGCTGCCGTGCCCGGTCAGTGCTGCCCACCTTGCGGCCAGGAGGCAAATGTCACTTTCTGTGGAGGCGGGAATCCGTTTTTCCTCTGTCGGTATCTGCAAGGGCCTGCAGTCTGACACGGTACCTGCTGGGGGCCATTCGCGATTTTTCCCTTATGGTTGCAGGCAGCAAGGCCAGCAGGCTTCGTTCCTGACGATAACATTTTATCTTCAGCAAGTCATAGTATTCGCCCCTCTGGGATACAGCACCTGGACATGGCTTGCCCGGGGAGGGGGGAGGGTCCAGCCTGGTGGCATGGGCTGAACGGCAGTGATTTTTTATTGTAGGAAAATTTTGCTTTTTTTCTATTTTCGTACTATCAAACCAAACACAGGCGGGCATGCCGTGTCCATACGAGGCGAGATGGAGCGGGTAGGGCAGGCTATCCGTCTTTTTTTCAGCTGGATAGCTGCGGGGGAAATGGCCGGGGCGTCTGCGCTGCCTGCTGCCGTGGCCGCGCGAGGCTGTTCTGTTGCAAGTCCCGGCCGGAAGAGGTCAGCAGACCTTTGTGTCACAGGAGTTTCCTTCACGGATGGCCGCCAGAGCCTGTTCAGATCGCTAACATGCTATCCCATCCATTTTTTTGTTTTTCAGATACTTCCCTGAAAAGGTGAAGCGTCATGCCGCCACGGCGACAGAATGGAGTTTTTATGGAAAGAAAGTTCCCCTATTTGTGCAAACCCATCACCATCGGGCGTGTCACGTTCCGCAACCGCATGTTTTCCGCTCCCATGGGTGGTACGGACATCACCAACGACGGCTGCATCGGCCCCAAGTCCACCGCCTTTTATGAGCTGCGGGCCAAGGGCGGCGCCGGTGCCGTCACCATCAGCGAATGCATGGTGCATCCGAAGACCGACGGCAGCCATGCCTATCATCTGGATACGGCCATTTTGAATTCTCTGGCCTCCTTCACCTACACGGCGGACGCCATTCGTCGGCATGGCGCCATCCCCAGTGTGGAGCTTTCGCATTCCGGCATGTATTCCGGTACCTACATGACGGACAAGAGCCGCCAGCACGGCCTTGCCCAGTGGGGACCTTCGGCCTGTGTGCGTCCCGACGGTGTGGAAGTAGGCGAACTGACCCATGAGATGATCGACGAGATCGTGGCCGCTTACGGTCAGGTCGCCGGTCTGGCCAAACGTGCGGGCTTTGAGATGATCATGGTTCACGGCGGGCATGGCTGGCTCATCAACCAGTTTTTGTCGCCCTGGTTCAACCACCGGACGGACGAATACGGGGGCAGCATCGAGAACCGTTGCCGCTTTGCCCGCCGGGTGCTCCAGTCCGTGCGCGAGGCCGTGGGCCCCGGTTTCCCCATCGAATTCCGCATGAGCGGTTCCGAGCTGTTCGAGGGCGGCTATACGCTGGAAGACGGCATCGCCATCGCCAGGGAGCTGGAAGATGGCATCGACCTTTTGCATGTTTCCGCCGGTACGTACCAGCGTGGCTTTGGCGACACGCATCCTTCCATGTTCAAGGAGCATGGCTGCAACGTCTATCTGGCGGCGGAGATCAAAAAGCATGTCTCCATCCCCGTGGCCACCATCGGCGGCCTGAACGATCCTGCCCAGATGGAGGAGATCATCAAGTCCGGCAAGGCCGACGTGGTCTATATGGCGCGTGCGCTGCTGGCCGATCCTTTCCTGCCGGAAAAGGTCATGGCCAACCGGGACGAGGAGATCGTCCGCTGCCTGCGCTGCTTTACCTGCATGGCTGAACGTGCGGCCACGGCCACACGTCGCTGTACGGTCAATCCGCTCATCGGGCGCGAAATGGAAGGCGACCGCGTGCTGCCCGCACCGGAAAAGAAAAAAGTCCTGGTGGCGGGCGGCGGCCCCGGCGGTCTGTATGCGGCCTGGACAGCGGCCCGGCGCGGCCATCAGGTGATTTTGTGCGAAAAAGAAGACAGCCTTGGCGGCATCCTGCGCAGTGAGCAGGCGCTCCCCTTCAAGTACGAGATGTATCAGCTGGCCGGTACCTACACCCACCTTGCCCGCAAGGCTGGCGTGGAGATCCGCCTCAATACGGAAGTGACCGCGGAATATGTGGAGCGGGAGGCGCCCGATGCCCTGATCATCGCCGTGGGTTCCCGTCCGCTGCTGCCTCCCATCCCCGGCCTGAAGGGCGACAATGTGGTCGTGGTCAACAATTACTACAAGGAAAAGGACAAGGTCGGGGAAGATGTGGTCGTTTTCGGCGGCGGACTCGCCGGGTGTGAGTGCGCCATCCATCTGGGCCAGGAAGGCAGGACCGTCCACATCGTGGAGATGCGGGATGTCCTTGCACCTGATGCCAATGTGCGCCACCGTCCTCTGCTGCTGAAGGAAGTGGAGAAGTACGCCACCGTCCACACCGGCTGCCGGGGGCTGGAAGTCCGCCCTGACGGCATCTGGTGTGAAGACAAGGAAGGGCATCAGTTCCTCGTGCCCGGCAAAAGCGTCATCGCGGCCCTTGGGCAGCGCTCGTGTACGGATATCGTGGAAGAATTGCAGGATGGCGCGCCCTTTGTGCGCATCATCGGTGATGCCGCCCGTGTTTCCACCATCACCAATGCCGTCTACTGGGGCTACCACGCCGCTCTGGATATCTGATTCTACCGCCTGTGCGGGGGCGCTCGTGCGCTCCCGCCAGTTTCCAAAAGGACTGTCGGCAGGGGGATTACCGGGAGGCGACGGGCAAACGCGTTGACGCGCCCTTGCTCTTTTGCCGACCGTCGATATGGAGAATCAAACCTGCCCGAGCGACTGCCTCCTAAGCAAGTAGGCGCACGCAGGTTTGCCACAGCAACATGCGGGGCGTAACAGGCGACAAGAGGCAGCGATGATGCTTTGCCTCAGGCGGCAGGCTTCTTTGATGGCCAACGGGAGCTCCTTGGAACACCGCAGCACACCTTTGCCCGGCAGGAGAGGATGTGGATACATGGCTGTCATTCCTCTTCAGTCTGTAGAAGCAGGCTTCTGGCCTGACCCGCCGTACTACGGATAACGGGTACGATAACTGTGCCGTCGTTGAGAGGACTCCACAGGGGACTTGTTCAGGTCTTTCTTTCCCTGAGATGCCTAGCCGATTGCCGGTGCCCTAAAGTCCCTGAGCCGTGAGGACTTGGGACTTTAGGGCACCGGAGCGTGCAAGAACGAAACTGTCCTTGTGAATAAAGTCAGGATGCTAGACACACCATTGTGGTCTTCCTGCGCCTACCGGACAGGCTGATCCCCACGATTCGATATCTTTTTACTGTGCAGCTCCCAGCGAGGCCGCGGATAGTCCCCTTTGATACAGGCAAGGAACTGTTTGTAGGGGAATTGTTCGTCATCGTACAGGCCAAGTTCACCAAAAAAGCATTGTCCATCCGGGCTCATGACAGCTGATTTTATGGTTCGCTCCGAAGGCAGAGATAGCCCGAAATGTTCCAGATAGCGCGCGAGCGGCATGGGACGGGGAATGCTGTCATGGGGCAGGAGGAGGTCTTCATTCCAGATCCAGATTTCAGCATCCATCTCATAGAGGATGGTTTTGCCGTCATCGCTGATATCCAGCCCCATCAGCGCCGGGCCATCGTCGATGGGGATATCGTTTCCCTTGGCATCCAGCCGGACCAGAACGGTCAGGGTCTTGGAATCAAGGAGGAACGGGCGGGCAGGCTTCTTGGGCACTTGCTTCAGATAGAGTGCACACAGGGTGAAGCGGGCATCAAAGCTGGGGATGGAACAAAAGAAATCGTCAAGTATCCAGTCCGCATGCAGGGGGCTGTCTGGAGCCGCTTTTTTCAGTTCGCTGTCCGAAAGAATGCGGCTGCGCCGGAAGCCCGGCCATCTTCCCCAGCGAAAGAGAGGATTTTGCGGATCACCCGCCTGCAGGATGCGTTTCTCCCCCTTGGCCAAATCTACAGAGGCGTGGGGCAGCACACCGCCAAATGCAAGTGGACGTAGTTTGCCTGTTTGCAGATCGACGACCTGAACGCTGTTGTTTTGCTGCTTTTGCAGCAGCTTTTTGCCGTCGCGACTCAGGAGTCTGTAGTACGGGCTGGCGTCAGGCCGGGCGATTTTGTCCAGTACGCGGAATTGATGCCTGTTCCTGACGGAGAACCAGCGGTTGTAATACGGCGTCAATTCCAGATTTTCAGCAGCTTTGCCTTTCGCAGCTGCGGGGGAAGAGGGGGGATTTCTTTTGCCATACCCCAGGGCGGTCTTGCCGTCCGCCGACAGACCGTACCATTCGACATCTGCGATGCCGTGTTTGGACATATACTGCAGCGGTTCGCCGTAGCGCCAGATGAACCCGGGGCGTGCCCAGGTCTGGCCGTACGGAGCAGGGTGGATGGCATCATTGATGGATACGAACCCCAGCATGGAGCGCCCGTCATCGCTGAGGAAATCCCCCATACCAAAATGTCCTTTCGGAGGGGCAAGGCGGACCAGACCAAAGTCCCGGCTCCAGACAAAGGGGGCGCCATCAAGAAAGCCGGTCATAGCCCGGCAGTCCGGTGCGATGGCCTTGATCCGTCCATTGCTGCCAAGGAGCGGAACCATATCCATGATGAAGCCTTCCGAAGGGGCGGAGGGAACGGCATATATCATATCGGGACAGGAAAAAAACAGAGGCGATATGAACAGCAAAAGGATGCAAAAATAATATTGATGGCAATGAAGGAGCCGCTTCATGCTGAAACCTCCCGTTGATCAGTATAGTGCTCAGGAAGGCAGCAGGCTGTCAAGATTACGGGTAAATGTCCTCCCCGTGTCCTGCGTGTGGCTTATATTCTGCACAAGGGTAGAAAATGGAAAACAGCATCCTTATATTCTGTAGAAATATTAATAATTGTAATTATTATATATTGAATTATATAGTTGATAATTATAGAATATAAAAGGAGGTTTCTATGAAAAATATAGAACGTACTAAAGATAAGAATATAGATAAAATACTTTTTACAAGAAATTTTTATCTAATCTGTATTGCAAATCTATGTACATGCATGGCAATATATTCAGTCATGCCCGTACTTCCTCTGTATCTGATCGATGTCCTGCATTGCAAGGAATCGGTGATGGGGATAGGGCTTGCAGCATTCCCCCTGATTGCCCTTGCAGTACGTTCTTTCTCTGGAATGATGTCAGATATGATGGATTGCAAGCGGCTCCTGCTGATTGCCACCACCTGCTGCGCCATTTTTTTCCCTCTGACATACATGGCAGCGACAATATCGATTTTTATCTGCATACGGTTGTTGCACGGTGTAAGCTTTTCCATCATGACGACCTCACAGGCAACGATGGCAGTCGGTTTTATTCCTGAGAAAAAACTGGGGATGGGGATCGGGGTATTCAGCAGCATGCTGTCGCTGGGGATGATCCTTGGTCCCATGCTGGGCTTGTATGTAACAAGCAGATTTTCTTATGCTGCTGCTTTTGGCTTGCCCTTTATCTTTGCCATGTTGGGTACCTGCTTGCAGCTCTTCATAACATCACCGCAAAAAATACAGGCGGCAAAATCCAGAAAGCCTACCTGGGACATGCTTTTCATGCCGCAAGGCCTCTACGCCCTGTCCTCATTGTTCATTGCAGCATTCATGCTTGGGATGATCTCAAATTATACCTCAGTACTGGCCAGAGACACCGGTCTGGACTCCTATGCCAGTGCGTTCTTTTTGCTGATGGGGATAGGGCTCCTGGTGAGCCGTCTGTTTTCCGGCTATATTGTGGATAAAGGGTATCTCGTCCTTCTTGTCTGCATGGCGGATCTGGTGGCACTGGGCGCTGCGCTGCTTCTTGCCCGGACGACATCGCCGGTACTTTTTCTGGGATGCGGTGGGCTGCTGGGCATGTCGCTGGGGGCGCTCCTGCCCAGCTATCAGACAGTGCTTGTACATCTGGCGGACAAAACAAAGCGGGGGGTCGCCAATGCCATGTACTTTATCGGGATGGATAGTGGCATATGCCTTTCCCTCCTGATGGGAGGTGTTATCTCACAGTCATTGGGAATGGATGTCGCCTATATGGTTGCAGCCTGGGGACAGCTTGTTTCACTGGGGATATTCCTCAGATTTGTTGCACCCCAATATCGCGCTGTTCTCGGTTCTGAATAATGCGGCGTGCTGGCACGACATCCCCTGTTGTCCTGCGACCAGAAGAAAAAGGAGGACGTTTTTTGTCGGCACTGTCTGGGGGGCTGACATCCTTTCCCTGTAGAGAAGACAGATGCTGGATAAGGATATGCCGCAGCGTGGGAAGATTAGGTACGCCAGGCAACGAAGCATGCAGCAAGGCAAAAAGCTGGCAGGCAAGCAGCTTGGCTTCCTGACGAAAACAGGTTCCCAGGCTCAGGCGTATCTCGGCATTCCCCAGACGTTTTTTGGCAGCAGCAGGCAGAGCGCAACGAAAATAGAAGATGCGGCCCACACAAAGAAGATGCTGGCCGGAACGGCGGGTTGCTGGGTGGGAGTGGCACATGCTGTGCGGGTGAGCAGCGGTGTCAGAAGAAGCGGCAGCGGATGGCATTTGAGGCACCTTTTGTACCACCTGTTTGCCCCAAATTCGTCAAGGCAGGAAAAACAGGGGACAGGATGGGCTTGCAGCGCTGTTCGAAACAAGAAAAAAAGAAAGGGTTGCGGCTACTTGCCACAACCCTTGATATCTTGCTGGTGCCGAGGGCGGGAATCGAACCCGCACGGCGGTTGCCACTACCACCTCAAGATAGCGTGTCTACCAATTCCACCACCTCGGCACAAGTGGAGTGATACAGAAAACCGCTGGCCTTGGCAAGAACTTTTTTTCGTTTTGGAAATTTTTTTGTCCTGTCCGTCCAGGAGGCTGGGGGCTTGCGTTGGGCACAGCTTACCGGTACACCAAGAAACGGCAAACTTTACCATTGTTTTGCCTGGAGAAAGATCATGGATGACGCTGTTCGCTCATTTTTGCAAAAAACAGGCCCTGTCCTTTGCGTTGACATCGGCAGCGGCACGCAGGACGTCCTTCTGGCCCGCCCGGGACTCGAGGTCCATAACTGGCCACGTTTTGTGCTGCCTTCGCCAGCCCGGATGGCAGCACAGCGCATACGCGAACTGACCCTGCTCAAGCAGGCGGTATGGCTCTATGGAGAAAATATCGGCGGCGGTTTTGGCCTTGCCGTGCGCGACCATATCAAGGCCGGCTTCACTGTCTGCAGTACGGCCAGCGCTGCCAGCGCCCTGCACGACAATCCTGCGGTGGTCCAAAGCATGGGCGTGCAGATAGCGGAGCAATGCCCGCCCGGGGCTGTGCCGGTGCCGCTCTCGGATTATTCGCCGGAATTTTTTGCCGGACTGCTGCGGCAGGCCGGGCTCCCGTTGCCCCATCTGGTGCTGGCGGGCTGTCAGGATCATGGCTTTCATCCCAATGGCAACCGCATGGGACGCATGCAGGCCTGGACGGCCCTGTTGCAGTCCTCGGCCTTGCCTGCCAACTGGATCTATGAGCAGCCACCGGCGCAATGTACCCGTCTGCTGGCTTTGCAGAAAAGGACAGGAGGCCCGGTGGCTGATACCGGTACTTGCGCGCTGCTGGGAGCCCTGTGTGTGCCGGAGGTCATGAAGCGGAGCTGGCGCGAAGGGATCACCATCATCAATGTGGGCAACAGTCATACCGTGGCGGCGCTGGTCTATCAGGGACAGGTACGCGGTATCTACGAGCACCACACCGGCATGCGCACCCTGCAGGAATACCTTGCGGATCTTGAACAGTTCCGGCGTTCCTGGCTGCCGTGCGAGGAGGTCCTTGCGCACGGGGGGCACGGTACGGCGTTTGGCCCTTACTGTGAGGAAGCCGGAGGCTACGAACCCACCTATATCCTGGGGCCGAAGCGGGAATTTTTGCAGGGACAGGGACAGTTCCTGGCCCCGTATGGCGATATGATGCTGGCGGGCTGTTTTGGCCTGCTCTGGGGATGGGCGCACAGGGGCGATGACGCCGGGCGTTTATAAAGATGGACAAGCAGCAACAAGGTTTTGACATGGAAGTTTTCGATACAGCGGAATTGTGGAGCAGGGATCAGATCGAACACACCCAGCTGACGCGTCTCAGGGCCACGGTGGCCCATGTGCGCAAGAGCGAGTTCTATCGCCGCCGTCTGGATGAAGCCGGCGTGACGCCCGGGAGCATCACGTCGCTGGACGATATCCGGCGCATTCCCTTCACCACCAAGCAGGATCTGCGGGACCAGTATCCCACGGGGCTTTTGTGCGTGCCGCGCAGCGAGATCGTGCGCATGCACTGCTCCAGTGGAACCACGGGCAGTCCTGTGGCCATCTGCCATACGCAGAACGATATCAACTGCTGGGCTGATCTCATGGCCCGCTGCCTGTACATGGTAGGCGTACGCCGTGATGATGTGTTCCAGAACATGTCCGGTTACGGTCTGTTCACCGGGGGCCTGGGGATCCATTTCGGCGCCGAGCGCCTGGGCTGCATGACCATCCCCGCCGGCCCCGGCAACTCGCGCCGCCAGATCAAGCTGGCCAAGGACTTCAGGACCACGGTCGCCCATATCCTGCCGTCCTATGCGCTCATCCTTGGCGAGCATCTGCGCAATATGGGCGAAGATCCGCGCGACTTTCCCCTGCGCATCGCCGTGGTGGGGGCCGAGCCCTATACGGTGGAATTCCGGCGCCGTATCGAAGAACTCTTCGACATGAAGGCCTACAACTCTTACGGCCTCTCCGAGATGAACGGCCCGGGCGTGGCCTTTGAATGCCAGAACCAGAACGGCCTGCATGTCTGGGAGGATGCGTACCTGCCGGAGATCGTGGATCCCAGGACCGGCGAGCCCGTGCCCGACGGCGAGATCGGCGAACTGGTCATGACCTGCCTGTGCCGTCAGGGCATGCCCATCCTGCGTTACCGCACCCGCGACCTGACCCGTTTCCTGCCCGGGGAATGTTCCTGCGGCCGTCATCACCGCCGCATCGACCGCATCCTGGGCCGCGCGGACGACATGTTCATCATCAAGGGTGTCAATGTCTATCCCATGCAGATCGAGCAGGTCATCATGACCTTCCCCGAAGTGGGGCAGAATTACTGCATCCTGCTGGAGAACGACGGCATCGGCGACGTCATGCGCGTGCAGGTGGAGATTCGCGACGAATACTTCGTGGAAGACATGCGCTGCCTGCAGGGCCTGCAGAAAACCATCGCCCAGCGGCTGCGTGACGAGATCCTGGTGACGCCGCGTGTGGAACTGGTGCAGAGCAACAGCCTGCCCAGCAGCGAAGGCAAGGCCGTGCGCGTGTACGATACCCGCGTCAAGAAGTAGGGTATGGAAGGGTTCATCGCGCTGGCTTCGTTCAGCCTGGCCTATGCGTTCATCGTCCTGCTGGGGCTGATCCTGCTGCTCAACATCCTTGGCCTGCCCGCCAACTGGGTGGTAGTGCTGCTGGTGGTGCTGTGGAAATTCCTGCACCCGGCCGCCGGGGCCCTGGATGTCTGGTTCTGGATCATGTTCCTGGGCCTGGCTGTCCTGGGTGAGGTGCTGGAAATGGGCGTACAGGTCATGAACGCCAGACGGCACGGCTCCAGCACATCCGGCACAGTGGCCGGCATGGTGGGGGCCATTGCCGGGGCCATCTTCCTGGCGCCGCTCTTTTTCGGGCTGGGGGCGTTTATCGGGGCTCTGGCAGGCGCCTGGCTGGGCTGCCTGGTCATGGAGCTGCTGCGCGGCCGCCCCGGCAAGGAAGCCTTTGATGCAGCCTTCGGCACCATGATGGGGCGCTTTCTGGGAACGGTCTGCAAGCTGGGCACGGGCAGCGCCATGGTCGTGCTGACGGCCCGTCGCATCTGGCCGGATGCCGTACCGGTGCCGCCGCCGTTGCATCCTGCAGTGCCGGAGCCGGGGCAGGTCGTGATGCTGTTGAAGAACTGGTTGTGTTGAGGTGATCATGTCGCTGGATTTACTGCAAGTGGTTCTGGTTCAGACGCGCTTCCCCGAAAACATCGGCATGGCTGCCCGCGCCTGTGTCAATATGGGCAGCCGGAGCATCCGTCTGGTGGCACCGGAACGCTGGGACAGGGAAAAGGCCCGGCCTCTGGCTACCCCCAAAGGGCAGGGCGTGCTGGATGCTGTGCAGGTCCTGCCGGAGATGTCGGCAGCCGTGGCGGACTGCTCGCTGGTCATAGGGACCACGGCCCGGACCGGGGGCTGGCGGCGTTCCCTGCTGTCCCCCGGGCAGGCCGCGGGTGAAGTGGCCCAGGCCCTGGAACGGGGGGAAAAGGTGGCCATCGTGTTCGGTCCCGAAGACCGGGGCCTGGATAATGATGCCATCCAGCACTGCCAGCGGCTGGTGACCATCCCCACTAATCCTGAGGCCAGCTCGCTCAACCTGGCGCAGTCGGTATTGCTGCTGTTGTATGAGTGCGCCAAGGCCGTGCGGGCTCGTCAGCATGAGCCTGCCGGAGAAAAGGCTCCGGCGGAGGGCGGCTCCGGCCGCGTCATCTCCTCGGCCGACTATGAGCGCCTTCTGGACAATCTGAAGGACATGCTGCTGCGGCTGGATTGTCTGCATGGTGACAACCCGGACTACTTCCTGATGCCCTGGCGGCGTCTGCTGGCCCGGGCCCAGGTGCGCCGGCATGAATATGACGCGCTGATGGGCTTGTGCCGTCAGGTCCGCAACAAGCTGGATGGCAGCAAGAAAGCATAACTGCTGCGACAACAGAAGAACGTATGGACAAACAGCTCCTGCAAAGGAGCTGTTTTCCTGCCTGGCTTCACCCGGATGGAGGGAAAAAGCCCGCGCCGGAACTGGCCGGCAGGGAAGAGCATGCCTGGAATGTGAGGGGCGTGCCAGATATCGCGGGTGGCCGGGCAGGATGTCTGCAGAAAAAAGCCCCGCCCGCACGCGGCAGGAAAGGCCTGTACCTGGCCGCCGTTCCAAGATTTTTTACCGCAAAAGGTTGACGAACGTTCCGGCAAGGCAGACCATCGTCCCGGGTGCAGGGCCGGGCGCCGCCATTGCGTCCGGCCCTGGCCAGTGTATGCAAGGAGAAAGATCCATGAGTGGAAAAAACATCCTCGTCATTTCTTCCAGTCCCCGCCGGAGGGGCAATTCCGATCTGCTGGCCGATGCCTTTATCGAGGGAGCGCAGGAAGCCGGTCATACCGTGGAAAAGATAAGCCTGCATGACAAAAAGATCGGTTTTTGCAGGGGCTGTCTCGGCTGTCAGAAAACGCAGCGCTGCATCCTTCGGGACGATATGGATGACATCCTGCCGCGCATGCAGCAGGCCGAGGTGATCGTTTTTGCCAGCCCCGTCTATTTCTATTCGCTGTGCGGTCAGCTGAAGACCCTGCTGGATCGTACCAATCCTCTGTTCGCCGGGGACTATGCTTTTCGCGACATCTATTTACTGGCCAGTGCTGCCGACACGGACGAAAAGGCCATGGAAGGCCCCAAGAAAGCTCTGGAGGGCTGGGTGGTCTGCTTTGAAAAGGCCCGGCTGTGCGGCGTGGTACAGGCCCTTGGCGTGACGGAAGCGGGTGATATCCGGCGGACGCCTGCGGCGCTGGATGCTGCCCGCGATCTGGGCAGGGGCATCCGCTAGAGGCATGGTTTGCCTGTCGGATCCTCTGACAGGCGAAACAGGGCAGGGGACAGTGGCCTTTGGTTGCCTGCATTAGCAGGCAATATCAGGAGTGGCTGCTGTCCCCTGTTTTTTTAGAAAAGACTTTGTTCAGGAAGGTTGGCTTATTTGTCCAACAGCCCTGTGACGCCTTCCAGCCATGCCCCTTCCAGGCAGGTATCTCGCAGACTGGCACCACTCAGGTCGGCTCCCTGGAGGCTGGCACTCGTCAGATTCGCACCGTCCAGCAGGGCATTCTCCAGGATGGCACCATTCAGCCGGGCTTCCCGCAGGTCGGCACTCCTCAGGTCTGCTTCATTGAGCGCCGCTCCGGCCAGATTGGCCCAGGAAAGATTGGCCTTGGCCAGCTCCGCGCTGACAAGGTTGGCCCCGGCCAGATCGGCCAGCTCCAGATCGGCGCCCCGCAAGTCGGCCCCGGCAAAATTGGCTCCCCGCAGCTCGACGCCCCGAAAATCCTTGCCGGCAAGGCTGGCATTGGCAAAATTTTTCCCCGCCATGCTTTGCGGGTGGGGATGCTGATGGCTCATGGGATTCCTCCAGAAGCGGTTTCCGGCCATGATAGACCAGACGGCCACTTGGTCACAACTGTTTTGTCGGGACGGGTGCGCTGCTGCTCCCGCAAAAGGGCATGACCGGGAAATTGGGGGCACGCCTCGCCCTGACGTGCGCCAGGCGATTCCACAGGACGGCCCGCTGCGGTAGGGCCTTGCCGGCACTATACGCGAGGATGGGGGGCCGTACCTTTATGCTTTTGGCGGAATCGTGTATCTTGTACGGCACGGGCCGGATGCGGAGATGTCTTGCCCGGCTCGGACAGTTCAAAATCCATTTCGGAGAGTACCTGCCATGAAAAAAATGCTCGCCATCCTGATGGCCCTGGGGCTTGTCTGTTCTTCCTCCGGTCTCGTCCTGAGCGCGCCTGCCCAGCAGGCTGCCCCGGCGACGGCCGCGGCTCCGGCCCCTGCCGCCAAACCTGCTCCCAAGGCTGCGCCCCAGAAGGTGGAGGCGGGCTACCGCGGCAACCCGGAAAGCAAGATCTACCACAATTCTTCCTGCCGCTATTACAAGAGCAAGAGTGCCAGCAAAAGCTTTGCCTCTCCGGCGGATGCCAAGGCCGCCGGGTACCGTCCCTGCAAGGTCTGCAAGGGCTAAGACAGCATCATCGCTGATTGGTGAACGGCTTCTCCTGTTGCAGTACCGCCGTCAAGGGAAGCCGTTTTTTTCTGTTCCCTGCGTTGTTTTGACGTCAGCAGCCTTATGGGCTCTTGGGTCTTTGTGAGGCATCACTGCCTGCGCTGGGACCCGATAGGGAAAGGGGAAGGTCTGTCATCCTGTTGACGTTGGGGGGAGGGCCTGCTCCGCAGCGGGCAGGACACACCAACGTGTGGCAAAGAAAAAAGCAAGCTCTCGATTTTTTGCTTGACGATGGCCCGTATTTCCCGTAGATACGCCTCATCGCGTCCCCATCGTCTAGCCGGCCCAGGACAACGGCCTTTCACGCCGTCGACAGGGGTTCAAATCCCCTTGGGGACGCCAAAATAAGGTACGATAAAGGATATCGATGTGCAAAACACATTGGTATCCTTTCTTTTTTTGTGTCAACAGGGTTTCCCGTCGTCCACGTTTGTCCGGTTGCATCCAATTCTTGCAGGGGTATATCCGAGGGTAGATCCATGCTATGAAAAGCGTGATACCCTCACGGATAACATAGTTGTATTACTGTGTTTTTTGTCCTGAGAGGTATCGAGACATCCAGCAGAAGCCAAGGAGTACCCCATGCCTCTTACCGACGTTCGTATCCGCAGTTTGAAGCCCGCAAACAAGCCCCACAAGTATTCCGACGGCGGCGGGCTTTTCCTCTTCATTCCTCCCAGCGGCAGCAAGCTCTGGCGCATGGCCTACCGCTTTGAGGGCAAAAGCAGGCTCCTCAGCTTCGGGGCCTATCCCGCCGTATCTCTCAAGGATGCCAGAGAGCGCCGTGATGAGGCCCGGCGTCTGCTGGCGAAGGGTATCGATCCCTCCGCGTATAAGCGACAGCAGCAGGAAGCCCGAAGAATTGCCGAACGGGACAGTTTTCAAAACATTGCCCGCGAATGGCACACCACACGCATGACGGCATTCTCCGCAAAGCATCAGGGAACGGTCATGTATCGTCTTTGCAACTACATTTTCCCGTTTATCGGCACGGCGCCCATCGCCCGGCTGGAAGTGCAGGATATCATGGCCGTGCTCAGACCGCTGGAGATGAAACGTTGTTACGAGACCTCCCGGCGAGTCCTGCAAATCATCAATCAGGTTTTCCGCTATGCCGTCATTACGGGGCGGGCGCGGCACAACATCGCCGCCGATCTTCGGGGAGCCCTGAGCCCTCGCCGGGTAACGCATCGTGCCGCTGTGCTGACGCCGGAAAAGGTCGGTCAGCTGCTCCGGGACATAGATGCCTATGACGGCTATTTCCCGCTGGTCTGCGCCTTGAAGCTGGCCCCGCTGGTCTTTACCCACCCCACGGAATTACGGGCCGCGCAGTGGGGCGAGTTTGATCTTGAGGCTGCGGAATGGCGTATTCCGGCCGAGCGCATGAAAATGCGGCGTCCGCATATTGTGCCGCTGTCTGCACAATCTGTGGCCATTCTGCGGGAATTGCAGCCCTGGACCGGCACGGGCAGGTATCTGTTTTCCTTCTGTGCGCACGGAAGCGCGTCCCCTGTCTGACGTCACCATGCTCAATGCCCTGCGCCGCATGGGCTATCAAAAAGACGAAATGAGCGTCCACGGCTTTCGCTCCATTGCATCGACGCTGCTCAACGAACTGGGCTACAATCGGGACTAGATTGAGCGTCAGCTTGCACATGGCGAACGAAATGAGGTCCGTGCGGCATACAATTATGCGGAGTACCTGCCGGAGCGCCGAAGGATGATGCAGGAGTGGGCCGACTATCTCGACAGACTCCGCACGGGCAAATCCGAGCAGGCGTAACAGCCGCTAAAAAGAGCATGTTCTGATAAAAATATCTGGGGAGACAGCGTCCAAACACGCACAGAGCGTTTTTTTCCAGAAATCTGGCAAAATAATCAATTGATAACATGCTATAATTACACTGCTTTTACGAAGAGTCTCAAATAAATGCCATTCGTAAAAGCTGTGTTTTTTTGTAATCTTTTGGCCGCTGACATCCCCCTCTATGCTTACCCATAATCATTTTATATTTTAGAATGTTATGAAATTCCGACTCTGTTTTTTAAAGAAAATGCATGACATTTTTGTACACCCAAAATGCTCTTGAAGGTAGCTGTAAGTACCTGGGTTGCAAAACATCTGCTCTGCACATGTCATTTCTTTTATGCTATATACTCCGTAATCTTCTTCTTTATAGGGAGTTGTTACTATGGCGACAAATATTCCCTCTACTGGATTTCTTCGTCTCCCTCAGGTGCTTGCCCTTGTCCCCGTCAGTAAAAGCGCCTGGTGGCAGGGCTGCCGTACCGGGCGCTATCCCAAGCCTGTAAAGCTCGGCCCCCGTACCACTGTCTGGCGGGCGGAAGACATCAGAGCGTTCATAGAAAACGCGGGACGGGAGCAGGAAGACCATGACTAGCCTTCTGGGGACCTTCCGGGAAATTCTCGCGCAGCATGACCTTCTGCCGGAAGACATTCTTGCGGACGGGAATCTGTATCGCTGTCCGACACGGAACAAACCGTACAAGCGCAACGGCGCATATATTGCTCATCAGGACAGGCCCGCGACTCTCTGGCGGTGTAACTGGGAGACAGGCGATCAGGGGACGCTCCACACGGAAAGTGAGCGGACGCTTTCACCTGTTGAGCTGTCGGCGTGGCACAGGCGGCAGCAGGCCATGCGGAAACAGCGTGACGAAGAATGCGCCAGGCGTCATGCAGAGGCGGCGCAGCAGGCACACAAGCGTTTACAGGCATCCTTTCCCTGTTCAGAGAGGTACGCGTACCTGAGCTGCAAAGGTATTCCCGCGCTTGCGGATATGCGTCAGGACAGAAATGGGATGCTTCTCATTCCGGTCAGGGACAGTTCCGGCAGGGTGCAGAGTCTGCAATATATCGCACCGGACGGCACAAAGCGCTTTCTTACGGGCGGCAAGGTTCAGGGCGGGCAATTCGTTATTCCCGACAATGCTGAAAAACCGCTGGCACTTTGTGAGGGCTACGCCACCGGGGCCAGCATTCACCTTGCCTGTGCATGGACGGTCTATGTGACGTTTTCGGCCGGAAATCTGCCTGTTGTGGCGGCTGCCGTGCGAAAACAGTTCCCGGACGCGCAGATTCTGATCTGCGGCGACAATGACGAAACGGGCCGCGACAAGGGGCAGGAGGCCGCGCAGGCTGCACAGGCTCATCTTGTTGTGCCGCACTTTACCACAGGCAGCGGCAAGGACTTCAACGATCTGCATTTGACAGAGGGACTGCAAAGCATACGCCGCCAGCTGGAAAGCGCTCTGCCGGACAATCCTCCGTCGCTGGTATCGCTGGATATGGGCGAGTTTCTTTCCATGTCCATACCTGAACGGGGGTATCTTTTATCCCCCATTCTTCCGGTTCAAGGGATAGGCATTCTGTATGCTCCGCGCGGCATCGGCAAGACGTTTGCCGCCTTGAGCGTCGCCGTTGCCGTGGCTTCCGGCGGCGCGGTGTTCAACTGGCGCGCCCCCATGCCCAAACGGACGCTGTATGTGGACGGAGAAATGCCCGCCACAGCCATGCAGCATCGTCTTGCCGCGCTTGTCAGTGGCATGTCCGTCCCGCCGCATACACTGAAAAATATGGCGCTTATCACGCCGGACCTGCAGCCCTGTCCTATGCCGGATCTCTCCACCGCGCAGGGGCAGGTCATGCTGGAACCATTCCTGAAAGGCATGGATATGGTCGTGCTGGATAATATTGCCACCTTGTGCCGTACCGGCAAGGAAAACGAAGCCCAGTCATGGCAGACCATGCAGGCATGGCTGCTGGAGCTGCGTCGCCGGGGCATGGCTGTCCTGCTTATCCATCATGCCGGGAAAGCCGGCGATCAGCGCGGCACCAGCGCCAGAGAAGATATCATGGATACGGTCATCAGTCTGCGCAGGCCCAGAGAGTACAGCATGGCCGAAGGCGCACGCTTTGAAGCCCATCTGACCAAGGCACGGGGCATTGTGGGCGATGATGCCCGCCCCTTTGAGGCCAATTTGATCACCGAAGGCAACGTGCTGCACTGGCGCATCAGAGAGTTTGAGGACGTGGAACTGGCCGAACTGAAACGCCTGCTGGCCGAGGGCTACAGCATCCGCGACTGCGCCGAGGAAATGGGAAAGTCCAAGGCTGCTGTCCAGCGTCTGAAAAAGAAGCTGGAAGAGAAAAATTGACCTGCCTGCGTGCAGGTGTACCGCTGTACCAGTCTCTAAGGGGCGGTACAGCGGTACACCTCCCGAACAAGCGTCCAGATATGTCCAGTATTGTCCGCCGAGGTCTTCTCCGGCTGTACCGCTACAACGGCAAAAGTGTACCGCTTTGCAGCCGCCAGAAACCTGTGCGGTTCAGAGATACAAGGAAGTCCGACCATGTCTTATCTCGTCCTGCATATGGACAAGTTCAAGAAAGAGGCCGTCAGAGGCATTCAGAGTCACAATCGCCGGGAACGCGAGAGCCATTCCAACCCGGATATCGACTATCAGCGCAGCTGCGGCAATTACGAATTGCACGACAAGGCCGCGACAAATTACGCGCAGGCCATCCAGCGGCGCATTGACGATTTGCGGCTGATCAAGGCTGTCAGAAAGGATGCCGTACACATGTGCGGGCTTATCGTCACGTCTGACAGCGATTTTTTCAAAAGCCTTTCTCCAGAAGAAATCCGGCGTTTCTTTGAGGAAAGCAAAGCCTTTCTCACGGATTTTGTGGGAGCGGAAAATGTCATTTCCGCGATGGTGCACATGGATGAAAAGACGCCGCACATGCACTTTCTTCATGTGCCCGTGACACGGGAAGGACGCCTGAATGCTAACAAGATGTATACGCGGCAAAGTCTGAAAAAGTTGCAAAGTGATCTGCCTCTCCATCTGCAACGCTGCGGCTTTGCCATTCAGCGCGGCGTGGAACAGAAGCCCGGCGCGACCAGAAAGCATCTGGATACGCGCGAATACAAACAGCAGCAGGAAGAAAACAATCGCCTTGCCCGGGAAGGATTGTTGCTTGTCCGGGATGCGCTCCGTACCATCGGCAGACTGGGGCAGCGAGAGGCGGAATTGAAACAGCGCGTTGCCGACTATGAACGACAGGCCGAGGAGGCGGAACGCCTGCTGCGGGAGGAAGAACCACTCCCGGAAGCCTCTTTTTTTAACTACAGGCGCGTGCTGGAAATGTCGGCACAGACTATCAGCCGGCTGCGCAAGGCCTTGTCCGCAAAGCACCTCATCGCACACCAGAAGAATGAACTGCAACGCGAAGCGGCTGTTCTGAAAAAACAGCTGGCACAGCTTGAAGCTCTCTGCAAAGCCCGTGATCAGGAAAAGGCGGATATGGAAAGCCGACAGGCACGCATGGGCCAGGAGCTTGAGACCTACCGGGAGTTTGCCCGGGAGCCGGAAATCCGGCAACGCCTGACGGACTTCCTTCAGGAACAGCAGGCAGCGGAACAGCAGCGGCAGGAGGAGGAAAGGCAACGCGCAGCGATTGCCGAGCAGGACAGACAGGGCACCGTGCGGATGCGGTAAGGTGTCTGGCGGGACATCTTCGCCCCGGCCGAAGATATAGCCCACTATGCTTCACGTGCGTGAAGCCTGTGGGCAAGCGTCCCGCTTGACCGGGAAAGGCAAAAGCGGCAGAGGAGAAGAACAGCCACAAGCAGAACCCCGGATCAGAGCAAGACCATTAGGACGGAATTGTTCCGCCTCAAGCCCGCCAGCATCCGCCTTGACGGAAGCTGTTCTTTGGCTGTCAGGGAAGCTATCTTTGCCCGGCCCCCGACACTGGAGCGGATGCGCAAGCGCGGCTTCGAGCTTGCGAACTGGCGAAAAGGCAAGCCCCGCCCAGTTCTCTGGACAGGGCATAGCAATCTGTTTGTTTCTTCTGGCAACCTCTCCGGTACCGTTGCTTGCGGAATACGGCAGAGCTGGCTATACTGGAAAACCATGGTCCTTTAAAACTCTGCCCTTTGGTTTGCCAGCTGGCATAGAGATAGTTTTACCTTTGAAAAAAGGTAAAGCGCGACACGACAGGCCGTATGGTTTGAAAGTATGCGTCAGCCCTTCTCCAACGTTTCTATCCCAGAACCGCTATGCCACACAGTGATACCCGATTTTTTACCAATACGGAAAATAGTTCGCTGGTAACGCGCTTTGCTGCAACGCTCAAGGAAGCGCGTTTTTTTGATGTGCTTGTCGGTTATTTCCGGGCAAGCGGCTTCCATCTTCTTTGCCATTCTCTTCAGGATGTCGAAAAAATACGCATTCTTGTCGGCCTGAATGTGGACGAACAAATTTTTTCGGCCTCACAGGATGCTATGCTTTCCCTGCCCGGCAATCTTCTTTCCCATCAGGAAGCTCGCAATCTTTATAGTCGTCAGCTGGTACAGGAGATAGAATCTGCTGAAGAGACGCAGGCAACAGAAGAATCCATCAGGATTTTTATGCAGTGGCTTCAGCAGGGAAAGCTGGAATTACGCGGCCATCCCAGCCGGACTATTCATGCAAAGGTGTATATCTCACGGTATCGGGGGGATTTGCTGTACGGCAGTGTCATTACGGGGTCAAGTAATTTCTCCGCATCAGGACTTATAGCGCAATGCGAGTTCAATGTGGAGCTCAAGGACAGGCCGGACGTCGATTTTGCCCTGGAGCGCTTTGAAAAACTCTGGCAGGAAGGGATTGCACTCACAGATATTTTTGTTGCCACAGTGCAGCAAAAGACGTGGCTTTCAGAAAGTATTACTCCCTATGAACTGTATTTAAAGGTTTTGTATGAATACTTCAGGGAGGATATGGACCTTGCGGCATCCGCCTCTCTTGTGCTTCCGGAAGGTATGTACAATCTTGAGTATCAGCGACAGGCTGTTGCTGCCGCAGCGCGTATTCTTTCAAAGCATAATGGTGTCTTCCTTTCTGATGTCGTAGGACTGGGGAAAACATATATTACTGCCTTGCTGCTACAGACACTACCCGGAAAAAAATTGATTATCTGCCCCCCCGTCCTCTGTGACTACTGGAGAGATACGCTTATGCAGTTTATGGTACCGCATTGTCGTGTCGTTTCCAGTGGAAAATTGGATGTTGCCTCCGCAAAAGCTTCGCAATGTCAGATTATTGTTGTTGACGAAGCCCATCGCTTTCGTAATGAAAATACGCAAAGCTATGCACAGCTGAAAGTTATCTGCGCCAATAAAAAAGTTATTCTTCTGTCCGCTACGCCGCTTAATAATCAGCTGGGGGATTTGCTGGCACAGCTCAAGCTCTTTCAGGCAGCGCGTCAGAGCAGTATTCAGGGCGTCAGCAATCTGGAGGGATTTTTTAAAAAACGTCAGGAAGAGCTTAAATCCGTTCCGCGTGATGATCCGTCCTATCCCGATATCGTCAGGAAAAGTGCTGCGCTTGTACGTGACAAGGTGCTGAAATATGTCATGGTGCGGCGCACGCGCTCTGAAATCCGGCGTTATTTTCAGGCCGATTTGCAGCGGCAGCAGCTGCATTTTCCTGAGATGATGCCCCCGCAGCGCATTATTTATAAATTTGACGCAGAGACGGAAGTTGTTTTTGACGAGACTATCGCGCTTCTGAAAACGCTTCAGTATGCGCGCTACAAGGCGCTTCTCTATCTTGAGCGCGGGATCAGCGCACAACAGCGGCAGGGACAGCACAATATCAGCGGCTTTATGAAATGCATCTTGATCAAGCGACTGGAAAGCAGCTTTCAGGCATTTCGCGGCACTGTTTCCCGTTTTATTCAGTCGCACGAGACTTTTTTGAAAATGCTTGCTGCCGGCTGCGTGATACTTGGCAAGAATGTTGACGTGGAAGCCTTTGCCGGCCTCGACGACGATGCGCTGACGCAGGCGCTGGATGCTGCGGATGGAGAACGCTACGACGCGGCGGAATTTTCCGATGAACTTCGGAAAGATGTCGAGCAGGATTTGGAGGTCTTGCGCAGCATAGCCCGGCTGTGGACCGCTGTGACGACAGATTCCAAATTTGAAGCTGTCGCCGCTATGTTGCAGACAAGCCCGCTGCTCAAGGATGAACGGGTCTTGATTTTTACAGAGTCACGGGAAACAGCCTTGTATCTGGGCGAACGCCTGGAAGTGCTTTTCCCCGGCGCATCGCTTGTCTTTGACAGTCAGGGGGGCGTCTGCTTTCGGGATGGCGCGCGTCAGTTTTTGAGCAGCTATGACGCGCGGGAACGCATTCTACGGAATTTTGATCCCGGTCATGAAGCCCCGGAGCAGGATATCCGGCTGCTGATTGCTACGGACGTACTGGCCGAAGGCGTCAACCTGCATCGCGCGGGGCGCATTATCAATTATGATTTGCCTTGGAACCCAACGCGCATCATGCAGCGTGTCGGACGTATCAATCGCGTGGGATCACGGCATGAAAAACTGTATATCTTTAATATTTTCCCCACCTCGCAGGCAGATGCCCATCTTGGATTGGAAAGCAATATCATCAATAAAATAGATGCCTTTCATACTGTTCTTGGAGAGGATGACCGCTATCTTTCCGAAGAGGAACAGCCTGTGCCCCAGGGCTTGTTCGGGCAGCGCCTGATGCGTCGGCTTGATCAGGCAGGCATGGAAGATGACAATGAAGAAGACAGCGAACTCAAATATCTTGAAATCATCCGTACCATACGCGACACCGAGCCGGAGCTGTATTCCCGGCTGGAACACCTCCCCCGCAAGGCGCGCGCGGGAAGAGAGGTAAAAGAACACGCGAACAGCACGTTGATCTTTTTTAAGGAAGGACAGGTCAAAAAATTTGTGCTTGTTCCTCCCCAGGGGCAGGGGGAACCGCAGGAGCTGACCTTTCTGGAAGCGGCAGCCTCTTTTGCCTGCCCTGCGACGACGCCGCGCAAGGAGGTTCCGCCAGTCTACTATGAAGCTCTTTCTTCCGCGCGTCGCTGGCTGGAACAGCGCGGGGCGGAGGATGCCTTTACCCCGACCCGTTCCACCACCGACAAGCAGCTTTTGCACGGACTTAAGGCGCTCTTGCAGTGGCGGGCGTTTCAGGAAGAAGACCGGACCTATCTTGCTCTGCTTTGTGCGGCTGTTGATCAGGGACGTTTGTCGCGTCCTCTGCTCAAAAAACTTCATGCTACGGCCAATCCCCGCAAGTATGCGCCGCAGCCCATGCTTGCCGCACTCCGGGCGCTTGCGCCGGAAAATATGCTGACAACGCCTGCCGCCGCCACGCCGAAGGCTTCGGAACGGCAGCCCCATGAAATCATTCTGGCAGAATACCTTGTGGAGAACTAGCCATGTCTATGAGCCACGACGAGGCCCGGCAGCTTGTTGCTCGCGTTTTGGGCGGCGTTTTTGATCTTGCGGCGTTCCGGCAGCTGATTGCCAATATTTTTCCTGCCGACTCTCTGTTGGAAGACAAGCCCATCAGCGGGCAGTACATCCCCGAAAAGTTTCGTGACGATGTGGCTTCCTTCCGTCGCCTTGTCAGACATGAGGCGGAAGGGCTGCGGATGGATGTCCTTGTCGTTAAATTGCGGAGTGCGGCAAAGCTGACGCGCGCGAGATTCATGCAGCGCAATTTTGTGGCGCGTTATCTGAACGGCGGCTGGGGCGGAACGGAAAAGGATGCCGCTCTTGTGGCTTTTTATTGCAGCGATGCCGACGAATGGCGTTTTTCCCTTGTCTACAAGGAATATATCTGGGGAGACGACGGACTGCGCACGACGCTTTCCGAGCCTCGGCGTTGCTCCTTTCTTGTAGGACCGTATGAGGGAACGCACACGGCGCAGGAACAGCTTGCGAGACTCTTGCAGCTGAAAAAGCCCTGTACCCTGCAAGACCTGCAACAAGCTTTTCTGGTCGAACCCATCACGCGGAGCTTCTTTGAAGAGTACAGGGAACATTTTCATCGCCTGTGCGAGGAATGCGCAGCCTTGCGGGCCAACCACGCCTCCTTGCGCAAGGAATGGGCGGATCGCGGTATTACGGATGCGGATTTTGCGAAACGTTTGCTTGGTCAGCTGATCTTTCTGTATTTTTTACAGCGCAAAGGCTGGCTTGGCGTGAAACGGGAACAGCCGTGGGGGAGCGGCAGCCGCAAGTGGTTGCACGAACTGTATGAAGTCCATGCCAAGGCGAACGGCCATCGCTTTTTTGACGATTATCTGGAACCGCTCTTCTATGATGCGCTGGCGCGGGATCGCTCCGAGGACGGCGGCTGGCATGAGGGGCTTGGCTGTCGTATTCCCTTCCTGAACGGCGGTCTGTTCGACCCGTTGGGCAGCGGCGGGGGGTATGACTGGCGCGGCGTGGATGTGCCGCTTGCCGACAGCAGCATAGGGGCCGTTCTGGAGACGTTTGACCGTTATAATTTTACGGTGCGCGAAGACGAGCCGCTGGAAAAGGAAGTGGCCGTCGATCCGGAAATGCTGGGCAAGGTCTTTGAAAATCTGCTGGAAAGCGAACGGCGCAGCGATCTTGGCACATACTATACGCCGCGTGATATTGTGCATTATATGTGCCGCGAGGCGCTTGTGCAGTATCTGGATCGGGCCGTCAATGTCCTCCGAGAAATCTGCAACCCTGATAAAAAGCCGCAGGCCCTGGAGTCGGATGTACGCGCGCGTTTTTCCCGTCAGGAACGCATCCCCAGAAAAGACCTGGAACGTTTCATCCGCGCTGATGAACTTCTTACTGTCAAAACCAGCAAAACGGCACTGCGTCAGGCCGCACAGGAGCGCGATACGGAGCTTGTGCGTTCCTTGCCGGACTCCGTAAAGGAACATGCGGCCCTGCTGGATGCCAAGCTGGCGGAGGTGCGCGTCTGCGATCCGGCTATCGGTTCCGGGGCCTTTCCCGTGGCCATGATGCACGAGATTGTGCGCGCCCGGCAGGCGCTCGGATCGGCCCTGACCGATCAGGAGGGCGAACGAACCTCCTATGCGTTGAAGCGCCATGCCATTCAGCACAGCCTGTATGGTGTGGATATTGACGCATCCGCCATTGATATTGCCAAGCTGCGGCTCTGGCTCTCGCTTGTGGTTGACGAGGACGATCTTGCCCATGTGCGCCCCCTGCCCAATCTGGATTACCGCATCATACACGGCAACTCGCTGGATGCCATGCGCGTTTCCTATAAAAGCAGCCTGTTACAGGGACAACTGCTGCATACCTTGCAGCAGGCGCAGGACTCCTATTTTGATACGACAGACAAGAACTGCAAGCAGCGCTTACGCAAGGATATTGAGGCCTGCCGCAAGAAACTTGGCTGCTCTGCTCTTTTTGAATGGACGATTGATTTCCACCAGGTCTTTCATGGGAGCGTGGGGGAGGAAAACAAGGGCTTTGATATTGTCATTGCCAATCCGCCCTATGTGCGGCAGGAAAAAATCACGACCAGCAAGGAGCGCCTCAAGGCGGCATTTGGCGATTTTTTTGATGGTACGGCGGATATTTACACCTATTTTTATGCCTTGGCACTGAAACAGCTGCTGACGCCGCTGGGCTGCTGCTGCTATATTGCGCCCAACAAGTTCTTTCGGGCGGCCTACGGCAAGAACTTACGCAGTCTACTGACGTCACACTTGGCGCGTGTACGCTCCCTGATTGATTTTGGCGATACGCAGCTTTTTGACGGCGCCACCACCTATCCATCCATTGTGCTGGCACAGCGGGCAATGACACCGCCGCAGTCTTCCATTTGGTGCTGCGAAATCCGGGACACGGCGCTGCTGCCGCAGCTCTGGCATCATGTGCAGCAACGGGGACACGCCGTCCCGGTAAGCCAGCTGGCGCCCGACGGCTGGCAACTGGACGATCCGACTGTTGCGGCGCTGCTGCGTAAACTGCAACAGAACAGCACCCCGCTGGGCAGTTTGCCCGGCGTGCAGATGTATTACGGTATCAAGACCGGCTGCAATGAGGCCTTTGTCATTGACGGAGCCACGCGCCGGCGCCTGCTGGACGAAGACCCCAACAGCGCGGATGTGATCTTTCCCTGGCTGCGGGGCCGCGACCTCAAGCGCTGGCAAACCAAACCTTCGGGGAAATTTGTCATCTTTACGCGGCGCGGTATCGATATAAAAAAGTATCCTGCGGTCAAGCGTCATCTGGAGCAATTTAAAACCAGACTAGAGCCTCGTCCCAGAGAGTGGAAACCCGCGTATCCCGGTGAAAAATGGGCGGGACGCAAGGCAGGCTCATATAAGTGGTATGAAATTCAGGATAATATTGCTTATTATAAAGAATTTTTAAAAGAGAAAATTGTTGTTGCTGCCATGAGGCAAGATTTTTTTGCCTTTTTGGATATGGGGGATACTCATACAAATGATAAAACAACAATTATAACATCCATTGAAAATATTCCACTTTTATGTATACTCAACTCTAAATTATCTATGTTTTACCTAAAAAGAATTTGTTCAAAATGTAGCGGTGACACCTTTGAATTTAAACCACAATATTTATATCAAGTTCCAATTAGAAAAAAATATATAGAGTATACAGAAAAATTTAAAAATATCTATTTTATTATAGAAAATATACTTGCACGTGATTCCGCTGCCGATATTGCGGCACAGGAACGCAAGATAGACGAACTTGTCTATGATTTGTATGGCCTGACCACACAAGAACGCGACATGATAGAAAACGATATGCAGCAGAGAGGCTGACAATGGCGGAAGAAACGCTGCAGACGCAATATGACATGGATACTGTACTCGTTCCTGAGGCGGAAGTGGAGCCGGAAGGCAGCGATACCAGCACGCCGCCGGAAGAAAAGGAAGAGCGCATTACCCAGCCCTTTGATACGCGGGCTATTCGTATTGAATCCAAGTCCGGCAATATGAATACACTGCTGTCCCGGCTGGAAAATGACGAGATCGACCTTGCGCCGGATTTCCAGCGTCTGGGCGGTATCTGGAATAAAACAAGCCAGTCCCGTCTCATGGAATCGCTCATGCTGCGCATCCCCATCCCGGCCTTTTACTTTGACGGCACAGATGATGAAAAATGGCTCGTGGTGGACGGCCTGCAACGCCTGACGGCCATCCGCCGTTTTGTTATCGATCAGGATTTGAAGCTGTGCGATCTGGAGTACCTTAAGGAACATGAAGGCAAGACCTTTTCCGAGCTGCCGCGTCCCTTGCAGCGGGCCATCCGGGAGGCGGATCTCGTCTGGTACCTCATCATGCCCGGAACGCCGGATAATGTGAAATTTGACGTTTTCCGGCGCATCAATACCGGGGGTCTGCCCCTCAGCTCGCAGGAAATTCGTCATGCTCTCAACGGCAAGCCTGTGACGGACGTTATCCGCAAGCTGGCGGAAAGCGAGGAGTTCAAGCAGGCGACCGCATACGGCCTTTCAGACAAGCGCATGGATGACCGCGAATGCGTGACCCGCTTTCTGGTTTTTGCCGTGTTTCCGCCGGAGAGCTATGATAAGGACGACTTCGACGCCTTTCTGAATACCGGTATGCGCTATCTGAATACTCATGCGGAACTGCTGGACGACTTGCAGCGCCGCTTTCTGCGGGCCATGCGGGCGGCAGAACGCATCTTCGGCAATGACGCCTTTCGCAAACGCTATTACAGCAATGCTACGCGCTTTCCTGTCAACAAGGCCCTTTTCGAGAGTTGGAGCGTCAACCTGGATACCTGCACGGATGAGGAATTGCAGATGCTGGAACAGAAAAAGGACAATCTTAAAGAAGCCTTCATGCGCCTTATGCGTGAGGACAGCGTTTTTGAAAAGGCCGTCACACAGGGCACGGGTTCCATCTCGCGGGTCAGATGCCGCTTTCAAGCAATTCGCGAGCTGATTCAGGGGGTGCTGTATGCTTAACGGTATGGATTTGACGAATTTCAAGTGTTTTCAGCGCCAACGGATAGACTTTCGCCCGTTGACGCTGCTGACGGGCGTGAACAGCGCGGGCAAGAGTACGGTGATTCAGGCCCTGCTCCTCCTGCAACAGAATTTTGCTTCCTGCGGAGAAGATGCGGCATTCTCCTGCCCGCCAAAACAAGGTGAGGCAGGAGGGAAGCTGTTCCTGTCCGGGGAGCTGGTCAACCTCGGCCTGCCGGAGGATGTGCTCTACAGCAATGCCGATGATGATGCCTTTGGCATTGCCATTGAACGGGATGAAGCGACCTTCCCCCTGAAGGCCGTTCTTGACGGTGACGAGCTGCATGCCGAGTGGGATCTTATAGCTTGCCCGGAACTTGCGCACTTCCAGTACCTGCATGCGGATCGTCTGTGCCCGCAAACGCTTTTCCCCATGCCGAAGGCCGGGCAGCTCTCTTTTAATGCCATCGGCAACAAGGGGGAATTTGCCGCCTATCACCTGCACGCCTTTGGCCAGACAAAAATTGTTCATGCGGACACTTCCGGGCCAAATCTGCTGGCCCCTGATGCCGCCGGGGATTCCACAAGTCTGCACATACAAACCGAAGCATGGCTTTCGCAGCTGGGATCGCCGGTACGCATCCAGACGGAACGGCCTTCGGGCACGGATGCCGTGGTGCTGCGTTTTTCCTTCCCGGATATTTCCCGCAGCTATTACCGCCCCACCAATGTGGGCTTTGGCCTGACATATGCTTTGCCCGTCTTTGTCGCTGCCCTGCGCGCGCCGGTCGGTTCGCTGTTGATCGTGGAAAATCCCGAAGCCCACCTCCACCCCAGGGGACAGGCGCTTATGGGGCACTTTCTGGCACGCGCCGCCGCCTGCGGCGTTCAGGTCATCATTGAGACACACAGCGATCATGTGCTCAACGGCATCCGGGTCGCCGTCAAGCAGGGCGCCATTGCGCATGGCAACGTACAAATCAATTTCTTTCATCAACAGGACGGCACAAGCTGCGTCAGTACCCCGCATATCGACAAGGACGGGCATCTTGATCTCTGGCCGGAAGATTTCTTTGACGAATGGGACAAGCTGCTTTCAGAATTGCTGTAGGAGGCGGACATGGATCAGGTCTTCAATGAGCTGTCGCTTTCCGCATCACTGCCGGATGACCATGCTGCCCAGGCGGCCCTGCTGGAACTGAAAAAAGCTTCCGACAAGCTGAAAGCCCTGGGCTTTTCCCCGCAAATCCGCGTCACTGAGGACTTTGCCGTTCGTCACGTCACGCCGGGCTGCACGATCCACGAGTATCTGAGACGCCCGGCCGGAGGCATTGAAAAGACATTGTGTCAGCTGCTGCTCAAACGCTTTTCTGATGCGCCCTATGTAGAGCAGCTTTGCACTGATGCGGGAATGACAATTCTTGAAGAATACGTCATCGACGAAGAACCATGCAAAGGTTTGGCATTGGCATCCCTCTGGGATATCCCCGCGCTTTCTCTTGCCGGGGATGCCCGTTTTGTTCCTCCCTATGTCACGCTGACGCGTAACAGCCTCAATGAAGCTGCTTCCGCCGTTTCCGAGGAAGAATGCCAGGTCGGGCTTATTTGCGGGGAAGAGGACATCCCCCACCACGAGGAGAGCATCAAAGCCCGGTTCTACGAACCGACCAACACGGGGAAGGAACTGCTGGAGTATGCGCACCGCCGACTGACGCATCTGCTTTTCAGCACTGTAGCGGAAGACCAGCTCAGGGATATGCCGCAAGGCCATGTCCTGCTGCCGCGCATCCGCAAGATACTGGAAGAACTTCAGCGCGCCATGCGGGAAGCTGTGGAGACGCGAAACTTTTGCCCCAAGGGATTCAAGTATACCCCTGCAGAAGGGGATTCCGCTACCCAAGGTAAAAAAGGGCAAAAGCATACATTTACTTTTAATGCTACGGGGCGACAGGGGGGCAGCTTGACGGTTGACTTGCTCTGCGAGTCCCATATGCGCATTACTGGGGGCGATCGCGTCTATTTCTATGCCGATACCGGCAAAGAAACCGTCTACGTTGGCCATATTGGCAAACATTTGCCCGGTAAGAAGTATGGGTAGACAGTCTTTCTTAGAGTGGGTTTGGAAACTTCAGATTTTATAGTTGCAAAAAGGTATGCGAGCAGTATAAGGGCCCCAATGTCCCTAGATGAGATGCGTCGCAACCGGCTATCAGTAAAGTATTTTTTCGTCGATGGAGACTATGGACGCAAGGTATGACTGAAACGCTTTACTACCGACGGCATGAGTTTCTCGAGCATGCTTTGCTTCCGACGGCGGTAAAGATATCCCGGTACTTTTTTTGAAGATGGATTTTGTGGAACGAAAAAGTTTAAAAATGGAATATTAAAGGAATGCTGAAAGCGGGAAGGCGGTCAAGGCTTTCCTTGCTTCCAGCAAAAAATACTTGGAGGTGACAGACGAGAAAGCCTCCGTGGGAGCTCTGTCAAAGAAATCTGGCAACTGCTTTCCACAGGACAGCCCGAAATCTGACATAGAGGAGCAGATCACAGACAACGATGTCTATTTTTAGGATAGTACTATGTTTTTGAGATGTAAAAAAATATTTTCGGATTTTTTATCGTATTGGGGTATTCAGAGAGGTATTTCAGGAAAAATTTAAATATAATACATAAAAGTCAATATATTATATTAATCGTATTTATCCCCCAGGGCCAACAGGAAATCAAGGCACGTGCAGTGATGCAGGTGCCTCTTTTGCATCAGTTCATTGGAAAATAGCCGTTACCATAAGCGAAGGAAGCGGGCCCCGCCGAAAAGGAGAGGCCCGCTTCCTTCATACTTTATATCTGGTGGTGTTATCTACAGCGACCGTTCCTGCAGGCCGGAGCGCGGCGTGCTGTCCGGGCGGGGCGGTTCGGTCACGCCTTCCATGCCGGGAAGGGCATCATGCACGTCCGTGGGGGGCAGTTCGCCTTCGCCCACGCGGGGGATGGCGCGGCTGTCACGCACGGTGAGCTTGCAGGCCAGGCCGTAGCATTCGTACACCGCGGCCACAGTGGCCTGCAGGGGCTCGCCCTTGCGCAGCGGCGGCGGCACCAGCACATAATAAGTGCGGCTTTCGGAGCCCAGGTGCGGGCGGACATCACAGGCGATGAGCCATTCGTCCTTTTCGTCGTTGTTCCAGTCCACGATGCCCAGCATGGCCAGATTGATGGTCTGGGTGGGATGGATGATGGTGAAGCCGGTCTTGCGCACGGTGGCATGACTGGAGGGCGTGCGCGTGGCGGCAAAGGTGCTGCCCAGATAGACGTGGCCCCTGTCAGTATAGAGGAATTCGGGGGAGAGCTGGCGGAAAAGGATCTCGCCGTAGTTCTTGCCACCGCCACCGGGCAGGGAGATATAGCTGCCGTCATCGGTGAGCAGTCCGCGGGCTTTCAGTTCCTGGGGCATGCGCTGGCTCATGGTCACGAAGCCGGACCTGTCCACCACGGTCACGCCCTTGGCGCCGCAACCGGCCAGTAAAAAGGCCGCGCAAAGCAGCAGAAGAAAACGGGTCATTGGGTACCTCGGTAAAAAATCGTATCAGGAAAAGAGGTGTACGCGCCCGGGCCGGGCTTGTAAAGGCGCTTTCTGCCTATCTTTTCGGGGAGCAGGGAAGGGCCGGCAGCAGCAGCCGGCAGGCCGGGCGGAGACCATGGAAAAGGGAGAAAGCCCCATGCAGCGGCTTTCTCCCCGACGGTTATGAACACATGATCTTTATTTAAAGTGATGCTTTAAGTTCTTCCAGGTGCGTGCGGGCAAAGTCCAGCGAAGGATCCACTTCCAGTGCGGCCGCCAGATGTTCCATGGCGGCTTCCCTCTGGCCCAGGAATTTCTCGCACAGGCCCAGATTGGCCAGATCCATCACCGAGCCCTTGTCCACCTTGAGCACGGCGCGGAAGGCAGCGGCGGCCTCTTCATAGCGCTTGAGCTTGAACAGGCAGACGCCCAGCAGGTTGCCGTATTCCTTCATGTCCGGGCACAGGGCCACGGCATCGCGCAGGGGAGGCAGGGCCCTTTCCCAGTCGCCGGTCAGCGTGGAGACATAGCCTTCGTAAAAGGCGGCCAGACCCTTGGCGTCGTTTTCCGGCTGCAGGGGGCGGGCCTGGGCGAAAAGGTCGCGGGCCTCGTCAAAACGCTCCGCGCGCAGGGCCAGCATGGCGCGGAAAAAAGGCAGGAAATGCGCGCCGGGATAGCAGCGCTCCAGCACGGCCAGACCATGCAGGGCCGTTTGCTCATCTGCCTCTTCGGCCAGCTTGCGGCCCACGAACAGGCCGATGCTCTGGTTGCGGTCACGTTCGCGGAAGGCGAGGCCCGGAGCGATGCAGTAGTGGGCCGGGACCCCCAGCGCGGGATGGGTGGTCTCCACGGCGTAGACCTGCACCGGCTCCAGACCATGCAGCGCCCGGAGCAGCTCGTCGCGAATGTCGGGCGCTTCCACGCTGGGCAGGTCGGACAGACGGCAGACGGGGCCTTCCAGCAGCCACTGGATGCCTTCCAGGCGTTCGAACTTGGAAAGACCGGAGGCCTCGTAGCAGGCCTGCGTGCAAAAGTCACCGCCCAGCTGGGCGATCTCCGTGACGGCACGGATGGCGGCCTTGGCCGGAGAGGCCGCGGTACCGGCCGTGAACACGATCTCGGAGCGGGCCGGGAAGGTGGCCGGGTCCCAGGCCACCGCACCGACAGTGGGCAGCGGCATGCCCAGGGAGAAGTCCTTGAGCATGATATGGATGCCTTCCCGCTCGAAAGCGGCCAGCAGGTCGCGCAGGGTGGGATCGTCCACTTCGTGCGGATCGATGGTAGGGGTGGTCAGGCGTTCCCGGTCGATACGGCAGCAGACATGGCGCTCCACCAGCTCGGAAAGCCCCTGCAGCAGGGATTCTTCCGGGCTGTTGCCTGCGGACGTGCCGTTGAATTCCCCCAGCAGCTTGAACCAGTCCAGCGGCAGCCAGACAGTGCGGCCGTCAGCCAGATGTGTGGCAGGAAAGAAATGCCAGCGCAGGGTGCTCATGGCTTCGCGGGCCTGTTCCGGGGAAAGGCTGTCCTCCACGGAGCGGCAGATCTCCTCGATGGGCAGCAGGTCCTTGCCGAAGCGATCTTCGGCCTCGGCCCAGGTGGCGCTGACCATATGCGGCAGGCGTTGCCAGAAACTGAAAAAGGCAAAGCGTTCCATCAGCTCCATCAGGGCGGAGGCACGGGCCTGTTCCGGCGAGGAACCTTTGCCCATCTGCTTGCGGGTGGGCATGATGCCGCGGGCGTCCCTGCCGCAGACACTGAGGTAGACCGGGATGCCCAGACGGCCCACGTCCACGCGGCGGACTTCGGCCAGGATGTCCAGACCGGTGGCCTGCATGCGGGCCTGGACGCGTTCATAGGTCTCCTGGGGCGAGATGGTCTTGTCCAGGTCGCGGGTATAGCCCTTGGGGCAGGGCTGCAGACGAATGACAGGAAGAGTGGTCGTGCTCATGGCTACTGCTTGCGCTCCAGGATATGCAGGACGTAGATGCGGCGCTGCTCATTGCCGTCGCCATCCTGGCTCTTGACACCGATATGCCCTTCCTGCACCTGGAAGGTCCTGGCGGCCAGCTTGGCGAAATGCGGTTTGGCGCGGGCCATGTCCGTGCAGAACACGGCCTTGCCGCCCGGGGCCAGATGGCGGTCAACGAACTTCAGCAGCGGCCGGTGCAGGTCATCAAGGTACAGGAGCTCCGATGCGACGATGCGGTCGAAGCCTTCGGGGAAGCGCTCGTCCTTGCCGGGGCGGGAAACATCCAGATAGCAGACGTCGATCAGGTCCTGCAGGTTGTTGCGCAGCACGTTGGCACGGGCGAACTGGAGGGCATCGTTGACGATGTCGCTGGTCACGATATGGCGGAATCCGTAACGGGAGGCCACCAGGCTGAGCACACCGCAGCCGCCGCCCAGCTCCAGCATGGTCTTGCCCTCGGGCTCCAGCTTGCGCAGGAAGCGTCCCAGCACGAAGGACCCCGGCCAGACCTTGGCCCAGAGCGGCAGGTCCTTCAGCGGGTCATGGATGGCATGCCGTGCCAGCAGGCCGTCCAGATGGCTCTGCATATTGTTGATGTTCAGGACCTGCAGCTGACCGTCATCCAGCTGCAGGGGGACAAAGTCCACGTCGAAGGTCTTGCGGATGTCCGCAAGGATCTGGTCCAGCATCGTCGTCTCCCGTATATCTTGCCCGCCATGACCGCACAGCAGGAAGGACGTGTCTAATCCACAGGAAATCACTAAGAAACCCGTAAAAGCTGAAAAAAAGGAGGCGCCCCATGAGGAGACGCGCTCGTGAAAGAAGCCTGTGAAAGGCTGATGCCGACAATCCATACAGACATTTGCCTTGCAAATCAACATGCCGTCTTGACAGGGCCCGGTGTGCGGGCTAGGCAGAATGCATGAAAACCATCCATCGCCTCGAAATTGTTGTTGCGGAAAGCGATTATGACTGCACCACCGGCCTGCTGGCCCTGGAAGCGTCTTTTGGCTGGGAAGAGCAGAGCCTGCCCACCGGTGAGACGCGCTTCCGGGTCCACTGCGAGCAGAAAGATTTTCTGGAACGGCTGCAACGGCTGCTGAAGCAGGCCGTCCCGGCCGCGGAGAGCGCACTTTCCGAACTGGAGGAGACCGACTGGCTGGCGGCCTGGCGCCAGTTCTTTACGCCCGTGTGCTGCGGCAAGCAGTTCGTGGTCCTGCCGCCGTGGCTGGCGGATACGCCGGACTTTCCCGGGCGGACGCCCATCCTCATCGAGCCCAAGAGTGCCTTCGGCACCGGGCATCACGCCACCACGGCCCTGTGCCTGCGCGTGGTCAGCGATCTGCTGGAAGCCGGACGCCTGCAGGCTGGGCAGCATTTCCTCGACCTGGGCACCGGCTCCGGGGTGCTGGGCATCGGCTGCTGCAAGTCCGGTCTCACAGGCGAAGGTCTGGACATCGATCCGCTGGCCGTGGACAACGCGCTTGAAAACCGTGTCCTCAATGCCGTCGCGCCCGAGAACTTCACAGTGGCCGAAGGCAGCATCGGCGCCGTGGCCGGGAAGCGGTTCGACCTTGTACTGGCCAACATCCTGGCCCGTCCGCTGACCGAGATGGCGGCCGATATCGTGCGCGCCTGCCGCCCTGGCGGTTGCCTCGTCCTTTCCGGCCTGCTGGAGATCCAGGCTGATGGTGTGGCTGCGGCCTACAGGGCCCAGGGCCTTCCCGAACCGCGCCGCATCATCGACGGCGAATGGGCAGCACTGGTCTGGGATTCCATTAACTAGGAAATGTTCTTGACAAGGTCGGGTTCTCCTGATACGCAAAAACATCTTGAACGTAAAAGCCGCAAGGAGCTTTTTATATGACCGTCACTTTTATGGGCAATCTTCTCCACCTCGAAGGCAACCTGCCCGCCGTGGGCCAGAAGGCCCCTGAATTCACCGTGTGCAACAACGGCCTCGAACCCCGCAGTCTGAAAGACTATGCGGGCAAGATCGTGGTCCTGGTGAGCGTGCCCTCGCTGGACACGCCTGTGTGTGACATGGAAGTGCGCCGCTTCAACAAGGAAGCCGCCGCCCTGTCCGACAAGGTGCAGATCCTGGCCCTGAGCTGCGACCTGCCCTTTGCCCAGGCCCGCTGGTGCGGCGCTGCCGGCGTGCAGGCCGTAGAAAGCCTGTCCGACTACAAGGACGTGGATTTCGGCAAGAACTACGGTGTGCTGATCCAGGAACTGCGCCTGCTGGCCCGCGCCATCTTCGTGGTGGCTCCTGACGGTACGCTGGCGTACAGCCAGCTGGTGCCCGAAGTGACCAACGAGCCTGACTACGACGCCGTGCTGGACGCGGTAAAGAAACTGGCCTAGCTCTTTTTGCCATTGCTCCGATGCTTCCGGGCTCCCTTAGGGGAGCCTTTTTTGTTGTATGCATCCGCCTCTGTTTTCCTGTTCCCGGGCGGATGCCGGCAAAGGAAAGCTTGTGCATCTGCGCAAGGCGCATGCTGCGGCACTCACACGCAACGAAAGACGCGGAAAAGGAGAACAGGGCATGGCTATGGCACAGCCTGACCAATAAAAAAGGCGCTCCGAGGAGCGCCTTTTCGAAAAGCAGGTACAGGAGGGCTATTTGCCCATGGCGTCCATGAAATCCTTGTTGGATTTGGTCCCCCGCATCTTGTCCAGCAGGAATTCCATGCTGTCGATGGAAGACATGGGCGCCAGGATCTTGCGCAGGATCCAGACACGGTTGAGGATATCGTCGGAAAGCAGCAGGTCTTCCTTGCGGGTGCCGGTACGATTGATGTCGATGGCCGGGAAGATGCGCTTTTCCGCCAGATGACGGTCAAGATAGATCTCCATATTGCCGGTCCCTTTGAATTCTTCAAAGATGACCTCATCCATGCGGGAGCCGGTGTCGATAAGGGCCGTGGCGATGATGGTCAGGCTGCCGCCTTCCTCGATATTGCGCGCGGCGCCAAAAATACGCTTGGGACGTTGCAGGGCGTTGGCGTCCAGGCCGCCGGAAAGCACGCGGCCCGACGAAGGGGTCACCGCGTTATAGGCGCGGCCCAGGCGGGTGATGGAATCCATGAGGATGACCACATCCCGCTTTCGCTCCACCAGACGCTTGGCTTTTTCCAGTACCATTTCACAGACCTGCACATGGCGCTGGGGCGGTTCGTCAAATGTGGAACTGATGACCTCAGCCTTTTTCACGGTGCGTTCCATGTCCGTGACTTCTTCGGGGCGTTCGTCAATGAGCAGGACGATAAGATAGACATCGGGGTTGTTGGCATTGATGGCATTGGCCAGCGATTGCAGCAGGACGGTCTTGCCGGTACGCGGCGGAGCCACGATAAGACCGCGCTGGCCACAGCCGATGGGCGACATGATGTCGATGACGCGGTTGGAGAGATTTTTTTCGCCGTTCTCCATGATCAGCTGGTGATCAGGGTAGATGGGCGTCAGATTGTCGAACAGGACAAGATTCTTGGCGTTTTCCGGTGGCTCGAAGCCGATCTCCGTCACCTTGAGCAAGGCAAAATAGCGCTCGCCTTCTTTGGGGGGCCTGATCTGGCCGGAAACGATGTCGCCTTTGCGCAGGGAAAAGCGGCGGATCTGGGAGGGGGAAACGTAGATGTCGTCCGGGCCGGGCATATAACTGCACAGGGGAGAGCGCAGGAAGCCGAAGCCGTCGGGCAGTATCTCCAGGACACCATCCCCGTAGATGGCGCCGTTCTGGGACGCACAGGCCTGCAGCAGTGCGAAGATGAGTTCCTGTTTGCGCATGGAACTGGCATTCTCGATCTCGTATTGTTCGGCCAGCTCCATAAGAGCCTGCATGCTGCGGGTTTTCAGTTCTGTCAGGCTCAGGCCGCTATCTGAAAGCAAGGCAGGAGCAGCCTTTTTTTTACGGACATATTTACGGGGTGCTTTTTCCATGGGCGTAGGAAGCACGCATCGCCATACGGCAATGCGATGCAAAAAAATGTTATGGGTCGGGATAAAAAGGGCGTGTGAAAAGCGTGTAGCCTATCTTTGGGCCGGAAGCAAGTAAAAAATGGTTAATGCGCAGTGCTTGCAGGCTGCTTGGCAGGCGGGGAATAGAGGGAGATGAGCTCGGACTGCAGGTCCCGCTGTTCCGTATGGAGAACTTCTCCCAGTTCTCCGGTAACAAGGCTCATGGCCTGTTCCAGAAGGCGCCGCTCACCAAAGGAGAGATCCTTGGTCCGGCCGATGAGGAGGAGTTCGCGCAGTACATTGGCGACGATGGACAGATCCGGGCTCTTGAGACGCTCGGAGTATTCGCGAAAGCGCCGGTTCCAGTTCTGCCCCGTGTGGACGGTCTGCTGGGGATTGTTGCGCAGCGCGTTCCAGATGTGCTCTGCTTCCTTGGTGCTGACCAGGGTGCGCAGACCGACATTAGAGGCATTTTTGACAGGCACCATGAGGGTGATACTGTTGGCCCTGATGCGCACGATATAGAAATCGCACGCCGAACCACCAATATTCTGGCTGTCGATGCGCTCTATCTGGCCCACTCCTTGAGCTGGGTACACTACAAGCTGTTCGGATGTAAACATTTCCGTCCAAGGGTTGAAGTGCCCGCGCCAAACGCGAAGAAAAATAGCAAATGTGGAAAAGATTCAGGTAATCTTTTCCACTGTTAAAAGAACATAGCGCATACCCGATCATTAGTCCAGCAAAAAAATTTTTTTTATGAATGGCACTGCCATAAAAAAAGCCGGCTCACGCCGGCCCGGGATCAGGAGCGGGTCGCCCGTACGGCGGCTTCCAGCCCTTTGCCGGCAAATATCTCCAAAATATCAAGTGCCTTATGGATAGCTGCCCGTATTTTTTCGGCATCTTCACTGTCAGGACGCCCCAGCACCCAGTTGATGACATCCCCCTTCTGGGGCGGACGCCCGATGCCGATGCGCAGTCGGTAGAAATCCGGCGTCCCCAGCAGCTGGGTGATGGACTTGAGCCCGTTGTGGCCCGCATTGCCGCCGCCTTTTTTGAAACGCAGCTCTCCGGCAGGGATATCCAGCTCATCATGCACCACAACGAGCTGATCCGGGCGGATCTTGTGCCAGGCCAGCAGGGGCTGGACGCACTGGCCGCTCAGGTTCATGAAGGTCTGGGGCATGGCCGCCAGCCAGTCGCCGGGCAAAGCCGCATAGCGCAGACGCCACAGCTCACAGGAAAACTTGCCTCCGTTCTGGCTCTGTACCTGCCCGCCTTCCCGGCGGGCATGATCCAGCAGGTTTTCCACGAAGGCAAAGCCGCAATTATGGCGCGTCCCGGCGTACTGGTTGCCGGGATTGCCCAAACCAACGACGACACCACCAAAATCCATGACAGTTTCCTTACAGGTGAAGAGAGAGTGGAAGGCCGTGCCCGCTGGCCAGAACCGCCACATGGGCAGCAGTCCTGGCGGCCACGACAGGGGAAAGGATGGCCAGATGACCGCCGCGAGGCAGCCAGATACAATGTTTTTCCGGGGCCGTCACCGCGGCGAACGTCTCCTCGATCAAAGGCCTGGTGAACAGGGCATCATCACGGGCATTGAAAAGATAGAACGGACAGTGGACCGTGGACGCCACCGAGGCAGTGAACAGTGAGTACAGAAAGGACAAGGGATAACTCGTCCTGGCCTGACGGCGATCCAGGGGCAGCCGCAGACAGCCGCCAAGGATCTTTTTGACCGACAGATAACTGAACACGGGCAACGGCAGTCGGGGCAGGCAGGTACTGAGTATCTTCAGACCGGCAAGCAGGCGCTGGCGTTGCGCCGCCCAGGGGGCAAAACGGGTCAGCTCGATGGCCCGGCGGCTTTGCGGGAAGATCCCGCTGAAGGCGAAGCAGGCCCGCATCTGCCGGCTGCGGGATGCATGGGCCATGGCCAGGATCCCCCCCTGGCTGTGTCCGCCAAGAAGCAGGGGACCGATACCCTTGTCGCGCAGCCACTGTTCCGCGTCCAGTCCGTCCCGCAGCAGATCGGAAAAGGTGAACAGGCGGTGATGCGGGTTGAGGCCATGCCCGGTAAGATGCAGGGCCGCGACGGCAAGACCGTTTTTCCAGAGACTGTGCAGGAACGTCCGATACTGCAGCGGGCAGAACATGGTCCCCGGATAGAAAACAAGGCAGGCCGCGCCAGGTCTGGGCCATAATTCGATGCATACCTGCCGGTTGCCGTTGCGCAGGGTGTGTTGCTGCAGGGGAGGGAGACTGGGCATGGCATAAAAATCAGGCCGGCCTCAAAAGAGACCGGCCTGAAAAAACTGCAGTGACAAGCACCTTACTCGGCGGCTTCGGCAGCGTCCTTGCTCTTGGAGAACACGCTCACGATGGCGAAGTTCTTGTCGAACACGGCCTTGACGTTTTCGGGGAGCGACAGGGTCTCCACGGTCACGCTGTCATTGATACCCATATCGGTCACGTCGATGGTCACCTTTTTGGGCATGTCCAGGGGCTTGCAGCACAGGCGCACGCTCTCGCGATAGGTTTCCATCACGCCGCCCAGCTTGACGCCGCGGGAAACGCCCACGAATTCGATCGGCACATCGACCTTGACTTCCTTGTCCAGGTCCACGCCGTAGAAGTCCACATGGGTAAAGGCCTTCTTGTAGGGATGCTTCTGCACTTCCCAGAACATGACGGGGTGCACGGTCTTGGTGCCGTTATCGTCGATTTCCAGGTTGAACACGGCGGTACGGCCCATTTCGGTGTACATTTTTTCCAGAGGCAGCGCGGGAGCCTGCACAGCGATGTTGTCACCCTTGGCGGTGTAGAACACACCGGGGATCATGTCCTGCGTGCGCGCACGGCCCGCAGGGCCTTTGCCGCTACCTTCACGCTTTTGCACGCTCAACGTCTTTTCAATGGTCATGTTTAACTCCTTACCTAGTGCCGCATGAAAGTGCGGGAAGTTTTCTTATATTATGGAGCCGGGAAAACCCGGCATCTATACAAAGAGAACGCTGACGGAGGAACCCGTGTGGATGTTGTGGATGGTCTTGCCCAGCAGGGCAGCCACGGATACCACCTGCAGTTTGGGACACTGCACCAGTTTTTCTCCCATCGGGATGGTATCGGTCACGATGACACGATCCAGAGCCTCGGTAGCGTTGATGCGGTCGATGGCAGGACCGGACAGCACGCCGTGGGAGGCGCAGGCGATGATTTTTTTGGCACCGTACTTGAGCAGGACGTCGGCACCGGCGCACAGGGTGCCGGCAGTGTCGATGATGTCGTCAACGATGATGGCCGTCTTGCCTTCCACATCCCCGATGACGTGCATGGCCTGGGCCTGGTTGGGCTTGTCGCGACGCTTGTCCACGATGGCCAGGGGGGCGTTCAGGCGCTTGGCATAGGAACGGGCGCGCTCCACACCGCCGGCGTCGGGAGAGACGATGACGATGTCGCCTTCGATCTGGCGCAGGGGCTCCATCATGACAGGAGCGGCATACAGGTTGTCCACAGGGCAGTTGAAGAAGCCCTGGATCTGACCGGCATGCATGTCGATGGTCACCACGCGGCCGGCACCGGCCACGCTGATGAAGTCAGCCACCATCTTGGCGCTGATGGGCGCACGGGGGCTTACCTTGCGGTCCTGGCGGGCGTAACCGTAGTAGGGGATCACAGCCGTGATGCGACCGGCGCTGGCACGCTTGAGGGCGTCGAGCATGAGGCAGAGCTGCATCAGGTTGCGATTGACCAGCGGGGGACAGGTAGGCTGGACAACGAACACGTCATCACCGCGTACGTTGTCACCGATTTCAATACGCAGCTCGCCATCGCTGAAGGTGGTTGCCAGAGTAGGAGTAAGCTGACAGCCGAGATGGTCGCAAATGGCTTTGGCCAGCTCGGGATTGGAAGAACCCGTGACAATCTTGAGATCGCTGAACATGGTCCGTTCACCTTGCCGATAGCGGCAGCAGTTATGGTTTGGGTGTGGCTGGGATGGAAGGGCTCGAACCTTCGGATGACGGAGCCAAAACCCGTTGCCTTACCACTTGGCTACATCCCAGCATTCATGGGCAGCACAAAGACCTTCCCGTACTGCGGGGCCAGGCCCTGCGCTGCCGCCTCGGCTGCGTGACGGGCTGGGAACAGGCCGAACATGCTCGATCCGCTGCCGCTCATGCGGGCACAGGCGGCTCCTGAATGGAGCAGGTAGTGTCGGATTGTCTCCAGCTGCGGGTATTCACGCACAACGGCGGGCTCCAGATCATTGCGGATATGGAGCACGTTCTCTGTGGTGACGCGGAACGTCGTTCCCGTCACGATTTTACCCATCACGAGAAGCGTTTCATTATCCTTGCTCCCCGGATTTGTCAAGCATTTGCCGCCAGCTTTTTCCGCTTCTGCCGTCAAAGCGTCATAGGCCCGATAGGCCCACGGTGTGGAGACATGCACCGGAGGGCAGACCAAGACGAGCCACCAGCCGGGCAGATCGACTTCGGCCGGTGCCAGCACTTCACCGATGCCGGTCACACGCCGGGGCTGACCGTGCAGGAAAAAAGGGACGTCCGCGCCGACGTTGATGGCGGCTTTCTCCAGCTCTTGCAGCGGCAGGGGGGTCTCCAGGCAGGTATTGAGCCACAGGAGCAGGGCAGCGGCATCACTGCTGCCGCCCCCCAGGCCTGCGCCGTGGGGGATGCCCTTGCGCAGGGTGACCTCCACGCCCGGGCAGGCCGCCTGTTCCGGCAGCAAGGCCGCAAAAGCGGCGTGGGCCCTGGTCAGGGTGTTGTGCTCCAGATCGATGCCGGGGGTATCGCAGTACACGCGGATGCCTGCCCCTTTCCTCCGCTCCACCAGCAGGGTGTCGAACGGACGGGCCAGAGGATAGAACACGGAATCAAGGGTATGGTAACCGTTGGACAGGACGCCGGTTATCTCCAGCCCCAGGTTGATCTTGCAGCCGGTGCGGATCTCCACGCTGTTCCCCCTACAGGGTCTCGACCACGAAATGGTCGTTGGTGTAGACGCAGATCTCCGAAGCGATCTTCATGGATTCCAGGGCCAGTTCCCGGGCAGGCAGGCTGCTGTGGCGCAGCAGGGCGCGGGCTGCGGAAAGGGCATAGGGGCCGCCGCTGCCGATGGCCGCCACGTCATCATCGGGCTCGAACACGTCCCCGTTGCCGGAGAGCAGCAGGATGTGCTCACCGTCAGAGACCAGGAGCATGGCCTCCAGACGGCGCAGGTACTTGTCCTTGCGCCATTCCTTGGTGAGCTCCACCGCGGAACGCTGCAGGTTGCCGCGAAATTCCTTGAGCTTGGCTTCGAACAGCTCGAACAGGGTGAAGGCGTCGGCCGTGGCGCCGGCAAAACCGGCCACAATCTTGCCGTCATACAGGCGGCGCACCTTGCGGGCGGTATGCTTCATGATCATGGACTGGCCCAGGGTGACCTGGCCGTCCCCGGCCATGGCTACCTGCCCGTCCTTCTTGACTGCCAGGATCGTCGTCGCGTGCGTTTCCATCATCGGTCTTCCCAGATTTCCTTGCGTTCTTTGTACACCGCATCCAGCTTGCGGAACGCCGCGCTGTCGGCGGATTTTTCCGTCTTTGCCTTGGCCTGCTTGAAGTAGCGCTCTGCCAGCTTGCGGTTGTTGGAATAGATGGCGCTGTAGGCCATGTGGATATAGGCCAGCCCTGTCCTGCCTGTGGAGCCCAGCGAGCGGGCGTAGGCTTCGTGGACATCGGCGGCTTCCGGCACGACCCGCAGGACTTCCGTATAGTACGGCTGGGCCTGCCGGGCACGGCCGGTCTCATCCAGCATGCGCGCATAAAAGAATCTGGCCATGAAATCGTTTTTGTCCAGCTGCATGGCCTGACGCAGCAGACCTTCCGCCCTGGCCATATCGCCTTTGCGGTAATGGAAGGTCCCGGCTTCACGCAGCACCAGCGGGTCTTTGGGAGCCAGCCGCAGGGCCTGGTCAAAGGCGGCGGTGGCCTCGCGGATGTTGTTCTGCCGCGAAAGGACCATGCCCCGCCCCATGCAGGAAAGGGCATCCTTCCCGGAAAAGCGCTGCAAGGCCGCCTGGACATCACCATAACGGCCCCAGAGGATGGTCTGGACCCTCTTGAAGCGACGATTGTCGAACGAGCGGTTGCGGATGCTTGCGGGGAAGGAGCTCAGGCGGGCCTGGATGCCGTTGATGCGGTCACCGATATCCGGGTGGGTGGACAGGTAGGCGGGCACACTGGCGCCTGTCATCCAGCTTTTCTGGCGCATGATCTTGAAACCGCCCACAAGACCCGAAGGAGGATAACCCGCCCTGGTCAGATATTGCAGGCCGATCTGGTCGGCTTCGTTTTCATCCAGACGGCTGTAGTTGAGCATGGCGGACTGTCCTGCGCCCAGGGCCCCCACGGCCACGGCACCGCCGGCGGGCCCGCCCACGGCCACACCGGCGATGGCCAGCAGCAAACTGCCCACCGACAGATACTGGGCCCGTTCCAGGCGCGAGGCCACATGGCGCTGGGTCACATGGGCCAGTTCATGCGAAAGGACGCCGGCCAGCTGGCTCTCATCCTCGAAGTTCATGATCAGCCCGGTGAAGACATAGACATGGCCGCCGGGGATGGCAAAGGCGTTCATGGCATTGTGCAGGATGACGCCGGACGTGAAGGTGAAAGGTTGGGGCGGGATTGCCTTGACCAGACGGCGGACAAGGCCATCCACATAGTTGCTGACCTCAGGGTCGTCGACCATGGGCAGGCTGGAGCGGATGGCCACATCGAACTTGTGCCCCATCTCCTTCTCGTCCTTGAGGGAGACCCCTCCAAAGAAGAACGCCCGGGCCGTCAGCGGCAGAAGCAGCTGGGCGACCAGGAAGACACTCAGCATCACCAGCGCCACAGGGCGACGGAACTTCCCGAAACGATGCAGCATCGTCACCTCGCTAGGCTATGTCCCAGACCTGCCCTTCCACGGTATCACGCACGGCCACACCCAGTTCGGCAAGCGCGGCGCGCAATTCGTCGGAGCGGGCAAAGTCCTTGGCCGCACGGGCCGCGGCACGCTCGTCCAGCAAAGCCTGCACGCGCGGCACGTCGATGTTCAGGCGGGCCGCCCGCTGGTCTCGCAGGGCCAGCAGGAAGGTGGCGGGGTCCTGTCCGAACAGGCCCAGCTGGGCCGACCAGTCGCTGCGGCGCTCAAAGAACTCTTCCAGCAGCCGGCGGGCACCTTCGCCCGCGCGCAGGGCCTTGTCTTCCAGCACGCGGTTGACCAGACGTACCTGGGAGAAGATGTGCCCCAGGGCCTGGGCCGTGTTCACATCGTCGTCCAGGGCAGCGCTGAAGCCCTGGCCGTGATCGTCCCATTCTTTGAGGATGTCCGCGGGCAGGTCGACTTTTTTCCACTTGGCCCGTTCCAGAGCCTTCCCGGCCTCCAGCTGGCATTCGTAGATGCGCTGCAGGGCCTTTTCGGACTCGTCCATGATGTCGGCGGTGAAGTCGATGGGGCTGCGGTAATGCTTGCCCAGCAGGAAAAAGCGCAGGGTCTCGGGCAGGTAGCTGCCCAGGATATCGCGGATGGTCTTGAAGTTGCCCAGTGATTTGGACATCTTCTCGGCATTGACCTGCACGAAGCCGTTATGCACCCAGAAGCGGGCCAACTGGCAGTTGCAGGCCGCTTCGGTCTGGGCGATCTCGTTCTCGTGATGGGGGAAGATGAGGTCCTGGCCGCCGCCGTGGATATCCAGCGGCAGATATTCCTTGCTCATGGCCGAGCATTCGATATGCCAGCCGGGACGGCCCTTGCCCCAGGGACTTTCCCAGAAGGGTTCGCCGGGCTTGGCCGCCTTCCACAGGGCAAAGTCCAGCGGGTCCTGCTTTTCTTCACCGGGGGCCACGCGGGCACCGGCCTGCAATTCGTCCAGGCTGCGGCCGGAGAGCTTGCCGTAGGGCGGATAGGCCCGCACACGGAAGTACACGTCGCCGGACGGCACGGCATAGGCCTTGCCCTGGGCAATGAGCTCGGAACAGAGATCCTGCATCTGCTGGATGTATTCTGTGGCGCGGGGCTCGTGATCGGCACGCACCACATTCAGGCGGTCCATGTCTTCATGGAAGGCGTCGATATAGGTCTGGCCCACTTCGCGCCAGTCACGTTTTTCCTCATTGGCGCGGCGGATGATCTTGTCGTCCACGTCGGTAAAGTTGCGGACAAAGGTCACATCCAGTCCCAGGGCGCGCAGGTGGCGCACCAGCACGTCGAAGACCAGGGCGGAACGGGCATGGCCGATGTGGCAGTAGTCATAGGCGGTGATGCCGCAGACATACATGTTGACTTTTCCGGGCCGGACGGGGACGAATTCTTCCTTTTTGCGGGTAAGGGTATTGTAGAGCTGCATGACAGGCCCCCGGACTAGGCATTGAGGAGGTCGATGCGGCGCTGATGGCGGCCACCCTCGAACCCGGTGGACAGGAAGGTGTCGACGATGGCAAGCGCCAGCTCCACGCCCGTGACCCGGGCCCCCAGGCACAGCACGTTGGCATTGTTGTGCAGGCGGGTGAAGCGGGCATGCAGTTCCGTGGTGCACAGCGCCGCCCGGATGCCCTTGTGGCGGTTGGCCGCTATGGACATGCCGATCCCCGTACCGCAGATCAGGATGCCGGGCACACCTTCAGCTTCGACAGCATGGCACAGGGCGTGGGCGAAGACGGGGTAATCGCAGCTTTCCTTGCTGTGGGTGCCGTGATCGGTGACCGTATAGCCCATCTTTTCCAGATGGGCGCGCAGGGTTTCCTTGAGTTCGATACCGGCGTGGTCACAGGCCATGTGGATGGATTTCATGATCTCTCCTTGAGGTTATTGCTGGGGAACCGTGTAACGTTCCAGGGGCAGTACCGGGGTGCTGTCCGGCAAAAGCAGACTCAGCTGCGCATTATTGAAAGGAGCCGGGGCCTGACGTTCCTTGACCAGCAGCACGGCCGTCTGGCCGTCAGGGTGGCGCAGGCTCAGGCGACGGGGCAGGCCAGCGTCATCGTAGGCGATGGTCATGCTCCAGCCGCGACGGCCGTTTTCCTGCCAGGCCACGGCCTGGCCCTGGGCGTCGATCTCCAGAAGGCCGCCTGTGGCAGAGGAAAGGGTAAAGCCGACATGCCCGTTGGCAAGGGCCCGGCTGTCGGAGTAGCGGTCGCCGAAGACCGTCACGAGGCGGCCGTTGAGCAGGGCCGCCAGCTGATCCAGGGCAAAGGGCACCGGCACGCCGACGCGCAGCAGGGGCTTGTTGCTGCCCTGATGGAAAAAGGCCCGGTTTTCCGTGGGACTGTAAACGAGGAACTCATCGCCGGATTCCCAGATCTTGGCCACCACGGCTCCGATACCGGCCATGACATCCATGCGCAGGCTCCGGCTGTCATTGCCCCAGAGCAGGGCCGTGACGCGCCGGGTATCGCCTTCCGTGCCGAAACGCAGGCTGGCGTTCAGCAGGTAGGGGGCTTCCTTGATGGCTTCGCTGCGGGCCACGAAAGCCTGCCAGCGACCGGCGCCGTCAGCCGGCGGTACAGTCACGGGCTGGCGGGCACAGGCCGAAGCCATGAACATCAGGACGATGAGACAAAGGATCTTTTTCATAGGTCCCCCAGACGCAGGCGCAGGGAATCCGCATTGGCGGGTTTGAGTTTCAGGGCCTGTTCGTAGGCCTTGCGGGCTTCTTCTTTCTGACCCGCGGCGGCGGCGATATCGCCGTAGTGTTCCAGGATCTCGGCTTCAGGCGAGGGGGTGAGGGCCACAGCGCGCCGGATGGCCTGCAGTGCCTCTTCCGTACGGCCCAGGCGGAACAAGGCCCAGGCCAGGGAATCCACGATGAAGAACTGGTCAGGAGCCAGACGGTCGGCCTGCTGCAGCAGCTCCAGAGCGTGCTCCAGGTCCTTTCCCTGCACGGCCAGACTGTACCCCACATAGTTCAGGGCCTGATAGTGTTCGGGATGGCTGGCGATGATGCCCTGCATGACCTTCATGGCTCCATCATGTTTGCCGAGGCTGTCCAGGAGGCTGCCGAGGGTAAAGGCCAGCTCCGGGCTGTCCGGTACAAGCGTCACGGCCTGGCGGGCCTTGTCCAGTGCTTCGTCCATGGCGTGCATGCGGGCCAGCAGGCGGATCTCCAGCAACAGCAGGGTCTCGTTGCGGGCATGGCGCTGCTGGAGGCTGCGCACGGAGGCCAGGGCCTCCTTCTCCTTGCCTGCATCGGCGAGGATCTGGGCTTTCAGGCCCTCCGCCCGTACGGCTGCGGGGCTGGTGGCGGGGATCCTGGCCAGCCAGCTCAGGGCCAGCTCCGTGTCGCGGCGCTGGTCACGGGCGATGCCGGCCAGCATCAGGAAAACATCGGGGGGCACACCGGGCTCGTCCAGCATCTCCTTGAGCAGCCGCTCTGCCTGCAGGTAATGACGGCTTTCCAGGAACATGCTGACGGCTGTGAGCTTGAAGGCCGCGGAGTCCGGGCCCTTGCGGAAATATTTCAAGGCCTTTTCCGGCTGGTTGAGACGCAGTGAAAGGTGGACGAGACGCAGACAGACATCCTGTTCCGAGACCTGGAGCTTGAGCAGCTTCTCATAGACGGAGCGGGCCTCGTTCCACTGCTTCTGCTGTTCGTAGGCATAGGCCAGCTCCACCAGGGCCTCGACGAAATCCGGCATGGCCTGGATGGCCTTCTGGAGCAGCGGTATGGCTTCCGCACGGCGCTGCATCCCGATCAGGGCCCGGGCATGGTAATAGTCCACCATGGGCGTGCGCTCGCCGGCAGCGATACTGCCGATATGTTTTTCCGCCTCATCGAATCTCTTGGCCTTGACCAGCAGCAGGATCAGCTCCATGCGGGCATCCAGGGAGTCGGGATGCCGCGTCACGAAGGCCTGTATCTGTTCCAGCCCCTGTTCGGCCTTGCCGTGGGCCGCCAGTGCCTCGGCATTGAACAGATTGAGGGGCAGATCGTCGGGCCAGACCTGCAAGCCCAGTGCCAGCAGGGAAAGGACGTTCTCCGAATGGCGGCTGTCCAGCCACAGGGCACCTTCCAGCCAGGCCTTGGGCGGAAGGGTCCCGCCGGTCATCTGCCGGGCCGCCTGCAGGAGCAGTTCTTCATCCTCGTCGGCAAGGGCCTGCATATAAAGGAGATAGGCGTAGGTATCCTTGGCGGCCGGCGAAAGCTCTTTTTCCTCGGGCAGGATCTCGATGCCCTGGAAGGAGGGAGAGGCGGCCCCGCTCCGGGGCTGGGTGGAGGCACAGCCGCCACAGCCCAGCAGGGACAGGGAAAGCGAACCGCTCAGCAGGGCAGAGCAGAGCAGGAAGATGGTCTTGTTTCTCATAACTCACTGAATCCAGGCGTCGGAAAAGTCCTTGATGTCCAGGGCCAGGTGCTGGCGGATCTTCTCCAGAAGACGGGCTTCCAGCTGGCGTACACGCTCGCGGGTCACGTTATATCGTTCACCGATCTCGCGCAAGGTGACGGGGTCGTCTGTCAGCAGGCGGTTCTGCAGGATGTAGAGTTCCTTTTCGTTGAGCTTGGGCAGGATGGTCTTGAGCTTTTCGCGCAGCAGTTCCGCCACTTCGGAATCCCCCAGGCTGTCTTCGATGCCCGGTCCCAGGGCCGGCAGGAAATCCATGCGGGTGGCACCGCCGGCCTCTTCACCTACCTGCGCATTGAGGGAAAGGTCATTGGCGGCAAGGCGCTGATCCATCTCGGTGATCTGTTCCTCGCTGACGCCCAGACGCTCGGAGAGCATGGCAGCATCGGGGTCGAAGCCCTGGGCCACCAGCTTTTGCCGCTCGCGGTTGAGATTGTAGAACAGCTTGCGCTGCACCTGGGTGGTGCCGATCTTGACCATGCGCCAGTTGTCCATGATGAACTTGAGGATATAGGCCTTGATCCAGAACGAGGCATAGTAGGAGAACTTGATGCCCTTGTCGGGGTCGAACTTGTTGACGGCCCGCATAAGGCCCACATTGCCTTCCTGGACAAGGTCGAGGACGTTCTGCATCCAGCGGCGCTGGAAATCCATGGCGATGCGTACCACAAGGCGCAGATGTGACGACACCAGCCGGAAGGCGGCGTCGGGGTCATTGTGATCGCGTACCCGCACGGCCAGCTCGTGCTCTTCCTCGGGCTTGAGCATGGGGAAACGGCTCACCTCGCGCAGATAAAGCTGCAGACTGTCCCGGCCGCCGGTAGACGGCAGGCGGGGCATGGACGGCGCAGGGAGGCTGGATTCGTCATGGCTGCCTTCCGTGAGCAGCATGGGGCCGTCTTCGCCCACATCCAGAATCTCACCCTGGTCGAGGCTGTCCTCGTCGAGCTCTTCCAGGGGGTCCAGAGAGCTGTCTTCGTCGGCGGCATCCAGGACTTCCACGTCCGCCACGGGCGCGGAAGAAGAGGGGTCAGGGACATTTTTGTTGCTTTTTTTCATTATGTTCCTCAGGGGGCTGATGACATCCCTGATGTCGGTGCAGCCCCATGCTATAGTTTTGATTTGTCCTTTTCAATGATTTTCAGTAGTAAAAGCCTTGCGGCTGCTTGCGGCCGGCCCGCTGACGGGCGGATGCCACATCTTATTTTATAAAAGGCTGGGTACAGGAATGAAATTTGTTCAGCGCCTTGCGGAAAGGCGCCCGTTGTTGCTTGATGGCGCCATGGGGACCATGTTGCAGGCTTCCGGCCTGCCGGCCGGGGTCAGCCCGGAAGAGTTCTGCATGGAGCGGCCGGATATCCTTCAGGCTATCCACAAGGCCTACCTTGATGCGGGAGTGGACATCATCACGTCATGCACGTTCGGCGGCAATCCCTGCAAGCTCCCGGCCTCCCTGGATGTTTTTGCCTTCAACAAGCGAATGGTGGAGACAGCGCGCGCCGCGGCCGCCCAGGCCGGACGCCCCGTGTTCGTGGCCGGCAACGTGGGCCCGAGCGGTCACTTTGCCCGCCCCCTGGGCGATATGGAGCCTGAAGATCTCATCAGGGCCTTCGCGGAGCAGATACGCGGCCTCGTGGCCGGTGGCGCGGACCTCATCTTCATCGAGACCCAGTTCGACCTGGCCGAAGCCAGGGCTGCCGTGGCGGCCGCGCGCCAGGTCTGCGACCTGCCCGTCATGGTCTCCATGACCTTCGAACAGGGCGTCAGCCTGACGGGCTCTTCCCCCACCATCTTTGCCGAGACCATGCAGAACATGGGCGTGGCGGCCCTGGGCACCAATTGCAGTCTGGGGCCGGACCAGATGCTGCCCGTGGTGGAAGAGCTGCTGTCGGCCTGTTCCTGCCCTGTCGTCGCGGAACCCAATGCCGGTCTGCCGGAGCTGCGCGGCTCGGAGACCGTCTTCCCGCTGGGACCGGAAGCCTTTGCCCAAAAAACGGCAGCGTTCGCGGCCCGTGGGGCCCGGGTGCTGGGCGGCTGCTGCGGCACCACGCCCCGGCATCTGGCGGCCCTGCGCCAGGCCCTGGAAAGCGTGTCCTGCGAAGAACGTCCGCTGGTCAGCCCTGCGGGCATCTGCCTGACCAGCCGTTCGCAGCTCCTGCGTCTGGGAGAAGGGCAGCCGTTCAGCGTCATCGGCGAGCGCATCAATCCCACGGGCAAGAAGGAGCTGACCAGCCAGCTGCAGGCCGGACAGTTCGACGAGGCCTTCCGCCTGGCCGATGAGCAGCTGCAGGCCGGGGCCCGCATCCTTGATGTGAACGTGGGCGCCTCGCTGGTGGACGAGACCGTGCTCCTGCCCGACCTGGTGCAGCGTCTGGTCTCCCGGGTGGACGTGCCCCTGTCGCTGGATTCTTCCAGCGCCCAGGCCATCGCCCGTGCCTTGCCCTACTGTCCGGGCTCCTTCCTTGTCAATTCCATCAGCGGCGAAGCCGGGCGCATGGAGCTGCTGGGGCCGGTCTGCCGCGATTTCGGCGCGCCCTTCATCCTGCTCCCCCTGCAGGGGACGAAACTGCCCGTCCGGGCCTCCGAGCGCATCGCCATCGTGGAAAAGCTGCTGGAACAGGCCGATGCCCTGGGCATCCCCCGCCGTCTGGTGATGGTGGACATCCTGGCCCTTTCCGTGTCCTCCAAGCCCGAGGGCGCCCTGCAATGCCTTGAGATGGTCCGCTGGTGCCGCAGCCAGGGGCTGGCGACCACGCTGGGGCTTTCCAATGTTTCGTTCGGCCTGCCGGCCCGCGACCTGCTCAATGCCACCTTCATGGCCATGTGCGCGGGCGCCGGGCTCTCGTCCTGCATCGCCAATCCTTCCGCGCCACGCCTGCATGAGGCCTGTGATGCCGTGGCCGTGCTGCAGGGGAGCGACAGCAACGCCGGTTCGTTCATCGCCTCCTATGCCGACTGGAAAGCCAGCGGCGGTGTGGTCAGGGCAGGGAAGGGGCCGGGCGCCGCTGCCGAGACGTTGGGGGATGCCGTCCTTTTCGGGGACCTGGAGAACGTGCTGCCCCTGCTGGAAAAAGAGCTGGCCGCCGGTGCCGAGCCTTTCGCCCTGGTGCAGGACGTCCTGATCCCGGCCATCACCGAAGTGGGCGCGCGCTATGAGCGCCGGGAGTACTTCCTGCCCCAGCTCATCCGTGCGGCGGAGACGATGCAAAAGGCCTTTGCCCACCTCAGGCCCCTGCTGGAGAAGAGCCGTGGCCCCGAGGAACGGCCCGTGATCGTCATGGCCACCGTGGAAGGGGACATCCACGATATCGGCAAGAACATCGTCTGCCTGCTGCTGGGAAACCACGGCTTCGAGGTCATCGACGCCGGCAAGGATGTCCCTGCGGAGCAGATTGTCGCTTGCGCTTTGGAACATAAGGCGCGTATCATCGGCCTGTCGGCCCTGATGACCACGACCATGGTGCGGATGGAAGACACCATCCGCCTGGTGCGGGAGCGTGAGCTTCCTATCAAGGTGCTGGTGGGCGGCGCTGCCGTGACCCAGGCCTTTGCTGATGCCATTGGTGCGGACGCCTATTGTGAAGATGCGGTCAGCGCAGTGCGGGCCGCCAAACAGTTTGTCACAGGATAATCTCATGAAGCGATTCGTTTTGCCCCTGCTGCTTCTGGCGCTGCTCCTGCCCTGCCTTGCGCAGGCTCAGGACTTCAAGACCGTGGAGCTCAAGGACCTGACCGCCATAGTGGCCCAGAACAAGGGCAAGGTCGTCATGCTCAATTTCTTCGCCACCTGGTGCCCCCCCTGCCGGGAAGAGATCCCGTTCCTTGTCAGTCTGGCGTCCCGGTACGAAGGGAAAGCCGTCATCGTGGGGCTTTCGGTGGACGAAGACGCGGGCGCGCTCCCGGCCTTCCTCAAGCGGCTGAAGGTCAATTACCCTGTTTACAGGGCCAGCGAGGATGTGATCCGTGCTTTCAACGTGCGCACCATCCCGCACAACGTTTTCTACGGCAAAAATGGTCGGCTGGCCCTGATGGGGTCGGGCATGGTCTCGAACAAGGAACTGACGGAAATATTCGATTCTCTCGGAGAGCAAAAGTAATGAACGATACCTACACGGTGCGCCGTGCGACCATGGACGATGTGAAGGATATCCACGCCCTGCTGATGGACAGTGCACGCAAGGGCCTGCTGCTGCCCCGCGCGCTGATCTTCCTGTACGGTCATGTCCGCAATTTTCTGGTCATCGACGATCCCCGGGGCGGCCTGGCCGCCTGTTGCGCCCTGGCGCCTGTCTGGGAGGACCTGGCCGAGGTCTGTTCGCTGGCGGTGCGCGAAGACCTGCGCAAGCAGGGCCTGGGCCGCAAGATCGTGACGGCCTGTGTCGACGACTGTCGCAGCCTGCATCTCAAAAAGGTCTTTTCCCTGACCTATCAGGCGGCTTTTTTCGAGCGCATCGGCTTCCATGAGGTGGACAAGGGCGTCCTGCCCCAGAAGATCTGGGCGGACTGCGTGCATTGCGCCAAGTATCCCGACTGCGACGAAACCGCCATGTTCCTGGAGCTTGCATAGCATGAACACCATCAAGGAGCGCAGGATCGTCTTTACTGCCGGCCAGATCGCCGAACGCGTGCGTGCCATGGCCGCCGAGATCGATGCCTGTTACGGCGATGACCCCGTGGTGGCCGTCTGCGTCCTCAAGGGGGCGGTGTTCTTTTTCACCGATCTTGTCCGGGCCATGCGCTCGGAGAACCTCGAACTGGATTTCGTCCGTCTGTCCAGCTACGGCAGGGGGACATCCAGTTCCCGCCATGTGGTGTTCAGCAAGGACGTGGATTGCGACATCGCCGGCAAGCATGTGCTGATCGTCGAGGATGTGGTGGACAGCGGACTGTCCATGCAGTTCCTGATGCGCCAGTTCGAGGCCCGCGGGGCCCGCAGTCTGCGCCTGGCCGCCCTGGTGGACAAGAACGAACGCCGCGAAGCGGATGTGCGCGTCGATTTTGCGGGCTTCAAGCTCGAGGAAGGCTTCATCATCGGCTACGGCCTTGACTATGCTGAAAAATATCGGGCCCTCCCCGATGTGGAAGAGCTGGTCTTCGAGCCTGCCGCCGATTAGCATCCGCCCGCACCTGGAGCCAAAAGATGGAAATCCAATGCCCCCACTGCGCCAGCCGTTTCAACCTGCCGGAAGACCTTGCCCGGCCAGGTGCGAAACTGCGCTGCTCCGTATGCAGGACGGTCTTTGCCCTGCAAATGCCCGAGCCTGCCCATGAGCCCATCCCGGATCTCTTGCCGGACGATGTGGAACAGCCCCGTCCCCGGCGGCGCTGGCTGTTCTGGCTGATGCTTCTGCTTTTGCTTGCCTGCGGCGGCGCCGCGGTCTACTGGTACTGCTGGCATGAGCGCCCCCTGGCCCCGGTCCAGGGGACGGCGGCCGCTGCCGAAAATATTGCCCTGCTGACCATGAAGGACGTGCGCCAGTATTATGTGAACAATGAAAAAATGGGCAAGATACTGGTCATCGAGGGCAGGGTGGTCAATGAATTCCCCCAGCCCGTGAGCATGATCACCGTGGAAGCCGTGCTCTACGGTCAGGATCAGAAGGCCATCGCGTCCAACCGCCAGACCGCCGGCAACCAGCTGACGCCCCTGCAGCTCACTGTGCTGGACAAGGAAGCCATGGCCAGCCGCCTGGCTGACCCGGAAAAAGAGCAGGGGGCCAATGTGACCCTTCTGCCCGGCGCCAGTGCCCCCTTCATGGTGGTATTCGACAGCCCTCCCGGTGATGTCAGCGAATTCTACGTTGCCATCGTGGATGCGCAAAAGGGCGTGCCCCTGCCCCGTTAGGTATCCGCCAGACTGATTCAAAGCCCCGTGACGGGGCTTTTTTTATGCCTTTGGGCATGCCGTGGAAGCAGCCGGACGGCCGCCCGTTGCGCATGGTATGGCTGACTCCCGCGGTGGGGAAAAGGGGCTGGATATATCACCCTGCCATGTATGTGATAGAAAACACAAGTAGCGGGATGGATCTTTGGCGCAATTTCGCATCATGACTGCATCCATACAGGCGCGATACTGCAACATCATCCCCACGAAAGGCCAACCTATGCCGCCATGCTTGCATGGGCTGCACTTTTTTTTTATTTTTTAGCCATGGCTAAAACGAGAGAAGTCTTTATCTGTTCTGCCTGCGGGGCACAGACCCTGCAGTGGCGCGGCCAGTGCCCCGGCTGTCATGAGTGGAACACCCTGCAGGCCGCGGCCCAGCCCAAAGCCCTGTCCCGCAGCAGCGCCAGGGGATCCGTACCGGCAGGCAGCCGTCCCGTGCCGCTGCAGGACGTGACCGAGACAGGGCATCATCCCTATCCCAGCGGCATCGCCTCGCTGGACAGGGTGCTGGGCAAGGGCCTGGTACCGGGGGCGGCCATCCTCATCGGCGGTGAACCGGGCATCGGCAAATCTACGCTCCTGTTGCAGGTGGCGGGGCTGGTCGCTGCCCAGGGGGGCCGGGTGCTTTACGCCAGCGGCGAAGAATCCCTGCCGCAGATCAAGGCCCGGGGACAACGGCTCGGCATGCTGCACGACAACCTGCTGGCCATGTCCACCTCCAGCGTTGACGAGGTCATCGCCGCTGTGGAGCTGGCCCCGCCGCGTTTGCTGGTGGTGGACTCGGTGCAGACCATGAGCAGCGTCGATGCCGAGGGCCTGCCCGGCAATGTCAACCAGGTGCGTGCCGTGAGCATGGCCCTGCTGGAAGCCTGCCGCCGTCTGGGCGTCACGCTGGTGCTGGTGGGCCATGTGACCAAGGACGGTGTCCTGGCCGGGCCCAGGCTGCTGGAGCATATGGTGGACACCGTCATCTCCCTTGAAGGCGACCGCCGCCAGATGTTCCGCCTGCTGCGTGTCTTCAAGAACCGCTTTGGCCCCAATGAGGAACTGCTGGTCTTCCGCATGGGGGGCCGGGGCATGGAAGTGGTGGACGACCCGTCCACGTTTTTTCTGGGCGACCGCGACGCCTCCCTGTCCGGCACGGCGGTGGTCATGGCCGTGGACGGCCAGCGCCCGCTGGCGGTGGAAGTACAGGCCCTGGTGGCCCGGACTTTCCTCAGCATCCCCCGGCGCGCGGCCCTCGGCTTTGATGCCAACCGTCTGCACTTGCTGCTGGCCGTGCTGGAAAAGCGCCTCAAGCTCAATTTCGGGCAGGTGGACATCTACGCCAAGGTCGGCGGCGGCATGAAACTGCAGGAACCCGGGCTTGACCTGGCCCTGGTGGCGGCGGTGCTGTCATCCTATTATGACGTTCCGCTGCCGGAAAAATGCGTCCTCTGGGGCGAGGTGGACCTCAACGGCCAGGTGCGGCCCGTGGCCGCCCATGACCTCCGCCTGGCCCAGGCACGCCGTCTGGGCTTCGACCCCGTGATCCATCCCGGCAAGGGCGGTATCGCGACCATCGCGGCCCTGCAGCAGAAACTTTTCCATCGCAAACAGTGAGCATAGCATGGCTCTTGAAATAGAACGCAAATATCTCGAGGTCGATTTCGACAGCTTGCGCCAGCGCCTGCGCCAGTGCGGCGCGCAGGGAGGGGAGGTCCATCTGGAACGGAACCGTATCTATGACCTGCCTGACGGATCCCTGCGTGCCGGACATCATTTGCTGCGCCTGCGCACGCAGGAATGGCCGGATCATGTACAAAACGTGCTGACGCTCAAGCTGCCGCCCGCCTCCGTGCCGGATGCGGCCTTCAAGGTGCGCGAAGAACGGGAAACGCCCGTCACCGATGCCGCACAGATGCACGGCATTCTGGAAGGCCTGGGCTATGTGGTCCGTGCCTGCTACGAAAAGATCCGGGAGACCTGGACGCTGGAGCACACCACTGTCGACATGGATATCGTCCCCTTCGCCCGTGTGGTGGAACTGGAAGGACCCGAGGAGGAGATCCTGCGCCTGGAAGGCCCGCTGGGTCTTGACGATGTGCCTGTGAGTACTCAAAGTTATCATTATCTGCATCAGCAATGGCGACAGCAGAACGGTCTGCCGCCCGACCTGTCGTTTGTCTTCGAGCCCGAAGAACTGGCCCGCCGGCGCCGGGATCTGGGCCTGCCTACCGTGGAGGAGAGCCCTCATGGCCGATGAAACCTGGAACGAGCCGGGAACGGATACTGCCACCATCGTCACGAAAAAGATCAAGGAGCCGGACCGTTATGTGGTCCTGCTCCACAATGACGACTACACGAGCATGGATTTCGTTGTCGGCGTCTTGTGCGATATTTTTCACAAGACGCCGGAAGAAGCTACGGCCATCATGCTGGCCGTTCATCAGCAGGGTATCGGCCAGTGCGGTGTCTACACGCAGGAGATAGCGGAAACAAAGGTGGCGCTCGTCAGGCAACGGGCCCGGGCGGCGGGGTTTCCCTTGCGCTGCACCATGGAAAAATATCGTTGAGGATCATATGCTCAGTGCTGCTGTCCAGGAAGTTTTGAAGGTTGCCGTCCAGGAAGTGCAACGCCGCCGGCATGAATTGCTGACGGTGGAGCACATCCTGTTCTCATTGACGACCGTGGCCCCCGGCCGTCTGCTGCTGGAAGGCAGCGGGGCCAGTGTGGCGGTGTTGCGCGAACAGCTGGAAGGCTTTTTCCGTAACGAGATGCAGGTGCTGCCGGATCAGGGAGAACACGAGGTCCATCAGACGGCCGGCGTGCAGCGGGTGCTCGAACGGGCCCTGGGGCATATCCACGCTTCGGGACGGAGCCAGGTGGAGCTGGGCGACCTGTTCGTGGCCATCCTGGATGAAGAGGACAGCTATGCCCACTACTTCCTGACGCGTCAGGGAGTGGATCGCCTGGATGCGCTGACCTTCATCTCGCACGGCATGCCGGAAGGGGGCGGATCCCGGGGGGTGGCCCCCGATGCGGCCAAAGGGAAGGAAGAGGGCGAAGCCGGGGAGAATGTTCTGGAAAAGTACGCCACCGAGCTCACCGCCCGTGCCCGTGAGGGCAGGATCGACCCCCTGGTGGGACGTCAGGAAGAACTGGACAGGGCCATCGAGGTCCTGTGCCGTCGCCGCAAGAACAATCCCCTGTTCGTGGGCGATCCCGGTGTGGGCAAAACCGCACTGGCCGAAGGCCTGGCCCTGCGCATCGCCCAGGGGCAGGTCCCCAAAAAGTTCAAGGACGTCAAGATCTACGCCCTCGATATGGGTCTGATCCTGGCCGGCACCCGCTACCGCGGTGAATTCGAGAGCCGTCTCAAGGCCATCGTGGAAGAGCTCAGGGCCATCCCGGATGCGGTGGTCTTCATCGACGAGATCCACACCATCGTGGGCGCCGGGGCCACTTCCGGCGGTTCCATGGACGCTTCCAACCTGCTCAAGCCGGTGCTGGCCAGCGGGGAATTGCGTTGCATCGGCTCCACCACCCATGAGGAGTTCCGCAACCATCTGGAAAAAGACCGGGCCCTGACGCGGCGCTTCCAGCGCATCGACGTGGGGGAACCCGATGCCGAGGACTGCCTTGCCATCCTCAACGGCCTGCAGGCCCATTACGCGGGGCACCACCGCGTGCGCTACAGCGAGACCGTGCTGCGCAGCATCGTGGACCTTTCCAACCGCTATGTCCGTGACCGCCTGCAGCCGGACAAGGCCATCGACGTGATGGACGAAGTGGGGGCCGCCGTTGACCTGCGCCGCAAGGATGACAAGCGGACGGCCGCCGTCACGGTGGCGGACGTGGAACGCGTCGTGGCCCGCATGGCCGGTGTGCCCGTGAGGACGGTCTCCGGGCAGGAGCGGAACCGCCTGGCCAATCTGGAAAAGAACCTCAAGCAGATCGTCTTCGGGCAGGAAGAAGCCGTGGAGCAGACCGTGCGCGCCATCCTGCGCTCGCGCGCGGGCCTGGGGCAGCGCCAGCGGCCCACGGGCACCTTCCTCTTCTATGGTCCCACCGGTGTGGGCAAGACGGAGCTGGCCCGCGGGCTGGCCCAAATCATGGGAGTGGAGTTCCTGCGTTACGACATGAGCGAATATATGGAGCCGCATACGGTCTCGCGGCTCATCGGTTCGCCGCCGGGCTATGTGGGCTTCGACCAGGGCGGTCTGCTGACCGAGGCCGTGCGCAAGGCCCCATATTCCGTGGTCCTGCTGGACGAGATAGAAAAGGCCCACCCCGACATCTTCAACATCCTGCTGCAGGTCATGGACTACGGCACCCTGACGGACAATTCCGGCCGCAAGACGGACTTTTCCCATACGGTGCTCATCATGACGTCCAATGCCGGGACGTTCGAGATGTCCAGGGCCAGCATAGGCTTTGGCAAGGCCGCGCCCGAAGATGCGGCCCGCAAGGCCCTGGGAGCCGTGGAACGGTTGTTCACTCCTGAATTCCGCAACCGTCTCGATGCCATGATCCCGTTCCGGGCCCTCACGCCCGCCATGATGCAGCGCATCGTGGACAAGTTCCTGCGCGAGATCGGGAACAGCCTCGCGGAGCAGCAGGTCACGCTGGCCTCCACGCCCCGTGCCCGTGCCTGGCTGGCGGAAAAGGGCTATGATCCCGCCATGGGCGCGCGTCCGCTGCGGCGTCTGCTGCGCAGCCGGGTGGAGGACGCCCTGGCCGGCGAGCTGCTCTTTGGCCGGCTGCGCCACGGCGGTCTCGTCCGCCTAGGTGTCAAGGACAATGAACTCGTGCTCCAGTTCCCTGACGCGGCCCCTGCCCAGGGCGCGGAAGCGAAGGAGGGAGATGACGGCCGCAACGATGCGTAAGCAGATAGCTCTGTATGCGGCGCAGTTTCCCACGCCGGGATGCTGCACCGCAGAAGGGATATTGTGTGCCGGTGGCGACCTGCTGCCGGCACGTCTGCTGGCGGCCTACAGCCGGGGCATCTTTCCCTGGTACGGTGAGGATACGCCCCTGCTGTGGTGGTGCCCCGATCCCCGCTGCGTGCTGCCGCTGGAGGACTTTCATCTTCCGCGCCGCAGTGCCCGGGCCTTGCGCAATCGCCCGTTCGAACTGCGGATGGATACGGCCTTTTCCCGCGTCATCCGGGCCTGCGCGGCGCCCCGTCGCGACAGTGAGGGGACATGGATACTGCCCGAGATGATAGCGGCCTATGAGCGCCTGCATGCCCTGGGCTATGCCCATTCCGTGGAGGCCTGGCGGGATGGAGAGCTGCTGGGCGGCCTGTACGGTGTGGCCTTGGGGCGGGCCTTTTTCGGGGAATCCATGTTCCATCGCTGTCCCGAGGCCTCGCGGGCGGCCCTTGCGGGCCTGGTGGCCTTCCTGCGCGGGCGGGATTTCCTCCTGCTGGACTGCCAGCAGGCCACGCCCCACATGCTGGCCATGGGCGCGCGGGACATCCCCCGCAGGGAATTCCTGGCGCTCCTGCGGCAGGCGGTGCCTGTCCCTGATCCTGAACCTGTCTCCCAGCTGCCGTGGCTGCCGTGGCGGATGTCTTTCCGCTATGATGCTGCCCTTGGCTGGATTCCCGATGAACGATGATGAACCAGTCCCCTTTCAAGCTCCATAGCGCCTATGCCCCCACAGGTGACCAGCCGGAGGCCATCGATTCCCTGGTGGCCAATCTGGAAGCCGGTGTGCCGGAACAGATACTGCTGGGCGTGACCGGCTCCGGCAAGACCTTCACCATGGCCAATGTCATTGCCCGTTGCGGCCGTCCGGCGCTGGTGCTGGCCCCCAACAAGACGCTGGCCGCCCAGCTCTACAACGAGTTCCGCGAATTTTTCCCGCAGAACGCTGTGGAGTATTTCGTCAGTTATTACGACTACTACCAGCCGGAAGCCTATGTGCCCGCCTCGGACACCTACATCGAGAAAGATTCGTCCATCAACGACAATATCGACAAATTGCGCCATGCCGCGACCCATGCCCTGCTCACCCGGCGCGATGTGATCATCGTGGCTTCGGTCTCCTGCATCTACGGCCTGGGCTCGCCCGAATTCTATGCCCGCATGATCATCCCGGTGGAAGTGGGGCAGCATATGTCCATGGATGCCCTCATCACCCGTCTGGTGGAAGTCCAGTACGAACGCAACGACTATGACTTCCATCGCGGCACGTTTCGTGTGCGCGGGGACGTGCTGGAGATCATCCCCGCCTACCATCACGAGCGGGCCCTGCGTATCGAGTTTTTCGGTGATGACATCGACTCCATGCGCGAGGTGGATCCGCTGACCGGGGACGTACTGGCGGAAGTGGGCAAGACCGTCATCTATCCGGCCAGCCACTTCGTCTCCGCCCAGGACAACCTCAAGCGGACCACGGCCGACATCCGGCAGGAATTGCTGGAACGCCTGACGGCCTTCAAGGCGAGCGGGCGCTTGGTGGAGGCGCAGCGTCTGGAGCAGCGGACCCAGCTGGATCTGGAGATGATCGAGGAGCTGGGCTACTGCAACGGCATCGAGAACTATTCCCGTCATCTGGACGGCCGCAAGGCCGGGGAGCCGCCTTCCTGCCTGCTCAACTATTTCCCCGAGGACTTCATCCTGTTCGTGGACGAGTCCCACATCACCGTGCCGCAGGTGGGCGGCATGTTCAAGGGCGACCGCTCGCGCAAGCAGACCCTTGTGGACTACGGCTTCCGCCTGCCCTCGGCCCTGGACAACCGGCCCCTGCAGTTCGACGAGTTCCGTTCCCTGCTGCATCAGGTGGTCTACGTTTCGGCCACACCGGGCAAATACGAGATGGATCAGTCCCAGGGCATCATTTCCGAGCAGATCATCCGGCCCACGGGCCTGGTGGACCCGGAAGTGGAGGTGCGTCCCACCAAGGGACAGATGGAAGACCTGCTGGGCGAATGCCGGGAGCGCATCCGGCGCGGGGAACGGGTGCTGGTGACCACCCTTACCAAGCGCATGGCTGAAGACCTGACCGAGTATTGCTGCACTATGGGCGTCAATGCCCGCTACCTGCATTCGGATATCGACACCCTGGAGCGTTTGCAGATCATCAGGGCCCTGCGGCAAGGGGAGTTCGACGTGCTGGTGGGCATCAACCTGCTGCGCGAAGGCCTGGACATCCCCGAGGTCTCGCTGGTCTGCATCCTTGATGCCGACAAGGAAGGTTTCCTGCGCTCCACGGGCTCGCTCATCCAGACCTTTGGCCGTGCGGCGCGCAATGTCCACGGACACGTCATCCTGTATGCCGATACGGTCACGGCCTCCATGCGCGCGGCCATGGACGAGACCGAACGGCGCCGGGCCAAGCAGACCGCCTATAACACGGAGCACGGCATCACGCCGCGGAGCACCCGGAAAAGCCTTGAATCTCCGCTGGATGCCCTGTATGTGGATACCGGTCCTTCATCGCGGGGCAAGGGCAGGGGACGTGCGTCCCGACAGGACGATGCCGTGCCCCTGACTGCCGAAGATACCGCGGCGCTGGTCCAGCGTCTGGAAAAAGAGATGCGCGAGGCGGCCCGTGAACTGGAGTTCGAACGTGCCGCCGCCCTGCGGGACCGTATCCGGGCCCTGCGTGAACGCCTTATTGCCCTGCCGGAGTGATCATGAGTCCAGAACAGCTTTCCCTTTTCGGTGCACCTGCCGCCAAAGACCGGGCCGGGAGCAAGGCAACAGGGCAGGCCCCTGTGCCGCCCGCCGCATCCGCGGCGCCTGTGGATCCCCTGAGCCTGCCCGAACCGTCCAGGGATATGCCCCGGGAGCGGATGGCATGGCTTGTGACCATCCTGGAGCACCATAACTATCTGTATCATACGCTGGACAAGCCGATCATCAGCGACGATCAGTACGATGCCCTGTTCCGGGAGTTGAAGGCCCTGGAGGAAGAGCATCCGCAATGGCGCAGCCCCCATTCGCCCACGCTGCGCGTAGGGGGCGGACTGCTGGGCGGGCTGCCCAAGCAGCGCCATCGCCAGCGCATGTACGGTCTGGACAATGTTTTTTCCGCCGAGGAATGGCAGGAATTCGTGGCCCGAATGCAGCGCGCCCTGCCTGAGGTGCCGCTGGCCTTTTGGTGTGACCCCAAGCTGGATGGCCTTGCCCTGGAAATCATCTATGAAAACGGCATCCTGCAACAGGCGCTGACCCGCGGGGACGGGGAGGAGGGCGAAGTGGTCACCGAAGCCGTGCGCACCATCCGTACGGTCCCCCTGCGCCTGCGCGGGGCCGGTCCCTTCCCGGAACGGCTGGAAGTGCGCGGCGAGGTGGTCATCTACAAAAAGGATTTTGCCGCCATCAACGAGCATCGGGAATCCCTGGGCCAGAAGCTGCTGGCCAATCCGCGCAATGCCGCTGCCGGGGCCCTGCGCCAGCTGGATGTTGCCAATACCCAGCAGATGCCCCTGCGTTTTTTGGCCTACAGCCTGGGCGAGGCCCGCTGGGGGCGGGCGCTCCCCTGCCATTTCCAGCATGAGCTGGCGACCCGTCTGCGCGACTACGGTTTTTTGACGCCGCCCGACGGCAGGCTCTGCGCCGATCCGGCAGCTGTGGAAGCCTATGTGGAAAGCGTGCGCCAGGGCAGGGCGGATTTCCCCATGGAGATCGACGGCGCCGTGGCCAAGCAGGATGATCTGGAAGCGCAGGAGGCCCTGGGCTTCACGGCCCGCGCGCCACGCTTCGCCATCGCTTTCAAGTTCCCGGCCATGCAGGTGCATACCCGTCTGACCGGTATCGAGATCCAGGTGGGGCGTACCGGCGTCCTGACCCCTGTGGCCCGGCTGGAGCCGGTGGCGGTAGGTGGGGTCATGGTCACCCGTGCCACCCTGCACAACGAGGACGAGATCCTGGCCAAGGACGTGCGGGTAGGAGATACGGTCATCGTGCAGCGGGCAGGCGATGTCATCCCCGAAGTAGTGGGCCCGGTGCTGGAGGAACGTCCCGCGGGGGCAAGGCCGTTCGAATTCCCGCATATCTGCCCTGTCTGCGGCGAGCCCGCCCACCGTGAGCCCGGTGAAGCGGCCTGGCGCTGCGGCAATATCTCCTGCCCGGCGGTACGCTTGCGCTCCATCTGCCATTTCGTGTCCAAGGCCGGCCTGGACGTGCAGGGCGTGGGACAGAAATGGATGGAGCAGCTGGTCAGCAGCGGCCATGTCACCAGCCCGGAACAGCTGTTCCGGCTCACAGTGCAGGATCTGCTGCCCTTTGACCGCATGGGGGACGTGCTGGCCCAAAAGATAGTGGACGCTTTCGATGACGCCCGCCATAACGCCACGCTGGCCCGGCTCATCAGCGCCCTGGGCATCCGTCATGTGGGCGAGCAGACCGCCCGCATGCTGGCGGCGCATTTTCACGACATGGATGCCCTGGCGGCCGCCGATACCCAGCGCCTGCTGGAGCTGCCGGATGTGGGGCCCGAAGTGGCCAGCTCCATCCGCAGCTTTTTCGAAAGCCCGGCCAACCAGCATATGCTGGCCGGATTACGCGAGGCAGGCCTGTGGCCCGTGGCTGCGCCAGAACCTGCCGCGGCCGGTGGGGAGGGCCCCCTGCAGGGGAAGAAAATCCTCTTCACCGGTACGCTTTCCATGCCCCGGGGCAAGGCCAAACAGCTGGCCGAAGCGGCCGGTGCCGTGGTGCTGGGCAGCGTGAGCAAAAAACTGGATATCCTTGTGGTGGGCGAAGATCCGGGCAGCAAACTGGAAAAAGCCCAAAGCCTGGGGATCGCCGTCCTGGACGAAGCGGCCTTTCTGGGCCTGCTCGCTGACAGGACGGACGCATAACTTTCAACAGAACAGGATGGAGAAGCAATGAGCACGCCGATCATCGTCATGGGTGCCAATGGCCGCATGGGCCGGACCATCTGCACGCTGGTGCAGGAAGACCCCGCCTTCACGCTTGCGGGCGTGGTGGAACGCAGCGAGTTCGCCGCCGGTCTGGACGCGCTGCCGTGCCCGGTGAGCCAGAATGTGGAAGAACTGCTGCAAGGCCTGGACGGCAAAGCTGTCGTCGTGGATTTCACCGCTCCCGAGGTCAGCCTGGCCACGGCCCGCAGTGTGGCTAGGTTCGGTGCGGCCCATGTGATCGGCACCACCGGCTTCACCAATGAGCAAAAGCAGGAGCTGGCCAGGCTGGCCGAAAGCTGCCGCATGTTCTGGGCGCCCAATATGAGCATCGGCGTCAACGTGCTGCTCAAGGTCCTGCCCGAACTGACCCGAGCCCTTGGCGACAAGTACGATATCGAGATGGTTGAGCTGCACCATAACCGCAAAAAGGACTCTCCCAGTGGGACTGCCCTGCGCCTGGGCGAATGCCTGGCCGAAGCCCGCGGCTGGGATCTGGACGACGTCCGCTGTTCCGCCCGAGACGGCATCATCGGCGAGCGTCCCAAGGCACAGATCGGCATCCAGGCCATTCGCGGCGGAGATGTGGTCGGTGTGCACACGATCTATTTCATGGGCCCCGGCGAGCGCATCGAAGTGACCCATCAGGCCCACTCGCGCGAGACCTTTGCCCAGGGGGCCCTGCGGGCCGCTGCCTGGCTGTGCGGGCAGCAGCCGGGACGCCTGTACGGAATGCAAGACATTTTCTAGAAAATATCTTGAATTTTGGCGGGCCCTGCGGTAGGCTTCTGAAAAATCTCGCAGGAACAGGGCGTCGCAGACGCTTACGGGGGCCCCATGCCACAGGTAGCAGCACGCATCAATGACGAACAGGAACGCTGGCTCAAGGATTATTTTCGCACCAAGAGCGCCGGCGCGGAATTCATCCTGCCCTGGGCTGTGGATACCTTTTTCCGTGCCATGGCCAACATCAAACAGATGTTCACCGCTGCCGAGCTGAAGACCATCGTGGAAGCGCACAAGGATACGCGCCTGCTGCCTGACCACACGCGCCTGTCCTACCTTCTGCTGCGGGTCAGCGATGCGTGCGAGCTCAACAATCTGCATGCCCGGCATGGCGCCAGCCGCTCCAGCCTGGAAAGCAAGCTCAAAAGTCTGGACGATACCCAGGCAACGGCCCTGATGGTCTGGGCATCGGCTTTCTGGGTGAGCCGGAACTGCTCTGCCGGCAGTCTGGATGAATACATCAACGCCTATTAAAGAAGGACGCCCTGCGCAAGCAGGGCGTTTCTGCATTTTTTTCTGCACTTTCCGGCCTTCACAGGCCTTTTTTTCGGTCTTATAACTGGGAAAGTCAGGCCGCACATGGCGGCCATTCTTTTCTGCACTGCCGTACCCGGCATCAAACCGGCCTTTTATTATGCGCGTACTTCATACATCGGACTGGCATCTGGGCCGCCCGCTTTTCGGCCAGAAACGCTACGAGGAATTTTCGGCTTTCCTGGACTGGCTTGCCCGCACATTGCAGGAAAAAGAGGTGGATGTCCTGGTCGTCCCGGGGGATATCTTCGATAGCGGCACGCCCAGCAACAGGGCCCAGCGCCTGTACTATGACTTTTTGCGGCAGGTCTATCTCTCACCCTGCCGTCATGTGGTCATCACTGCCGGCAATCACGATTCGCCGTCCATGCTGGGGGCTTCACGCGAGATATTGCAGGTCCTGGATATCCATGTGGTGGGCAACCTGCCCGAAGATCCCGCGGATGAGGTCAAGGTCCTGCGGGATGCCCAGGGCAAGGTCGCGCTCATCGTCTGTGCCGTTCCCTTCCTGCGTGATGCCGACATGCGCCTGGTGGAGGAAGGGGAGAGCAGCGGCGACAAGGAAAGCAAGATGCAGGAAGCCATCCGCCGGCATTACGCGCAGGTCCTGGAAGAGGCGGCGGCGCTGCGGGACCGTCTGGCGCCTGATGTCCCCCTGCTTTGTATGGGGCATCTGTTCACTGCCGGCGGGCAGACCGTTGACGGCGATGGCGTGCGTGATCTTTATGTGGGCTCGCTGGCGCATGTCCCGGCGTCCATCTTCCCGCCGTGCATCGATTATCTGGCCCTGGGGCACCTGCATGTGCCCCAGCGGGTGGGAGGCATGGAGCATATGCGCTACAGCGGCTCGCCCCTGCCTATGGGCTTTGGCGAAGCCTCGCAGCCCAAAAGCGTCTGCCTGGTCGATTTCAGCGGGCGCTCGGCCCGTGTGGAACTGCTGCCTGTGCCGGAATTCCAGAAGCTGGAGCGGGTGAGCGGTTCCATGAGTGAGATACTCAGCCGTCTGGCAGCGCTCCGGGACAGCGACAGTTCCGCCTGGCTGGAAGTGGTCTATACCGGTGATGACCTTGAGGGCAGCCTGCGCCGGCAGGTGGAGACGGCTGTGGCCGGGAGCGGGCTGCGCGTCCTGAAGATCCGTAATGCGCGCCTGCCGGACAGCCAGCCGAGGCTGGACGATACGGGCAGGAACCTTGAAGAGCTGGGCGAGACAGAAGTTTTTTCGCGCTGCCTTGCAGCCCGGAAGATCGAAGGGGCCCAGGCCGACCTGCTCATGCGCCTGTACGGAGAGATCCTCACCGCCATGCACGAAACAGACAGCAATGCCGAATAGGGGCCGCCATGCGCATCCAGAACATACGTTTCCAGAATCTCAATTCCCTGACCGGCATCTGGGAGATCGACCTGACCCGGCCAGACTTCGTCTCCGCCGGGATCTTTGCCATCACAGGCCCCACGGGGGCCGGCAAGACGACCATCCTGGACGCCATCTGCCTGGCCCTGTACGGCCGGACGCCGCGGCTCAAGACCCTGAGCGACAGCGAGAACGAGATCATGTCCCGTCAGACCGGCGAGTGTATGGCGGAGGTGGTCTTCCAGATCGCCTCCGGGCGCCGTTACCGCTGCCACTGGAGCCAGCGCCGGGCCCGGAAATCCCCGGAAGGCAGGCTCCAGGCGGCCCGGCACGAGATAGCGGACGCGGACAGCGGCCAGATCATCTGTGCCCAGAAAAGGGATATGGCCAGGGTGGTCACCGAGATAACCGGGCTGGATTTTGACCGCTTCACCCGCTCCATGATGCTGGCCCAGGGAGGTTTCTCGGCCTTTCTGGATGCTTCGGCCGATAGCCGGGCCCCCATACTTGAGAGCATCACCGGCACGGAGAAGTACAGCCGCATCTCCATGCTGGTACATGAACGGCACCGGCAGGAAAAACTCCTGCTGGAGGACATGCGCAAGGAGCTGGCCGGCAAGCCCCTGCTGGCCGCGGACGAGGAGCAGGCCTTGCGGCAGCAGCTGTCCCGGCTGGAAGAGCAGGGCCGGCTGCTCAAGACACAGGCGCAGCAGATGCAGCAGGCCGTGCAGTGGCTGCGGGGGCTTGATACGGCCCGGAGCCAGCTGGCCCGGATAGAAGCGGAGGAGGAAAAACTTTCCCTCAGGGAGCAGGCGTTCCGCCCGCAGGCTCTGCGGCTGGAACAGGCACAGCGGGCTGCCCGCCTGGAAGGCAGTTATGCTGCTTTGCTGCAATTGCGTCATCAGCAAAGCCTGCTGACGGAACAGCGGCAGAACCATGCCACGGAGCTGCCCCGCTTGCAGGAGAAATTGCAGGAAGCCCGGCATAAACAGGAAGCGTGTGCCCGTCAGCTCGAAGAGGCCAAAGCGGAGCAGGCACGCCAGACGCCGTTGCTGCATCAGGTACGGGCCCTCGACATCCAGCTGGAAAGCTCGGAAAAGGAGGTGCGTCGTGTCCTGCTGGATGTTCGCCAGCAGGAACAGGCCCTTGCCTCGTTACAGGCCCGCCGCGACAGTCGGCGGCAGGCGCTCGATGATATCCTCCGGCAGCAGGCCGCCGTGAAAAGCTGGCTGGACAGCCATGCGGCAGACGCCGGGCTGATGGAGCAGTTGAGCGGCATCAAGGCCGGTATCCAGCGGGTGCACGATCTTGAGCAGAAGCAGCGGCAACGGGACATGGCCCTGCGACAGGCCAGCCAGCAGCTGGAGAAGGACAACGCACGGCTGGCTGAACGTCTCCGGCGTCAGGAAGTCGCCGCCACCGAACTCTCTCAGCTGGAAAGCAGACGCCGGAACTTGCTGGCGGAAAAAGAAAAACTTCTGGAGGGACGTTCCCTGCTCCAGTGGCAGGAAGAATATAGCGACATCCAGAAAAAGATCCTGCTGTTACAGGCCATTGAAAAATCTCTGAATGATGTTTTTCTTTACCATACCGAGTTACAGCGCTGGCGGCAGCAATTGCAGCAGTGGCAGGAACAGCATCAGCAAAACAAAACACTTCTGGAACAGCAGCAGGCTTTGCGGGATGCGCTGGAAGTCTCGCTGGCAAGTCTGGAGCGGGAACGCATGCTGGCCCTGCGCATCGCCAGCCTGGAGCAGCATCGGGCTGCGCTCGAGGAAGGACATGCCTGTCCCCTGTGCGGCTCACTGGAGCATCCTTACCTGCTGCAGGGGCTGCCGACTTCCGACAGCTGGCAGCAGATAGAAGATGTCCGTCAGCGCTTCACGGTGACGGATCAGCAGTGTGCCGCCTTGAGGGAGCGATTGACAGGTCTGGAACAAAGCCTGCTCGTCGGCATGGAGAATGCCCGGTCGCTTCAAGACAAGCTGCAGAAATCCCAGGAATATCTGGCACAACTGGCAGAGAAGGCCGGGCTGCCTTCCCTGCTGCGGGAATCCCTGGAAAGTGCCACGAACTTCGTGCGGGAACAGCAGAAAAGGTTGGCCGAACTTCTGCGGGAGCTCTATCAGCGGATATCCACGGCAGACAAGCTTGAAAAGACCTGCCAGATGCTGGATGACAATCTCCCCCGCCTGCAGGAACAAAAGGCGATGCTGGATCAGGCCGTCGAGCAGCTCAGGCATGAGCTGGACATGGCCACTGCCGAGCAGCAGCGGGTACGTCAGGAAGTGGAGCAACTGCGACAGGAAGGACAGCAGGGGAGACAGGCCCTCGACACGATGCTGGCTGCCTATGATCTCGGCACCGCCGATGCTGAACTTTTGTCCATAGTGTCTGCCTTGAAGACCCGCCGTGCGGAATGGGAACGTCAGACGGCGGCCCTTTCACACCTGGCCGCTTCCCGGCAGGAACTTGAGCTGGCGGCAGGGCAGCATGATCAGGAAGTGAGATCGCAGCAGGCACACCTGGAGGCGCAGCAGCGGGAAGCCCGGGAACGGGAAGAGCAATGGAAAAAGCTGCACGAACAGCGTCTGGCCCTGTTTGCCAAAAAAGATGTCCAGGAAGTCGAGGCCGGGCTGGCCCGGGCAGTGACACAAGGTGAGCAGCGACTTGCCGACCAGACCGCCGTGGCCGGCAGGATGTCGGATGTGGTCACCATGACAGAATCCGCCATCAGAGAAAAAGATGCCTTGCTGGCCGGTATCGCCGGCCAGACAGAGCACGCCGGGCAGGCCTTCGCGCAAGGCCTGCAGCAGGAAGCCTTTGCCGACGAACGGAGTTTTTTGCAAGCCTGCCTGCCTGCGGACGAAAGGGGAGAACTGGAGCGGCTTTCACAGGAACTGCACGAAGCCCGCATGGAGCTGTCGGGGCGGAGCAGAGCGGCCAGGGAGCATCTGGCCACCGAGACTGCCAGGGCCCTGACGACAAAGAACCAGGAAGAACTGGAACAGGCACTGGCTGCGCTGGATCAGCAGCAGGCAGCACAGCAACAGGAACAGGGAGCATGCCTGCAACGGCTGGCGGACAATGAGCGTTTGCATCAGGAACAGCGCGTACTGGTAGAGCGCATGGAACAGCAGGAACGCGTGTTCGAGCAATGGTCCGCGTTGCAGGAACTGATAGGGTCCGCTGACGGGAAAAAATTCCGTAACATCGTCCAGCAGATGAACCTTGAGTTGATGGTCGCCCATGCCAATGGGCAGCTGGTCAAAATGACTGACCGCTATATGCTGGAGGTGGGCAGCGGGCCGTTGGAGCTCAATATCCGTGATAACTACCAGGCCGGAGAGCTGCGCAGCACAAAAAACCTCTCTGGAGGCGAAAGCTTTCTTGTCAGCCTGGCCCTGGCCCTGGGGCTCTCCCAGATGGCCAGCCGTACTACCAGGATCGATTCCCTCTTCCTTGATGAAGGTTTCGGTACGCTGGATGAAGATGCGCTGGACACAGCGCTGAGTACCTTGGCCAGCCTGCAGCAGCGGGGGAAACTGATCGGTATCATCTCCCACGTACAGAGTTTGAAGGAACGAGTGCCAACTCAGATAGAGGTGCTTCCCATCGGTGGCGGCAGGAGCCGCATCCTTGGTCCCGGGTGCCGCCATAAAAGCGAATGCGACAATTGATAATTGCTTTTATTTAGATCACTAAAAAAGCAAAATTCCCCAGAAAGGCTCAAAATCAATTCTGAGCCTTTCTGGGGAATTTATGATTATTGGGACGGAAAAATTTTTTTGAGGGCTTAAAATCAAAATATGGGCCATACTTTTTCACGCATTATTCCTAAAAAACGGCTGACATCTGCGCCTGCAAGATGAAAAACGGCGGCTATCGGTAAAAATCCTTCCTGGAGAGCAATTTTTTAAAGTAATACATTAATTTTTAAGGAGCCTCCCCCTCCCTTGCCCATCCGGGATCAGCGTCCAAAAATTGGCCACCTGTTCAAAAATTAGTCAGGCCCGCGTCGGGATTGCTGCCAGCATCTTTGTTGTTTTCTGGCGGTGAATGCGCTATACAAGGGGACTTCACAGGAAATTATTTGTTTAAGGAGCAAATATACCATGACTGACGAAAAGAATCTGTCCACCTTCGAAGAAGGCAGCGAAGACTTCGCCGCCATGTTCGCGGCCCAGGAAGCCGGCACTGTGCGCCTGCAGCCTGGCCAGAAAGTGACGGGCACCATCATCACCATCACCGGCGACTCTGTCTTTGTGGATGTGGGCATCAAGCTGGATGGCATCATGGACCGCAAGGACATCCTCGATGCCGACGGCAACGAAAGCGTTGCCCCTGGTGACAGCATCGAAGTCTATGTCGTGGGTACCTCCGCTGGTGAGATCCGTCTGTCCCGCTCCATGAGTGGCGCCGGCATGGCTGCCCTGGAAGACGCCCGCGACGCCGGTGTGCCCGTGGACGGCCGCGTGACCGGTACCTGCAAGGGCGGCTACACTGTCAGTGTGATGGGCAAGAACGCCTTCTGTCCCGGCAGCCAGATGGACAGCGTGAGCGTGACCGACGCCGAAGCCCTGGTGGGCCGTACCATGCAGTTCCTCATCATCCGTGTGGAAAACCGCGGCCGCAACATCGTGGTCTCCCGACGTGCCCTGCTGGATCGTGAGCGTCAGGAAAATCTGGAAAAGGTCCTGGCCTCCCTCAATGTGGGCGATACCGTGGAAGGCCGCATCACCCGTCTGGCCTCCTTTGGTGCCTTCATGGAACTGGCCCCCGGCGTGGAAGGCATGATCCACCTCTCCGAACTGTCCTGGTCCCGCGTGAACAGCGCTGACGAAGCGGTGGCCGTGGGCGATGTGGTGCGCGCCAAGCTTCTGTCCGTCAGCAAGGACGACAAGGGCCGTACCCGTATTTCCCTGTCCCGCAAGAAGGCTGAAGGTGATCCCTGGCTTCAGGTCGCCGACCGTCTGACCGCCGGCAGCGTGGTGGAAGGAAAGGTCGTGCGTATCGCTCCCTTCGGTGCTTTCGTGGAACTGCTGCCTGGCGTGGAAGGGCTGGTGCACCTTTCCGAAATGTCCTGGACCAAGCGCGTGAACAAGGCCGAGGACGTGGTGAGCGTGGGCGACGTGATCTCCGTCAAGATCAAGGATATCAACGTGGAAAGCCGCCGCATCTCCCTGAGCCTGCGTGACGCCGAAGGCGACCCCTGGCAGGATGCCGACCAGCGCTTCGCTGCCGGTACCGTGGTGACGGGTACGGTGGAAAGCCGCAGCCAGTTCGGCCTGTTTGTGAGCCTGGCCCCCGGCATCACCGGCCTGCTGCCCGCCGGCGTGATCAAAAATGCCAAGAACAGCGGTGAATTCTCCAAGCTGGACAAGGGTGACAGCGTGACCCTGGTCGTGCAGTCCGTGGATACGGCTGCCCGTCGCATCAGCCTGGCTCCCGAAGGTATGGAAGAGGCTTCCGCCGCTGAAGACAAGTCCTGGAAACAGCACACCAGTTCCGCTCCCAAGGATGCCGGCATGAGCATCATGGCACAGGCTTTGCAGAAGGCTCTGCAAAACAAACGCTAAGGAGTGTGCCCTGTATGAGGATTAAACACTTTCTCCCTGCCGTGCTGGCTCTGGTCCTGTTCACGGCAGCGCAATTCGCCCAGGCGGCCAGTCTTCCCGAGTTCAGTGAGCTGGCTGCCAAATGCGGCCCGGCTGTCGTCAACATCAGTGCGGAGCGTACCTCTCCGGCTGCGGCCGGCCCTGAGGAATTCTTCGGCGAGATGTTCCGCGGCATGCCGCCGGGAGCGGACCGCTTCTTTGAATTTTTCGGCGGCCCCAATGCGCGCGGAAAGCGTCCTCCGCAAAAACAGATGTCGCGTGGTTCCGGTTTCATCATCTCGCCTGACGGTTATATCGTGACCAACTACCATGTGGTGGCCGATGGTGACAGCATCCAGGTGACCCTGGACGAAAGCAACGGCAAAACTGCCCCGCTGACGGCCACGGTCGTGGGGACGGACGAAGATACGGACCTTGCCCTGCTCAAGGTCGATGCCAAAAAGGACCTGCCCTTCCTCAAGTTCGGCGATTCCGATGCCCTGCTGGTGGGGGAATGGCTGCTGGCCATCGGCAATCCTTTCGCTCTGGACCATACGGTCACGGCCGGTATCCTTTCGGCCAAGAACCGCAACATCCATGCCGGTCCGTTTGACAACTTCCTGCAGACGGACGCCTCCATCAATCCCGGCAACAGCGGTGGTCCGCTGCTGAACATGAAGGGCGAGGTCATCGGCATCAATACGGCCATCATCGCCAGCGGGCAGGGGATCGGCTTTGCCATCCCCAGCAACATGGCGGCCGGTATCGTGGAACAGATCAAGAGCGGCAAAAAGGTCAGCCGCGGCTGGATCGGCGTGACCATCCAGGATGTGGATGAAAACACGGCCAAGGCTCTCGGCATGGAACATCCCGCCGGTGCCCTGGTGGCCAGCGTCCTGGACGGTGAGCCGGCGGCCAAGGCCGGCATCGAAGCCGGTGACGTCATCACCAAGGTCAACGGCAAGGGCGTGGAAGATGCCTCCGCCCTGTTGCGGGCCATCGCGGCCCACAAACCTGGTACGGCAGTGACCCTGGCCGTGTGGCGCAACGGCAAAGCTGTTGAGCTGAACGTGACCCTGGGGGATCGTCAGGCAGGCGTCAACGGCGGCAAGCCTTCCGAGGCCGGCCAGAAGCAGCAGAACCAGGGCCAGCTTGGCCTGACCGTGCGTCCCCTCAAGGATGAGGAGCGCCGCGAGCTGAAGCTGGACGGCAAGGGCGGCCTGCTGGTTCTGGATGTGGATTCCAGCAAGCCTGCTGCCGAAGCCGGTGTCCGGCCCGGTGACGTCATCATCAAGGCCAACCGTCAGACGGTATCTTCTCCCGAAGACCTGTCAAAGATAGTGACGGGCGAGGGCAGCAAGCGGGGTGCCGTCATGCTGCAGATCAACCGCCGGGGCGAGAATATCTTCCGCGCGGTTCCTGTAACCGGTGGCAAATAGTCCAAACATATGATCACGGGGGGCCTGCAAGGCCCCCTTTCTTTTTTACTGGCTTGCGGGTCGGCAGGGGAAACGGTAGAAAAGGGGCAGGAGGATACATCATGGCAGTACATCCCCATGCCGGCAAGCTGCCGGCGCCCGAGACACTGGAAAATATTCCCGCGCTCGTCAGTGCCTACTACACGGAATCCCCCGATCCACACCAGGCTGCGCAACGTGTGTCCTTTGGTACATCCGGGCACCGTGGCTCCTCGCTGAAACAGACCTTCAACGAACGCCACATCCATGCCATCACCCAGGCCGTCTGCGATTACCGCAAACAGCACGGCATCACCGGCCCTCTGTTCATGGGCGGGGATACGCACGCCCTGTCGGAACCGGCCTTTCGCAGCGCTCTTGAAGTCCTGACAGCCAATGATGTCCAGGTGCGCATCTCCCACGACGGCTCCGCCACGGCGACCCCCGCGGTCTCCCATGCCATCCTGTGCTGGAACAGCGAATACGGCAGCCAGGCCCTGGCTGATGGTATCATCATCACGCCCTCCCATAATCCCCCGGCTGACGGTGGTTTCAAATATAATCCGCCGCATGGCGGACCCGCCGAAACGGCGGTGACCGCCTGGATCGAAAACCGGGCCAACGGCTATCTCGACCATCTCAATTGTGACGTCCACCGCCTGCCATACAGCAGTGCCCGACGTTCTTCTCTGGTGCACGGTTATGATTTTACGGCCCGCTATGTGGAAGATCTGCCGCGCATCCTGGATATGGACAGCATCGCTGCTTCCGGCATCGCCCTGGGGGTCGATCCTCTGGGGGGTGCCAGCCTCTCGCTGTGGGAACCCATAGCCGAGCGCTACAAGCTGCGCCTGACCGTGGTCAACAAGGTCATTGATCCCACGTTCCGTTTTGTCCCCTGTGACAAGGACGGCAAGATCAGGATGGACTGTTCCTCTCCCTATGTCATGAGCGGCCTGCTTGGGATGCGCGACCGCTTCGATCTGGCTTTTGCCTGTGACCCGGACTCGGACCGCCACGGCATCGTGGCCAAAAGCGGTCTGATGAATCCCAATCACTATCTGGCCTCCGTGGCCTGGCATCTTTTCCGCAGCCGCTTCCAGTGGCGGGCCGATGCCGGTATCGGCAAGACCCTGGTGACCAGCGCCATGCTGGACAGGGTAGGCCGGGAGCTGGGACGCAAGGTCATCGAAGTCCCGGTCGGCTTCAAATGGTTCGTGCCCTATCTGACGGACGGCAGTTGCGGTATGGGCTGTGAGGAAAGTGCGGGGGCTTCCTTCCTCTGCTTCGACGGCAGCCCCTGGAGTACGGACAAGGACGGACCCTTGCTCTGCCTGCTGGCAGCGGAAATGGCCGCCCGGGAAGAGCGGGGGCCGGACGAGATCTATCACAGTCTGACGGAACAGTTTGGCGCGCCTCTGTATCAGCGCCAGGATGCCCCGGCTGATGACCACGTGCGTGCCTGCCTTAAAGCCCTGAAGGCGGAGGATATCCAGATGCAGACAGTGGCGGGATCCCCGGTTACCGGAATCCTGACGACGGCACCGGGGAATGGGGCCGCCATCGGCGGTGTCAAGGTCTGTAGCCAGGATGGCTGGTTTGCCATCCGGCCTTCCGGGACCGAAGCTATCTGCAAGGTCTATGCAGAAAGTTTTCTTGGTGAGCAGCACTTGCATGCCCTGCAAGAGGAGGCCCAGGCCTTGTTGCAGCGTCTGCTGGCGTGAGCCGGCAATCAGCCAGCCCTCGTAACGTATAAAAAGGACGCCAGCAGGCGTCCTTTTTATGTGATCTCATGCTGTGACGACTCGTATGGCATCTGCCGTCCGGCCCTTCCGGCAGACAATTTGCCCGGTTCAGCTCTCCCCCGTTTTGAGGCTTCCTCACGCATGGCTAGCGGCGCCAGCGCTACCCAAATCCTTTACCGCCGGATCTCCGCAGCCTGGAGCAGGGCAGCGACTTCTGTCCCGGACAGAAAGCGACAGCTCCCTGGAGGAAGATCACCAAGGCCAAGGGGGCCAAGCCGGATACGCTTCAGTCGCAGGATGGTCAGGCCGAGATCCCGGCACATCCGGCGGATCTGACGGTTGACCCCCTGGTGCAGTACCATCCGCAACCGGGTGTGGCCATTGGCCTGCATCCGGCTTTCCACTTCGACCGGACGCAATGCCTCTCCCTCTGCCAAGGTCATGCCACGGCGCATGGTCGCCAGGGCTGCTGCCGGAACCGTACCGCGAACAAGGACATCATAGGTCTTGGGCTGATGATGGCGGGGGTGCATCAGACGCTGCGCCAGCTCGCCATCATTGGTCAGCAGCAGCAATCCCTCTGAAAAATAATCAAGCCTTCCAATGGGATAAACCCTGTTCCGCCGCATTTCTGCCGTCAGGCAATCCAAAACCGTGGGACGCCCCTGCGGATCGTGCGCTGTACACATGACCTGTATCGGCTTGTGCAGCATGATATAGGAAAAAGAGGTGGGCAAGGCCGCAAGCCGTCGGCCCTCGACCAGGACGACATCGTCAGGAAGGATGCGCCTGGCGGGAGCGTGCTCCACCATCCCGTTGACCTGGACAGCACCGGCAAAAATGAGCTCATCGGCCTTGCGACGGGAGCAATAGCCGGACGCCGCGATGAATTTGTTGAGCCGGATCCCGTCCTGCGGATCTTCCTCCAGCCCAGATGGAGCAGAACTTTCCCGTGGAGCAGGGGAGGAATGACCGTTTTCAGGCGATCTGGATGCAGGCATACCTGGATGGCGCCGGGAGCGTCCACCATGGCTATGGAAAGAAGAGGATTTGGCGTGCATGCTTTAGAGGTGTGGCAAAAAAGCAGCCATGTCAAGCGCGCTGCACGGAATGCCTCGGATGGCAGAAGATCAGCACAAAAATTTTTTCGTGCATGCGGTGAGCGGTGAAAGGCAAATTTATTTCAAGTGTGACTTGAGGAAAATGCGCGCCGAAAAAATACCAGCCCCATCCAGGGAGAGGAGTGCGATTTTTGTGCTCACATGAATAAAAGTTTACATAATTATCATTATGGGACAATTTAAAAATCCAATAAATAACCATAGTTAAGATATTTTTCAGATAGACGGCCTGCTAAAACCCATATCTTGTGCCGCTGCTTTCCAATCCTCAACCAGTACCTGAATAAACTGCCTTTCCCATGGCTGATTGCCATACGCCGGCAGGCAGCCGGCTGTGCGCCGGCACGGCAAATCTGGGTTGTACGGCGTCATACCTTTGGCAAAAACATGGGGCGCATCTGACGCCCGGGACCTCTGCCATCCACAGCCATCAGCCCGTATGGGCTGACCCCCCTTTTCCACGGCGGAAGCCCCTCCCGGCAAGGTGCTGTTTCCCCGGACGCTTTTGCCATGCGTACATTATATAATGTTGCTCCTGCCTGCCCACGGAAATCCACGGGGTTCGGACTTGCAAGAATCTGCCGCACTGCGTACAAGAATGACACGCCTCCTGGCGGATATCACTTCAAGGAGCCAGTATGGGTTTTTGTAATGCTTCGTGCAGCTTTACCCGTTTCAGGATCATCGACCCCATCCCTTCGGAACTCTGGACGCAGATCCCCGACAAGCTGCGCCAGTTCTCCTTCCGGGACATCGACGACCTGCCCGAGATGCAGGCTCATGGCTGGGTATGCTTCGAGGACATGCTGGACTCCGAATGGCGGACGGCCCCACCACATAAAGGAGCCTATCTGCTCTTTTCCCTGCGCCTGGATACCCGGCGCATCCCGGCCGCTGTCATCAAAAAGCATCTGACCCTGGCCCTGAAGGCCGAAAAGGAAAAGATGCAGGAACAGGGCAAGAAATTCATTTCCCGTGAACGCAAGAAAGAACTCAAGGAGCAGGTCCTGCTCCGCCTGCGTCAGCGCTTTCTGCCCATCCCGGCCGAGTTCAACGTCATCTGGGCAACGGACCGTAACGAGGTCTGGTTTGCCTCCACCCAGGGAAAGATGATCGATCTGTTCATGGAGGCATTCCTCAACTCCTTCGAGCTGCATCTTGAGCAGCTCACCCCGTACAGCCTGGCCGAGACCATGCTCGATGAAGCGGCCATGAGCCGCCTGGATCGCATCGAAGCCACGCAGTTCGCCGCCCTTTCCTGATTCGTGAGGTCATCCCATGAGTGATACACCCTGTCTGGATTCTACGGACAACATTCTTGGCCAGGAGTTCCTCACCTGGCTGTGGTATCAGAGCGATGTGGCGCCCGGGGCCTTTGTGGACAAGGAGGGCCAGCCCTTCTCCGTCTCCATGGAACAGCGTATCGTCGTCCAGGGCGGTGAAGGCGACGCCAAGGAAACAGCCACCGTTGCCGGCACGCTCTCCCCTCTTCGCGAGGCCCGTTTCGGCCTTGGCACGGGGAAAAAAGTCACCCGTGCCCTCATCCGGCTGGAGAAGGAAGAGCTGGCCTTCCAGTTCACCCTCAAGGCCGAGGACTTTACCCTGGGCAGTCTGAAGACCCCCAAGGTGGAAAAGCCTGAAGAGGACGACGACCCGGACGCCATGCTGCTGGAAAAGATCTACCTGATGGAAGTCTGCCTCGGCCTGCTGGACAGTCTGTATGCCCGGTTCCTCCAGCTGCGCCTTTCGCCGCAATGGCAGCAGGAAGTGGCCGACATGCGGCAGTGGATGACCAGGACGGAATAGCAACGGAGGATATGCGTGCAGGCGATCTGTTCATCCCGCAATGCGGCCCTGCTGCAGCTGACGTTGCGCATCGTGCGCAAAGTGCTGTGGATGCTGCTGGTGTTATGGGGGATCACCCTCATAAGCTTCTGGGTCATCCACCTGGCGCCCGGTTCTCCCACCGACATGGAAACGACCCTCAATCCCCTGGCCGGTGAGGCGGCCCGCCAGCGGCTGGAGGCCCTGTACGGTCTGGACAAACCCCTGCATGTCCAATATCTGGACTGGCTCGCGCGCCTGGTACGGCTGGATTTCGGCCTGTCCATGTCAGCGGACGGACGCCCCGTGCTGGACAAGATCATGGAACGTCTGCCCCTGACCGTGGGCATGAACGTCATCTCCCTGATCCTGACCCTCATCATCGCCATCCCCATCGGTATCCTTTCGGCCTGCCGCCAGAATTCCCTTCTGGACCGGGGCGTGACGGTCTTCGTCTATCTCGGCTTTGCCATGCCCTCGTTCTGGCTGGCATTGCTGCTGATGCTCTTTTTCGGTATCCACTTGCAATGGCTGCCTATTTCCGGTCTGACATCCATGAATTTCGACAGTCTTGGCCCTGTGGACAAGGTGCTCGACCTGGCCCGGCATCTGGCACTGCCGATCCTGGTCTACACCATCGGCAGTCTGGCAGGCATGTCCCGCTACATGCGCGCCTGCATGCTCGAAGTCCTGCGCCAGGATTATATCCTGACCGCCCAGGCCAAGGGCCTGTCCCCCCGCACGATCATCTGGCGCCATGCCCTGCGCAATGCCCTGCTCCCGGTCATCACCCTGCTGGGCCTCTCGGTCCCCGGGCTCATCGGCGGCAGCGTCATCATCGAATCCATCTTCGCCCTGCCCGGACTGGGCCAACTGTTCTATGCGGCGGTCATGGCCCGTGACTATACCATGATCATGGGCAATCTGGTCCTGGGGGCCGTGCTGACCCTGCTGGGAAACCTGCTGGCGGATGTCTGCTACGGTCTGGCCGATCCGCGCATCCGCAGCAGCCGGGAGGTTCGCTGACATGTGTGGTCCCTTGCTGCGTCGTTTTCTCGGGCGCCATCTCATGCTCTGCCTGGGGCTGGGCATCGTGCTGGTCATGTCGCTGGCAGCGCTGGGCGCCCCCCTGCTCGCCCCCTATGATCCCAATGCCCTGCATCTGGATCACATCCTGGAGCCGCCGTCCTCCATGTTCTGGCTGGGCACGGACCGCCTGGGGAGGGACGTTTTTTCCCGCCTCCTCTACGGCGGCCGGATCTCCCTGTGGGTCGGCTTTGTCGCTGTGGGCATCTCCGTCAGCATAGGCACGGGGCTGGGCCTGATCAGCGGGTACTTCGGCGGTCTGGTTGACGAAGGGATCATGCGCGGTGTGGACATCATGCTCTGCTTCCCCTCGTTTTTCCTGATCCTTTCAGTCATCGCCTTTCTGGAGCCGAGCCTGACCAACATCATGATCGTCATCGGCCTGACATCCTGGATGGGGGTCGCCCGTCTGGTCCGGGCCGAGACCCTGAGCCTGCGTCAGAGGGATTTTGTTTCGGCGGCGCGTCTGTCCGGCTGTTCCACCTGCCGGATATTGCTGCGCCATATCCTGCCCAACACACTGGCCCCTGTGCTCATTTCCGCCACGCTGGGCGTGGCCGGCGCCATCCTGGTGGAATCCGGGCTCAGTTTTCTCGGACTTGGCGTCCAGCCGCCTACGGCCAGCTGGGGGAACATGCTCATGGAGGGCAAGACCGTTCTGGAAGATGCCCCCTGGCTTTCCTTTTATCCGGGTGTCGCCATCCTGGTGACCGTACTGGGCTACAACCTTCTGGGTGAAAGCCTGCGTGACCTCCTTGATCCCCGTCTCAAAAAATAGGTCCTGTCCATGCTGGAATATTTGCGTATCCGCAATCTCGCTCTCATCGAAGATGCCGAACTCGACTTTGCCCCGGGCATGAACGTGCTCACCGGCGAAACAGGGGCAGGCAAAAGCTTTATCCTCAAAGCCCTGGGCTTTCTGCTGGGCGACAGGCTGGGCGCCGATATGGTACGGCAGGGAGCGGAAAAGGCCCAGGTCGAAGCACAGTTCCAGATGGACGGACGGGAGATGGTCATCCGGCGCAGCCTGCTGGCCGAAAGCGGCCGCAGCCGTCTGTATGTAGATGATGCCCTGCGCTCCCAGGAATGCGTGCGCTCCCTGCGGGAACAACTGCTGGTCCACGCCAGCCAGCACGGACAGCAGCAGTTGCTGCAGCCAGCCTTTCAGGCACGGCTCATGGAAAGCACATTGAAAGATCCCGGCCTGCTGCACCGGCGTGACGAATTGCTGGAGCAGCTGCGCGCTGTGGAGGCCCGCCGCAAGGAACTGCGGGCCCGGGAAGCCCACCTCCTGGAACGCCGGGACATCCTGGAGATGCAGCAGCAGGAGATCGACCGGGTGGCCCCCGAGGCCGGAGAAGAAGAACGCCTTGAAGAGCAGCGGGCCATCGTCCGTGCCGCCGAGCAGACCCGTGAACAGTATGAACTGGCGCTGGGCCTGCTGCATGGTGAGGAAGAGCCCGGCCTGCTTGACATGCTGGGCCGTCTGGAGCGCTGCCTGCACCAGATGGCACGGACAGACGACTCTGTCAGCGAAGACGCCGATGCCGTCACGGCCCTGCGGCAGCAGCTTTCCCATCTGAGCGGCCGCCTGCGTCGTCCTCCCCTGCCGGACGACATGCCCGATGTGGAACAGATGGAAGAGCGACTCTATGCCTTGGCCCAGCTCAAGCGCAAATTGCACCGTTCGCTGGACGAGATCCTTGAGCTACGCGAGGAGATCCGCGAAAATATCTCTTTCCTTGATGCCTGCGCGCTGGATATCACCCTGCTGGACAAGGAAGAGAAACAGCTGGCGGCCCAGCTGCAGGAGGTGCTTTCCGCCCTGCTCCCCCAGCGCCGCGAAGCCGCCGGGGACTTTGCCCGGCAGCTGGAGGAGGAACTGCGCCAGCTGGGATTCTCCGAACAGGTCCGGGTCATTCCCGATTTCATGCCGCAGGAGGTCTGGCCCGGCCTGATGGATGAAAAGGTGCGCATCCTCTGGGCCCCCAATCCAGGCCAGGCTCCCCAGCCCCTGGACAGGATCGCTTCGGGCGGCGAGCTTTCCCGCTTCCTGCTCGCCCTTATGAGTGTCCGCCCCAAGGCGGAAAGCGCGACCTATATCTTTGACGAAGTGGACGCCGGCGTGGGGGGGCTCACACTAAACAAGCTTGCGGAAAAACTGGAAAATCTTGCGAAGCAGCGGCAAATGCTGGTCATCACGCACTGGCCGCAGCTGGCAGCCCGGGCACAGAAGCACTTCCAGATCAGCAAGACCATCCGGGACAATGCCACCTTCACGACCTGTATCCCGCTTGATGCCCGCCAGCGTCACGCGGAACTGGTGCGCATGGCAGGGGGCGGCCAGCAAGGCGAGGCTCTGGCAGCCAGTCTCGAAGGGCGCAGTTATCAGCTGACGATGTTTTAAGCGCTTATTTATTAAAGTATAGCTTTAATTTTTAACAAGGTATCACCACAGTCCACTGGGGATGCCGGCAGTTTTTTGATCCGCTCATGGCGCTCCTGCGCTGCGCGCATGGAAGCGCGCTGGCTGTCGGCATACACGAAGCCATACAAGAAAGGGCCCTTCCCCGCAGGGAAGGAGCCCTTCTTTCAGATCTGCACAGCAAGTTTTCTTCAAGCCGCGCTGCCCTGCGTCCCCCGGGACGCATCCGCCACGCTGTGCGGCAGGACAGCCCGCACGACGTTTTCCAGGATATGGACCGCCGCCGCCAGCTTCCCGGAGTTGTCGATGCGTACGAGCCGCTCAAGAGCAGTGGCAGGCAGCGGCGCCGGCGCACGCTGCAAACGTTCCTCCAGATCCTGGCCCTGCTCTCTTCCCCGGGCCACCAGGCGTTGCCGCAGTATGGCCGGATCCGCCTCCACCAGCACGGGAAGAAGGTCAGGATAGCGCCGCAGGGCTTCCGGCAGGTATCCCCGTGAACCGTTGACGATCACGCAGATGCCGTGCTCCAGGCTGCCGTCGATGGAGCGGCCGATGCCGTACTGGCAGCCGTGACTGCTCCAGCGCATGGCCAGACGCCCCTGGGCCTCCATGGAGAGGATGCTCCCGGCGGAAAGCGCCATATGCTGCTCCCCTCCGGCGCAGGCCGGACGGCTGATGTAGCGCCGGGCAAAGGCTACCGGCAGGCCGCGCAACCGGGGCCGCAGGGCCGACAGCAGACTGTCCTTGCCGGATCCCGACGGTCCCATGACATAGATGAGGGTGCCGCGCATCAGTACACCTGCACGCCCTGACGCCAGACATTGCGGACCAGCGGCATGTCGTCCATATGATGGACGCGGACCATGTCCGCACGGCGCCCGACATCAATACGGCCGCGGTCATCCAGGCCCACGCTTTCAGCCGGATTGGCGCTGACCAGATTGACGGCTGCGGGCAACGGCATGATCTCCCTGGCGGCCAGCTCAAAGACCGCAGCCAGCAGGCTGGCGGGCACATAGTCGGAGGACAGGGCCCCCAGATGCCCTTCTTTGGCCACGTCCAGGGCCGAGGCATTGCCGGAATGGGATCCTCCGCGCACCACATTGGGGGCTCCCATCATGACCAGCATCCCGTTTTCCGAGGCGCAGCAGGCCGCCTCCGTGGTGGTGGGGAACTCGCTGATGGAAATGCCGTTGCTCAGGGCCTCCTCCACATGCTCCACCAGCGTATCGTCATGGCTGGCCATGGGCAAATGATGCTGCCGGCAGAATTCCATGACCGAGGCGGCGTTGTCGTTGGCGCAGCTGTCCCGGACCTCTTCCAGCTCGTGCATCATGGCCGTGAACTCCTCATCGGTCCAGGACCTGATATTGCTGTAATAGGTCCGGTAGGCCGTGGTATCGCGCCACTGGCGCTGCCCGGGCGTGTGGTCCATCAGGGAGACCAGCTTCAGGCAGGGAGTATCCGACAGAGGAAAGAACAGGTCACGCATGCGGGGATCGGCCACCTCACAGCGCAGATGCAGCAGATGGTCGGCACGCAGCATGCCTGACCGGCGGCAATGGTTCAGGGCATCCACACCGCGGCCCAGCATGGCGATACGTCCCTTGTCATGGTATTCGCCCACGGACAGGGCATCGAACACGGTGGTGATGCCGGCCGCCACGATCTGGGCATCATGGGCGAAAAAGGCGGGTTCCGCCTGCGGCCAGACCACTTTGGGACGGGGCACCAGATGCTTTTCCAGATTGTCGGTGTGCAGTTCCACGAAACCGGGCAGCAGATAGTCCCCTTCGCAGTCGATGCATTCCAGACCGGCCGTGGGCTGTATGTCGCCTTCGTCCACATCGGCCACCAGGCCGTCACGCACCAGCACATGCCCGTGCATCACGGTGGCGGGCGTCACCACCCGGGCGTTACGCAGCACATATTCTTTCATGGGTGATCTCCGATTATGCTTCTGTGATCGTTGGTTCTTGCGGGGGCGTCGCAGCTTACGGCCTGTCCATGGGGACGATCCTGTCCGCCACGGCATTGCGGGCCACGTCATCATGGAAGATGCCCACGATGGCGCTGCCCCGCTGCCGGGCCTCATGGATGAGGTCGATGACCACCTGCCGGTTGATGCCGTCCAGGGAGGCCGTGGGTTCGTCCAGCAGCAGCAGGGGCATGGGACGGATGAGCCCGCGCGCGATGTTCACACGCTGCTGCTCCCCGCCGGAAAACGTGGCCGGGGCCACGTGCCAGAGGCGTTCAGGCAGGTTGAGGCGGGCCAGCATCTCCTGCGCGGCATCAAGAGCCGTTTCACGACCTTCACCGGCGTCCAGCAGGGGTTCGGCCACCAGATCCAGGGCACGCACACGCGGGATGACGCGGAGGAACTGGCTGACATAGCCGATGCATTCCCGGCGCACACGGCTGATGGCGCGTGTGGAGGCCGTGGCCATATCCGTCTCGCAGCCGTCACAGCGGACGATCACCTGCCCGGAACTGGGCAGATAATTGCCGTACAGCGTCTTGAGCAGGGTCGATTTACCGGCCCCGGAAGGCCCGTGCAGGGCCACGCATTCCCCGGCGCGCACGTCAAAATTGACGTCCTGCAGCGCCTGGATGCGGATGCCGCCCTGCTGGTGCAGGACAAAGGTTTTGCACAAATGGCGCACCTCCACCACGGGAGCGCCGCCGGCAGGATGGTTGAACGGATGCATGTGAACGCTCCTTGTCAGCACTGCAGGATGGAAGAGACCAGCAACTGGGAATAGGGATGCTGCGGATCGTCCAGGACCTGATCCGTCAGACCGGTCTCCGCCACTTCCCCGTGGTACATGACGATCAGGCGGTGCGAGAGCAGGCGGGCTACCGCCAGGTCGTGGGTCACGAGCACCACGGCCAGCCCCATGTCGCGCACCAGATGCCGCAGCAGGTCCAGCAGGCGGGCCTGGACAGACACATCCAGACCGCCGGTGGGCTCGTCCATGAAGACGAGGCGCGGCGTGGTCACCAGGTTGCGGGCGATCTGCAGACGCTGCTGCATGCCGCCGGAATACTGGGACGGCGTATCGTCCACGCGCTGCACGGGGATCTCCACCCGCTCCAGCCAGTCCAGAGCGGTGGCCCGCAGGTTTCCGTAATGCCGGGCCCCGTTGGCCATGAGGCGCTCACCGATATTGGCACCGGCACTGACCGACATGCGCAGGCCGTCGCGGGGATGCTGATGGACAAAGCCCAGTTCGGTCCGCAGCAGACGGCGACGATGGGCTTCATCCAGGCTGTGGATATCCAGCACACTGCCGTCAGCTGCCGTGTAATGGACATGGCCGGCAGAGGGTTCCAGACGGCCGGAAAGCATGTTCAGCAGCGTGCTCTTGCCGGATCCGGATTCTCCCACGATGCCGAGGACTTCCCCAGGCCACAGATCCAGCGAAACGTCCCTGCAGCCGATGCGGCTGCCGTAACGCCGCGTCAGCTGGCGGGCGGAGAGGACGGGATCGAGATTGGTATCCAGAAGGCTCACGGCTATTTCTCCTCCCTGGAAGCGGCAGGGCCGCCCTGCCCGGCCACGCGCCGGGCGCAGTTGTCGGTATCGGAACAGACGAACATGCGCGTCCCGGCGTCATCCATGACGATCTCGTCCAGATAGGTGTCTGTGGCGCCGCAAATGGCGCAGCACTGGTCCCAGCTCTGGGGGGTGAAGGGGTAATCCTCAAAGTCGAGACTGACCACATCCGTATATGGCGGGATGGCGTAGATGCGCTTTTCCCGGCCGGCGCCGAAAAGCTGCAGTGCCGGACACTGGTGCATCTTGGGGTTGTCGAAACGCGGGATGGGCGACGGGCTCATGATGTAGCGGCCATTGACCTTCACGGGATAGTCGAAACCGGTGGCGATATCGCCATGCCGCATGATGTCCTCATACAGCTTGATGCTCATGATGCCGTATTCTTCCAGCGCATGCAGGGTCCGGGTCTCCTTCTCGCTGGGTTCGAGCCAGCGCAGGGGCTCCGGCATGGGCACCTGGTAGACCATGATCTGATCCTCGCGCAGGGGCTGCTCGGGGATACGGTGACGGGTCTGGATGATGCTGGCTTCTCCGGTGCGGGTGGTCGTGGTCACGGCCGCGGTTCGTTCGAAGAAGCGGCGGATGGAAACGGCATTGGTCGTATCGTCCGAGCCCTGGTCGATGACCTTGAGCACGTCGTCCCGGCCGATGATGCTGGCCGTGACCTGGATGCCGCCCGTCCCCCAGCCGTAGGGCATGGGCATCTCCCGGCTGGCAAAAGGCACCTGGTAGCCGGGGATGGCCACCGCCTTGAGCAGGGCCCGGCGCACCATGCGCTTGGTGCCCTCATCGAGATAGGCAAAATTGTAGCCTTCCAGGCCGGAGGCCGCAGGCGTTGTCGTCAGGTTCTCAGGCATGGATGGCCTCCGCATGTTTTTCGGACGCGGCAGCAGCCTGCTCTTCCGCGTGCTTGCGTTCCCGCAGCTGGCGGATCAGGGAAAGTTCCGCCTGAAAGTCCACATAATGCGGCAGCTTGATGTGCTGCACGAAACCGGACGCATCCACGTTATCCCCGTGCATGAGCACGAATTCGGGATTCTGGGCAGGGCCGATCTGGTCTTCCTGCAATTCCCGGGCGCGCAGGGCACGGTCCACGATGGACATGGACAGGGCCTTGCGTTCGTTGTTGCCGAAGACAAGCCCGTAACCGCGGGTGAAGCAGGGATCGAGGGCACGGCCGGTGTACCGGCTGACCATGTCGCATTCGGTAAGCTCCACCTCGCCCAGGGTGATGGCAAAGCCCAATTCTTCCGGGGTGATGCTCAGCTCCACGAAACCGCGGCGCAGTTCCCCCGTGAAGGGATGGACGGCGCCGTAGCCGCGCTGGGTGGAATAGGCCATGCCCAGCAAAAAGCCTTCATCGGCACGGGCCATGGATTGCAGGCGCACGGCGCGGTCCCCGGAACCGTCGGCCGGCAGCTCCAGCGGCTGGCGGGTGATGTCCGGGCAATCATTGCCCTCATGCGAAGGAGACACGGATTCCATCAGGCCTTCGCGGCCGAGGGCGTCCATGGCTCTGGGAAGCGGCTCCTGCAGCAGGGCCTGCGTATCGGTCGCCATCATCGCCAGATCTTCCGCCGTCCTTTCGGGCTCCGTGTCCCGGGGAGCCGTCCCGGGCACGGCCAGGCCTCGATCCAGCAGGCGGTGCGTATAGTCAAAGGTGGACCCCAGGATCTGGCCGCCGGGAAGGTCCTTCCAGGTGGCGGAGATTCGCCGCTCCACCCGCATGCGGGAAGTATCCACGGGCTCGGAGACACCGAAGCGGGGCAGGGTCGTGCGATAGGCCCGCAGCAGGAAGATGGCTTCCACGGCATCCCCCCGGGCCTGCTTGAAGGCCAGCGCGGCCAGCTCGGGGCTGTACAGGGAGCCTTCGGCCATGATGCGGTCCACGGCCAGCTTGAGCTGCCCTGCCAATTGTTCAAGTGTCACTTCAGGAATTTGCACATCGCCCCGCCGTTCACGGGCAAGCAGGGCGTGCGCCGCGGCAATGGCCTTTTCGCCACCTTTTACAGCTACATACATGGAGGCACCTCGTCTGCTGCAAGGGTCAGGCAGGTCGTACGGGGCAGACCGATCAGGCGGCCCGGCCCGCAAAGCAGCATGTCCACACCCAGCGGGAATTGCTCATGGTTGCTCTGCCACTGGGGCAGGAAACCCGCCGGCATACGGCAGGAAAAATCACAGCTGCCCACGATACCGGGGCCGGAAGCGGTGATACCGGCGTTTTCCCCTTCTTCCACCCCACCAAGGCAGATGGTCGTGGAACGATCCGGGTATTCAGCCTCTCCCTGATGGAAACAGCGCAGGTCAGGCAGCGCTTCCGTACCGGGGACGAAGGCGAATGCGGCCTGAGAGGGCTCAGACACCAGGACCGCGCCGCAATGAAAACGGAACCAGGCCCTGACGTTTTCCGTATCCAGTCCGGGCGCCAGCCAGACCGCGGTCTCGTTATCGCACAGCGAAAGGGCCAGGGCCGCCAGTTCCGGGCTCAGTCCGGCAGGCAGTTCCTCAGCGGCGGCATCCGCCGGACAGGGGACGAACCGATACGTCCGGGCAGGCCGGGACAGCGCGGTGAGAGCCAGACGGAACACCTGCTGTGCCTGCCCCACAGGATCCGTCCAGGACAGGCGGGAACATTGCTGATCGTTCACTGGTCTTCTCCGCGGACAAAGGTGAAAAAGTTGACTTTCGTACCTGCCGCATCGCGGGCGGCAGCCTTTCTTTTGGCCTCGATGGCCTGCTCCAGGCGGGGGCGCAGCTTTTTATCCAGCAATGTCGCGCAGCTTTCCCGCTGCCACAGGGCATCGCACAGGGCCGCCAGTTCCGCATGGCGGGGGGATTCCCCCATGATCCAGGCATGGCCAAGCGTCTCGTCTTCCAGCTGGACGGCGCAGCGGGTGACCAGAACTTCCCCTATGTTGAAGACATCACCGGTATTGCCGACACGTCCCCGGGCCATCACGAGCCCGGTCTCGGGCCCACGCACGATACGGTAGCCAGGCAGAATGATCCCGGACAGGGCCGCATCAAGACAGGTCTCCGGGGCAAGCGCCAGCAGGCGCATGCGTTCCTGCCGCAAATTCATATTCATGATACTTCCAATCGTCATTGTGTTAGACATTCCCGGTCCGCGCCAGCGCGAAGCGGGTCGTCAGACGAAAGGGCAGCGCCCGGTCCGTCTGGCAAACAAGACATACAGAATCCATGACCAGGGACTTGTCGATCACCGGTTCCAGATACTGGTTCAGGGCCGCTTCCACCCGATCCGCTCCTTCATGGGGCAAGGGGCCTGTCAGGGTGATGTGGAAACGGAACAGGTCCAGCACATGGTGGTAGCCCCAGCGCAGGAGGTTGCGCCGTTCGTCCCGGCTCAGGGGCTCCCGCCGCTCCACGTCCCCCTGGTCAAGGGGAGCCCGGAACCTATCCAGTTCCGTCACGCAATCCCGCTCCAGAGCGGCCATGGCCGATTCCGACGCGGCATCCCCCTGCCGGGGGACCAGGGCCAGAAAAAAGGCCTGGCGCTCTCCCGAGTGGGCGGGCAGCCGCTGCAGTCCCAGCGGCGCCGTCAGCCAGCGTGCATGGCGCTCCGCCACCTTCCGGCAGGCCTCCCTCAGGGCGGCAACCATGCCCTCCGAAGTGGACCGCAGCTCAAAAGGCGCCTTGAGCGTGGCATGCAGGCCGTAATGGGCCGGTGTTCTGGCCAGGGATGTCCACAGATCGTGTTCCACCCCCGCAGGGGCCACGGGGCCTCCCGGCAGGCGGCGGCCGTCCCGGCAGTCCCGGCCGAACAGGGGAGCCATCAGACGGTACAGGGGCTCGTCCCTGCGGGGGGCGTAATAAAGAGCGTAGCGGGCAGCCATCTTACAGCACCATCTTGCGCAGACGCTGGGAAAGCAGGTCGAACAGAGTCACCACCAGCACGATGATGGCCATGACCGCACAGGTCTGCCGGAAGTTGAAGCTGCGGAACAGTTCCCACAGCACCATGCCTATACCACCGGCACCGACCATGCCCACCACGGTGGCGGAGCGCACATTGGCTTCGAAACGGTACAGGGAGTACGATATCCAGAGGGGGAACACCTGGGGGATGACCCCGAAGATGATCTCTTCCAGAAAGCTGGCCCCGGTGGAGCGGACACCTTCCACCGGCGAGACCTCGATGGCCTCCACCGCCTCGGAAAAGAGCTTGGCCAGCGTGCCCGTGGTGTGCACCCAGAGGGCCAGCACACCGGCAAAGGGGCCCAGGCCCACAGCGACCACGAACATCATGGCGAAGACCATCTCGTTGATGGCGCGGGCCGCGTCCATGAGGCGGCGCACCGGCTGGCAGATCCACCAGGGGGCGATATTCTCGGAAGACATGATGCCCAGCGGCACCGCGCAGATGACCGCCAGCAGGGTTCCCCAGACCGCCACATGCAGGGTGACGATCATCTCCTTCATGTACATGCGCCAGTCCGTGAAGTCCGGCGGGAAGAAGTCGGATATCAGGGTAAGGATGTTGCCGCCCTGCTCCACCAGCGCTACGGGCTTCATCTCGGCGCCGCTCCAGGCCCAGGCCAGCATGGCCAGGACAAGGCCCCAGATGACCAGGCGAAAGGTCCTGGCACGCAGATCGCGCGGCGGCTGCAGGGCCATTTTCATTTCAGCTTCCATAACGATGCGTTCCTTGTGCCCTGTCCCCGCTACTTGCCGAGCTCGGCCAGCTTACGTTCGATCCCGGCGATCTTGTCGGCCTTTTCCTTGGCATCCATATCCTGGTTGCTTTCCAGCACCATCTTGGCGCGGAACAGCTCCAGCTGGCGCAGAGGGATCAGCTGGCTGTTGTCGGATTTGATGAAGGGGCCCCACTGCAGGTCGGTCAGGATCTTGCGGGCCTGCTCCACATTCTCGCCCTTCACGCCGTAGCTGAAGATGAAGTCCGTGATCTTTTTCTTGGTCTCGTCGGACAGATCCTTGCGCCAGACCAGGGGATCGCTGGGAATCAGGGGGGACTTCCAGATCACGCGCAGTTCCTTGGCCTTTTCGGGAGCGGTGATGGCCAGACGGGCCAGTCCTTCATTGTTGCAGGTCGCCACATCCACGGTGTTATTGGCCACGGAGAGCGCATTGGCCTCGTGATTGGCAGACACGGTGCGGGCGAAGATCTTCTGGGGATCCTTGCCGTTTTTGGCAAAAACGTAGTAGCCGGGCACCAGGAATCCAGATGTGGAATTGGGGTCGCCATTGCTGAATCTCAGCCTGGAGGCCTGGGCGAACATGTCGTCAAGGTTCTGGAGCGGGCTCTTCCTGTTGACAATCAGGCAGGAGTAGTAGCCCTTGCTGCCGTCGGGGGCCGTGGTCTGGGCAAAGACCTCTCCATTGGCGCGGTCCACCATCACCATGGCGCCCTTGTTGCCGATCCAGCTCAGGTCGACTTTCTTGAAGCGCATGCCTTCGATGATCCCCGCATAGTCACTGGCAAAGAAAGCCTTGACTTCCATGCCCAGGGCCTTGCTCATGTCCCTGAGGAAAGGCTCCCAGAGCACCTTGAGGTTCTGGCTGGCCTCGGTGGAGATGATGCCGAAGTTGAGGGTCTGCTGTGCCTGGGCAGTCAGCGCGCTGCCCAGCAGCATGGCAAAGATCAGCAGGCCGGAAAGAAGACGGAAAAACATGTATTTTCTCCTTGGATAAAGGGACGGGGCAACAATCTGTGCGGTCAATGGAGGACATCCCAGAGACATCAGGCAGCGCGGGACGTCTCGCACACAGGGCTGACGGGCAGGGCCGCCTCCCGGACGCCGGTCCTGGCGGCAAAAAGCTCGTCACTTTCAGCACCGTAAAGTTCCGCCAGGAACCGGGGAGTCAGACGTTCCGTGGGACCGTCATAGACGATCTCGCCTTTTTTCAGAGCCACGGTACGGGGACAGAAACGCATGGCATAGTCCACCTGGTGCAGGGTCACCACGACGGTGAGACCATCCTTCTGGTTGAGGTCGCGCAGGGTCTGCATGACATTGCGGGCCGATTCAGGATCCAGCGAGGCGATGGGTTCGTCGGCCAGCAGGACACGGGCCCGCTGCACCAGTGCGCGGGCGATGGCGGCCCGCTGCTGCTGCCCGCCGGAAAGGGTACCGGTTCGCTGCCAGGCCTTTTCCCCGATCCCCACACGGGACAGGGCCCTGAGGGCCAGCTCCCTGTCATCAGCGTGGAAAGCGCCGGTCAGGCTGCGCCACAGGCTGGTGCGGGCCAGCGCCCCCAGCATGACGTTGCGGGCCACGCTCATGCGCTCCACCAGGTTGAACTGCTGGAAGATCATGCCGATACCGGCGCGGATGCGGCGGATGTCCCGGCTGATGCAGCCGTTTTTCTGCACGATCTCGTTATCGACCTGCACCAGGCTCTCACCCCTGTCTCCGGCGGTCAGGCCGCAGATATGGCGCATGAGCGTGGATTTGCCGGAACCGGAAGAGCCGATGAGGGCCACCATCTCTCCCGGCGCCACATGCAGGTTGATATGGGAAAGCCCCTTGCTGCTGCCAAATGTTTTATTGAGATTGCTGATGTGGATCATGCGAATGCTCCCGTTGAAATTGACTGGCTCACAATGGGCAACGCGCATGGCAAAACGATGACGTGCCCGTGATGAAAGGCCGGCGTTTATGTCACCGTTTGCAAAATGGGAGGGCTCGACAGCCTTCCATCCCCTTTTCCAAAAGCAAAAGGCATCCTGCCGATGAGGAAGGATGCCTTTTGTTTTCATGAGGATGGGAACAGCTGCATCTACCAGTGACCGGGGTCACGGCATTCCTGCCGCCCAAAGGTGCAAACGCCGCACATATCTGAGCTGTCCACGAAATTCCCGTCCATGGTATAGAAATCGACCACGGGCCCATGCCCGCAAATGATGCACTGACGTTCATAATCCGGGCGAGCCCGGCACAGGGACGGGACATCCTGGCCGCCAGTCATCATCTTTTCCGTCGTGACACGCGTGAATCCCTGCTGGGACATGATGCTTTCAAACATATCAGAAGAAGGTGCGCCGCAAGGGACGGTTCATGTTCCGGGGGACGAACTGACAGCGGGAAAGGCCAAAGCATTCGGAACGCTCACCGCAGGGGAGACGTGAGGCAGTCAGATGCATGCGCGGGCAGGTGGCCAGGATCCCCTGGTCCAGCATATCCTGCCAGCGTGATTCCACAAGCTGCACCGGCACACGCACCGGTTCCACGGGTCTGGAGGAACGCGCCTCCACGTTCGGCCGATCCCGGGCATCCGCTGCCCGGGGGGCCTTCTGGACTCCGCGGGCAGACGTTTTTTCCCGGTTCATCCGGCGTTCCTTCTGGCATTGGGGGCAGATATGGCCGCGTGGCCCGGGTGCAATGAAGGAACGGCCACAACGACTGCAACTGACAGGACAAAATGAGGGAATCATGCGCCACCTCCCTGAAAGGGGCTGGGTGCCGGACAGGATCGAGCAAGGAGGGGCAAAAGACAGCATCTTGCCACCGGCCTGCTTCCTGACCGGATGTGCTTTCAGGCTGCCCTGCCCTTTTGTCAACACCATGAGCGCCAAGTGACAATTCCGCTCCACTTGCGGCGGTGCATAACGGTACACGAAAGTCTTCGGCCCTTCCCACACGTCCCGTCCCGTGCTCTCTCCTGAAGGCCGCATGGCTGCCCTCCCGCACGATCCCGCATATCTCTTATCCTCCCGCAGCATCGTGCCGTGCAGCAGCCGCAGGGCCTCGACCGGGCATAAAAAAAGAGCCGGATGTTCTCCGGCTCTTCATATCCATGCTCTGTTGCAGGGGGCCCATCAGCGCAGGGCGCGCTTCAGGGCATCCCTGTAAATGCGCAGGACCATCAGGCGGGCATGCTTCTTGTTCTCCGCCGGGATCACATGCCAGGGAGCCTCTTCCGTACTGGTCCGCAGGAACATCTCGTCCGCTGCGCGGGCGTATTCAGGCCATTTGTCACGATTCCGCCAATCCTCATCGGTGATCTTGTAGCGCTTCCACGGGATGGCCTCACGCTCCCGGAATCGCCGCAGCTGTTCCTCCGGCGAGATGTGCAGCCAGAACTTGAGCAATATGTTGCCCTTGCTGGTCAGCTGATGCTCAAAATGATTGATCTCGGCATAGGCGCGGGCCCAGTCTTCCTTGGGGGTCAGTTTTTCCACGCGTTCCACCAGGACACGGCCGTACCAGGAGCGGTCATAGATGGTGATGAAACCGGCGCGGGGGATATGCCGCCAGAAACGCCACAGATAATGGTGGGCGAGCTCTTCGTCCGAAGGCGCACTGATGGGGATGACGCGCGTGATACGGGCATCCGTCCCGGCCGTGAGCCGCCGGATGGCCCCCCCCTTGCCGGCAGCATCCCAGCCTTCAAAGATGAGTGTGGACGAAATGCCTTTTTTGTACGCCCGGAACGAGAGCTGATAGATCTCCTTCTGCAGGCGCTTCAGTTCCTTCTGGTAATGCTCGGGAGCCTGCACGCTGGAAAGGTCGATGGCATCCAGGGTGGAGACCAGGGACTCGCGGGCATCTTCTTCCACGTCGGGCACGGATTCCAGCACCTTGAGGCGGGCGGCACGGGCATCCTGCGCGGCGATGGTCCGCTCGATGCCGGCGATGATGGCTTTCACCACAGACAGGTTGCGGAAATTGGGATCCGCGGCATCAATGATGCTCCACGGCGCATTGTCCCGGTCTGTCAGCATGATGGCCCGGGACGCGGCACTGACCATGCCGTCATAATCCGCGGCGATTTTTTTGTCGGATGGCGAAAAATGCACCAGGGAGCGATTTTCCTGCCGTTCTTTGAGCGCACGGGCATGGTCCTTCTTGTTGAGATGGAGCCAGAGCTTGATGATGGCCATCCCGGATTCTGCCAGCCCGGATTCCAGGGCCTGCCAGCGGTGCATGCTGGCAGTGAACTCGTTTTCCCCCACATCCCTGCAGCAGCGCCGGCGCATGGCTTCACCGTACCAGCCGTCATAAAAGACCGCCGTCTGTCCGGCAGCCGGAAGCTGCCGCCAGAAACGCCAGGGCCAGGGACGGGCCTTCTCTTCGTCGGTCACCAGCCAGAAAACATGGTTCTGCACATGCTTGCTGTCCATCCATTCCGACAGGAGGTTGATGATGGCCCCCCGCCCGGAACCGACCAGACCGGCCACCGTGATCAGGACGGGGATCTTGCGCTCGATGCACTGCAGCTGCGCATTGAAAAGGCGCATGCGCAGCTGGGGGGCTTTTTCTTCAAATTCCTTGTTACTGCATGATCTGCCGAGGGCTGCCGATTCAAACATGGTATCTCCAACCTTGCTCAAGATGTTTGCACGGGAAGCGGACACGCAGTTTCGAAACGTTCCCGGCACTCCCGATAATCAACGCACTGTCTGTGCCTGGAGTTTTGCAAGAGCATAGCTTTTTTCTTGCGCTTCGTCAGCCTGGGCAAAGGGGGATATCCTGCGAAACCTGCCCTCTTTTCCTAACCGGATATCAGGGAGCCCGGCACGTTACGCAGCAGGTGCCGCTTGCTCCGTCCACCTGTGGCACGCTGCAAACGGCGCGGCCGCTCCATGCGAGGCCTGCCGCCCTGATGCATTGCATGCGACCTTTCCGCCACCTGCAACATATCCAGCTGAGCCTGAACATATTCGCGCATCGTCAACGGGCCTCCCTTTTGTCCCTGAGCCACCAGGATGCCAAGGAGCATGACGCACCTTGCCAGGATGTCCACGAGCGACTGATCGTGCTTCACGTTTTCCTCCGTTGCAGTCATAGTCATGAGATCACCTCCATGCGTTCTTCGCAAACAATCTGCCCAAGGATCGTTCCATAGGACGGAATCGCCTGCTCATACCCCAAACGGGCCAAAAGCACACAAGGGGAAACCGCGCCTGCTGTCAGCATGGCAGAGGAAAAGCAAAGATCCCGGAGGCATCCCGCATCAGACGTGTCTTCCTGTCGCCAGGCCTGTCAGCCGTATGGGCACCACAAATACTGCTGGAAACAAAAAGGCCCACGGTGCATTTTGGTACACCGTGGGCCTCTGGGACATGCGCTGATGGTGGAGGCGGGGGACATAGAACATCATGTTTAACTATGCATAATACAAGAGTATATAAGAAATAGCTCGGATTCGATACCCCCGAATGTACCCCGTCTCTTTACCCGCTATACGGGTTCAACTCCCCTGCCCCCCTCGAAGGAAGAAACCGTGATTTGAAATGAGCGAAAAAATTTTTTCAACGCTCAAATTTTGATTTTAAGCCCATAAAAAAATTTTTCTGCACGTGGTATGGAAAAAAACGAAAAACTCCCTAGAACGAAAATATGGAACGCTGTGGCGAAATGGGCTTTTTTTAGTTCTGGAAATTTCCCAAAAGAGACTTCTGCGGGTCAAAAGCGCCTTAAGCACAGACTCCCCATGGCATGTTGACAGAATAGGCAAAATATGTACTTATATCTGTACAAAAGGAGGCGCATATGTCGCAGGCCATCACCTACACCGAGGCACGGCAGAACCTTGCGGAAACCATGAACCGGGTCTGTGACCACCACGAACCCGTCATCATCACGCGCCAGAAGTCTCCCTCCGTGGTATTGATGTCCCTGGAGGACTACAACGCCATCATGGAAACAGCCTACCTGCTGCGTTCCCCGGCCAATGCCGCCCGGTTGCGGGAAGCATTGCACGCCGCTGACGCGGGCAAGACGGTACAGCATGACCTTGAGGACTGACCATGCTGCTGACCTGGACGCCCCAAGCGTGGGAAGATTATCTGTACTGGCAGGCTACCGACAAACGGACGGTGAAGCGCATCAATGAGCTGCTGCGTGATGCGCTCCGCAATCCGTTTGAAGGCCTTGGCAAGCCGGAGCCGCTCCGCTTTGACCTTGCGGGATGCTGGTCCCGCCGCATCAATCAGGAGGACCGCCTCGTGTATCGCCTTGACGAGCAGGGGGCGGCCCTGATCGTCCTCCAGTGCCGCTACCACTACTGAAGGTTTCGCCTTCGCTGTCTACCTGCGTTGACAAGCTCTTTTGTCTACGAGAGGCGGCTCTTCGGGGCCGCCTTCTTCTTTCCTCCTCCATCATCTTTCCCCCTCCCTTGTTTAGCATCCCCGTTGCCTCGCCAACGGTTGTATGATAGTATATAGAATAATCTATTATATACAGACTACTCATTGACTGTCGGCAAATGAAGCGCCTGCCAGCAGGCGGGGCTTTGGTAAAAAGGGGGAAAAATGGAAGTATTGCCATTTAGAATTACTGATGGTGGTAAACGTGGTATTATTATAGCTGAAAAAGAATATTTTGAACGTGACTGTATCCTGCGTGTAGTTAGTGAATATACTCACAAATATTTCATTTCTTTTTATCCAAACTCAGAATATTTAATAGAAATCAGTATAATAGCTAAAGATAATGGTGATATAGATGAAGTTTTATTAAAGGAGTTTTTCAATAACTGCATTGATATGCAAATTCGTATAGACCTGGAAAAGGAATTTGGTAAACTCAGACAACGAATTGTAGACTATGCTTTTTTATCTGTGGAGAAAACCCGTGTCTAGCTATAAGATTTTACCATTTCAATTTAAACATATTTTTGATGATGTTGTACTACTAGTAAACGAATGTGGAGATTTTATATTTCTCAAAAGCGATATATTTGATAAGTTTATACGACATATTCTCTCCAATAAAGACGAAAATTTTTTAAGATTAAAATCTCATTTGTTTGTTGCTCAAGACGAAATCGAATCGTCGCTACAAAAAATTTCCGTCAGATATAGAACAAAAAAATCTTTTTTACGTGACTTTACAACGCTTCATATGATGGTCATTACTCTACGCTGCAATCAGCGATGTGAATATTGCCAAGTGTCATGTGCTGAAGAAGACGCACAAAATTATGACATGAAGATAGATGTAGCACGCCGCATCGTAGATACTATTTTTTCTGCGCCAACAAAGAATCCTAAAATTGAATTTCAAGGTGGAGAACCTTTATTAAATTGGCCTGTTATCAAAGATGTTGTTTTCTATGCTGAAAAGCTTGCTGAAGAAAAAAGGAAAAAAGTTGAATTTGTTATTTGTACGAATCTCACACTGATTACAAAAGAGCAACTCTATTTTTGTAGAGACCATAATATAGCGATATCAACATCTCTCGATGGTCCTGAATATCTTCATGATGCGTGCCGTAAAACAAAAGCTGGTGGAGGTACTTACAATTTATTTTTAGAAAAGCTAGCTCTAGCACGCAGTATAGTTGGCCATGATGGTGTAGATGCACTCATGACAACATCCTCTGTCTCTCTTCAACACCTAGAGGACATAGTCAAAGAATATATTAGACAAGGCATGAGTGGAATATTTATTCGGTCACTCAATCCCTATGGCTTTGCAGCTGAACAATCTGAAAAACTTGGCTATACAGCAAAAGAATTTGCCAAACAATACTTAAAAACATTAGATTTTATTATAAATATTAATAAAAAGATATTTTTCCCAGAGCACTTTGCGACGCTTTTACTTTCACGAATATTGACGCCATTCTCAACAGGTTTCGTAGACTTACAATCGCCATCAGGTGCAGGTATCAGTGGCGTAATCTATGACTATGATGGTTCTGTATTCCCAGCAGATGAAGCTCGGATGCTTGCTAGAATGGGAGATAGGCATTTTTGCCTTGGAAATGTCTTAACAGATACATATTATGATATTTTTGCAGGAAACAAGCTTCAAGAACTAACTAAGCGGTCATGTGTTGAGGTAACCCCACCTTGTTCTTGGTGTGTATACCAAGCATATTGTGGATCAGACCCTATACGAAATTATCTTGAAAGTGGAAAAGAATTAAGAATTATGGAAAATACACCTTTTTGTATTAAACATAGATATATTTTTGATGGAATTTTCAAGAGACTTTATTATGCAAATAACGAAACAAAAGATATTCTTTGGAGTTGGATAACCCATAATCCTGGATTGGTGCAACGTCATGATATGTATTAGCGGGAAAGCCTCTCGTTCTTTTCATCCCATTATAGGTGTAGTAGCTAAAAGTCATCACCCTCTTTTTGCTCGAAAAAATACAATATTCGTAACAGATAAATTAGATAAATCAAGCATTGGCTATAAGGCTTGCATATCCTCTGGAAGAAAAGGATATTTTTTCCATCCAGACCATATATATAATTGCAAAGATATAGAAATTCTTCACGACGGCGATATTGTACGTATAGACGCAACTGGATGTGTATCAGTTCTCTGGGAAGTAAAATCACATCAAAATGCATTTATGATTACAGAGGCATGCAACTGTAAATGCATAATGTGCCCACAGCCTCCACGCCAACACTCGCCTCAACTTTTGCAAGAAGCACAATACACGCTTAGTTTATTAAAAAATAAATATATAAAACAAATATGCATAACAGGAGGTGAGCCAACTTTATTAGGTAATAATTTCATAGAGTTTCTTCATCGCTGTATCAATGAGCATCCTACAGCCAATATTGATATCCTAACAAATGGAAAAAACTTTAGCGACAGAGAATTTACCCGAAATGTAGCTCAAGTTGCGACTAACAATGTTTGTTTTTGTGTTTCTCTCCATTCTGATATCGATACACTACATGATAACATAGTCGGAGCTAATGGTAGTTTTTCAAAAACATCCATCGGCTTATATAATTTAGCTGAATATGGTTGTAAAATAGAAATACGTCATGTTATTAACAAATATAATTACCACCGACTCATAAACTTTGCAGAACATATATATAATTATTTCCCATTTTGTATCCATTATGCTTTCATGGGAATGGAACTATACGGAAATGCTGCATCTAATAAAGAAGAAGTTGATATATCACCTTTAGATTATAGTGATGAATTAAGTGACGCCATTTTATATCTAAAACGACGAGGCCTTCCTATTTCTATATATAATATACCACTTTGCTTATGTAAGAAGGAAGTGCGCGAATTCGCTCGACAGTCAATATCAAGTTGGAAAAATTTATATGCCAAAGAATGTGATAACTGCGATTTAAAAAAAGACTGCGCAGGATTTTTTTCAACTTCAGTATCACTACCCATTAACCATATAAAACCAATAAAGGGAGCGTTATGAGGAAAATCATTTATGGTCTTTTTCTACTGGTAGGCTTCATCGCCTCCGGCCTCGGGCTGGGGAAGCAGGAAGTCCAAGCGTCTCCAACTCAAACCGTCGAACCTGTAATTAATCATGCTTGTGCTGATGGTTTAGTTTTTTCTGATGTGTTAAATAATCAAGAAGAAACCTTGATTGCTGGACATTACAGCCATAGCAGCCATCGCAGTCATAGCAGCCATCGTAGCCACTACTCTAGCCGCTACTAACTATCCCCCCCGTTCCATCACGGAACGGGGGCTTTTTTGTATGAAAGAAAACCTCCCGCTAGGCGGGAGGTTCAAAAAAGCTTAAAGCTTTGCATATGTTATAAAAACTCCTTTTGATTTGCTAACATCTCGTTGCGGTCTGGCAACTGCAACAATGAAGCAAATCAAAAGGAGGTCACTATGAGTGACACAAGAAGTTTAGCTCATACAAAATGGAACTGCAAATATCATGTTGTATTTGCACCTAAATATCGTCGCCAAGTTTTCTATGGTGAGAAAAAGAGATCCATAGGCGAAATTTTGCGTAAACTGTGTGAATGGAAAGGAGTAAACGTCATCGAGGCCGAGTGTTGTCCTGACCATATCCACATGCTGCTTGAAATTCCGCCCAAAATGAGTGTCTCTGGATTTATGGGATATTTGAAGGGTAAAAGTAGTCTTATGTGGATACAGTAGGCAAAAATGCAACAAAAATTCGTGAATACATCCGTAAGCAGTTAGACGAAGACAAGCTGGGAACATAGCTCAGTCTTCCGTATGCGGGTAGCCCGTTTACGGGCAGCAAGTAACAGGTATGCAGATGTCAGATCGCTCTTTGCCGGTGGGTCTCTTTTTACGTGCGGCGTGCTTTGGCCTACATGAAGCCACCGCTCCCGCATGTGGTGAAAAACATGTCGTCCAGGACAGAGCGTGTATACCAGAGATTGGCGAGCGGCGATGGCCTGCCCGCCGAAGCGGCCAGCCTGCGTCATGCTTGCCTCCCGGGGATATCTTTGGGGTACATCTGGGGGTACCTGTTTGGGGATTGATAAATATACCCCCAAATGTACCCCCAGATAAAGTGTGCTGCTATGACACAAACAGGGACAAACCGGGACAGCAAGGGACTGTAACCCCGCGAAAAGAAAAGGCCCACGGTGCATTTTGGTACACCGTGGGCCTCTGGGACATGCGCTGATGGTGGAGGCGGGGGGAGTCGAACCCCCGTCCGAGAACATTCCACGCAAAGCGTCTACAGGTTTAGGTCAGGAACAGATTTCACCACCCTGCTCGCCCCTGACCGGGCACAGGGCAGCAATCCCGCCGGTACAGATCTCGTGGAAACTCCCGGCAGGCGCCAAGCTCCACCAGCCTGATGCGATGTCGCCAGCCGGACGTATCAGGCGTCGGCCCGTCTGACGTGACCATCAATGTGGTCAGGTGCCTCGCTGTTTTTAGGCAGCGTAAGCGTAGTCGTAATCGTTGTTGGCAATTACTTTTGTGCCGCTTTTTACGAGGCCAGCGGCGCCTCGACCTGCAACTTTGGTTTCCACATCCCCGTCGAAACCAATGCGCCCCCAATTGGGAAGTACTACTATAGGTTACAGCCCCCGCTTTGACAAGCTGTTTTTTATGGTCTGTGCACGACAGGTGAAAAGGTTGCACAAAAAAACTCCAGACGCTACAACCAGCCCTCCTAGAAGGTTCTTCAACCCGCACGGAGGATGCATGGCTCCTGCCACTCGAGATCTCTTTTCTTCACGACTGGGCGTCCTGGCGGCGACGCTGGGCTCCGCCGTCGGGCTCGGCAATATCTGGAAATTCCCCTCACTGGTCGGCCAGAACGGCGGGGCCTCATTTCTTGTGGTCTATCTGCTGGCATCACTCTGCATCGGGCTGCCGCTGATGATATCGGACCTCAGCCTCGGCCGCGCCGGGCGCAGCAACGTCATCAGCATCTTCCAGAAGCTGGCCCCCCGCACCGGCTGGTGGCTGATAGGCCTTTCAGCCATCATCAGCTGCCTGCTGATCCTGGGCTTTTATTCCGATGTGGCCGGCTGGGTCTTTGCCTATATCCTCAAATCCGCCACAGGCACCGTCTCATCGACGGATCCGGCCGCGGCCCAGGCCAGCTTTTCCTCTTTGCTGAACGACGGGCCTGTGTCGCTGTTCTGGCAATGGCTCGTCCTGCTGCTGACGGGGGCCATCATCATGCGCGGCGCCTCGGCTGGCATCGAAAAAGTGACACGTGTCCTGATGCCCGTCCTCTTCCTCCTGCTGGTAGGCGTCTGCATCCGCAGCCTGACCCTGCCGGGAGCCTCGGAAGGCTTGCGCTTCCTGTTCATGCCCCAGTGGGAACGGGTGGACGCTTCCGTCATCATGATGGCCATGGGACTGGCGTTTTTCAAGATGTCCCTCGGCATGGGCTGCATGCTGACCTACGGCAGCTACTTCAAGGAAGACGTCAATATCCCGCTCATGGCCACCCGCGTCATGATCTGCGACCTGCTGGTCTCCCTGCTGGCCGGCATCGCCATCTTTCCCGCCGTCTTCAGTTTCGGCTTCCAGCCTGCCGAAGGACCTGCCCTGCTCTTTCTGACCATACCGGCCGTTTTCTCGTCCATGCCGGGCGGAACCTTCTTTGCAACGCTTTTCTTTATCCTGTCCGCCATCGCCGCCACGGGCGCCATACTTTCCCTGCTGGAAGTCCCTGTGGCCTGGCTCTCCGAGCGCTTTTCCCTGCCGCGGAGCAAGGCAGTGCCCATTCTGCTGGCCGGGCTCGTCCTGCTGGGCCTGCCGGCGACCCTCTCCACCGGTCCTGCGCTTCAGGATGTGAAACTGTTCGGCCTGACGTTCTTCGACCTGTACGATGCCCTGTCGTCCACCATCCTGATGCCGTTGAGCGGCATCGTGACGAGCCTGTTCGTGGGCTATTTCTGGGAAAAAGAGCAGATGCTCGCCGCCCTGGGGGGCGGGATGCCGGCCAGACTGGTGCGGACCCTGTGCCGTACGGTGACGCCGGTGCTCATCACGCTGGTGCTGCTGCACGGTCTGAACATCATCTGAGGTGACGGATCAATCCTCTGCCGTTTGTTTCAGCACTGATCGCTGAGGATCGCTCTGGTCATCGCCCCCAGGGAGTGTTTCCCTGCATGCCCGGCTCCAGCCGCTCCCTCACCACAGCGCCACGCAAAAAGCCCGGCATGGGCCGGGCTTTCCTGCTTTCTGGTTTCCGGCTTCCACTGTCGCGTCAGCTGTCAGACAGGACGGCCCGGCAGACTGTTTATTCTTATTATTAAAGCATCACTTCAAAAAAAGGATGGATCATATTTTCCGGCAGCAGCAGCTCATCCAGTTCTTTCCGTGTAAGCAACTGCTTTTCCAGAACAAGATCCATGATGGAACGCCCGCTTTCCAAGGCTTCTCTGGCGATGCCGGCCGACGTCTCATACCCGAGGCGGGTATTCAGGGCCGTAACGATCCCGATACTGTTCTCCACCAGCTGACGACAGCGGTCAGCATTGGCCGTGATCCCCGCGACACAGCGTTCCTGCAGGGTGCTGAATGCCCTGGCCAGCCTGCGGATCCCTGTAAAAAGCGTGAAGGCGATGATGGGCTCCATCACATTCAGTTCCAGCTGCCCGGCCTCGGCGGCCAGGGTGATGGTCACGTCCTTGCCGATGATGTCGAAAGCCACCTGATTGACGACCTCGGGGATCACAGGGTTGACCTTGCCCGGCATGATGGAAGAACCAGGCTGCATCCGCGGCAGGTTGATCTCGTGGAAGCCTGTGCGAGGACCAGAAGACAGCAAGCGCAAATCATTGCAAATTTTTGAGATTTTTATGGCTACCCTTTTCAGGACACCGGATGTCTGCACATAGGCGCCGGTATCCCACGTTGCCTCCACCAGGTTGGTGGAGAGCCTGACAGGGATATCACTGGTCTCGGCCAGGCGGACGACCGCAAGCTGCGCATAGCCCTGGGGCGAATTGATGCCTGTCCCGATGGCTGTGGCACCCAGATTGACCTCCAGCAGCAGCTTCTGCGCGTCATGGATGCGCTGGATATCTTCTCCTATGGTCGTGGCATAACTGCCGAATTCCTGTCCCAGGGTCATGGGCACAGCATCCTGGAGCTGTGTGCGTCCCATCTTGACGATGTGGGAAAACTCCACGCTCTTGGCCGCAAAGCCCTTTTGCAGGGGAAGCATATGCTCCACAAGGTAATCCAGCAGCCGGAACAGGGCCAGCCGCAAGGCTGTAGGATAGACATCGTTGGTCGACTGCGAGCAGTTGACGTGATTGTTGGGATGGCAATACTCGTAGGCCCCCTTGGGATGCCCCATGATCTCCAGTGCCAGATTGGCGATGACTTCGTTGGCATTCATGTTCGTGGACGTGCCGGCCCCGCCCTGGATGCAGTCCACAGGGAACTGGTCGAGCATGTTCCCGGCCAGGATGTGATCACAGGCGGCACAGATGGCGATGCCGATATCCCGGGGCAATACCTGCAATTCCATATTGGCCAGGGCACAGGCTTTCTTGACACAGGCCAGGGCCCAGATCATTTCCGGAAACTGGGAAAGCGGCGTCCCGGAGATATGGAAATTGTTCATGGCCCGCAGGGTCTGCACGCCATAGTACACCGAATCGTCTATGGTCAATTCTCCCAGAAAATCATGCTCCAGCCGGCTCATGGGACCTCCTGTGGCTATACCGAAAAAGACCACGCCACGCAGCGCGGATACCGGGATCCTGATTCAAAGCCTACCGGGATGCCGGAGCAAAGTCCACTGCTCCCCTCCGCGCAGCTCTTGCCAGCGGCAGCAACGCGCTGTAGGTTCGCCAGAGAAGAAAATCTCGGAAGATACAGGAGAAAGCAGCATGATATTCTTTTGCAGAAAGACCTCCACAGCCGACGGCAGGACACGCTGGTCCGTGTGCGTACCGACCCTGATGGGATTCACCACCATCGCCTGGTTCTACTCGGAATCCCTGGCGGACAATTTCATCCGTCATCTGGAAAGCAATGAAGAAGACCGCCATCTGGCCAGCCTTGATGCCTGGCGTGAATTCCAGTTCCGCCTGGACTTCATCTGGAGCGAAAAACTCCAGCAGGAGCGGGGTCTGCTGGAAAACCACTGGCAGGATATCCAGAAGGTCCTGGAAGCATACAATCAGCGCATTCGTGCGCTGCTGCACGATACGGCCAGCTATCACAGCGAAGCCTTCACGGCCATCTGGAATGAAAGCTTCCAGGAATTGGGGGCCATCCCCGGGCTGGAGAAACTGGCCCAGACCCTGCATCAGCAAAGCCGTGTCCTCCACAGCCTCAAGACGGAGATCTCTGCCCGGGTGCAGCCGGTCATGCCTGCAACGCCGCAACGTCTGAACTGATCCTTTCCTCTATGCAAAAGGGCACACCGATGGTGTGCCCTTTTTTTATTCATCGACAAAAAATACACCGCGTCAAATTTCGATTTAAGACGCTAAAAAATTTTTTCCGACCCTTGACTCACAAAAAGCGTTCTTTTGCTCTCAGAGGAAATACGCGCCTTTTTCTGTTGTGGGCGCTCCTGACCCTTTTCCAGACCCGCCCGCTCCTGCGCTGACAGACCACAGGGACGCACCAGGGCCCATGAATCAGAACCACCCGCAAAGCGGGTGGTTTGCTCTGGCCCTATAAGGGCCTATTACCGGCTGCGCCTAAAGACGCTGGCTTTCACGTTGTTCAAGCCCAGTGCCCTTGCCGCCTTGACTACCCCTTAAAGGGGTCTTGATATTCGCGTGATGTCAGCTTGTCTCTTATAATATCGTGGCGTTCCTGATCCTGGATATACTTTTTAATCGTTGCCTCATTAAGCCCCACCGTACTGACATAATATCCTTCGGCCCAAAATTTTCTGTTGCCGAACTTATACTTAAGGTTTGCGTGTTTATCGAATATCATCAACGAACTTTTCCCTTTCAGGTAGCCCATGAAATTTGCCACACTGATTTTAGGAGGTATGGACACCAGCATGTGGACATGATCCGGCATCAGATGCCCTTCCAGAATCTCAACCCCTTTATATTTGCAGAGACATTGCAAAATTTCTTTTATACTTTCACGAAGCTGTGCGAAGATTATTTTCCTTCTATATTTTGGAGTAAAGACGATATGATACTTGCACAACAACTTCGTATGTGCTAAACTATGAGCCTGAGTTTTCATAACAAAAACACCTTTCCGTTAAAGTTGCGATGGGCTTGAACAACTTCATCGTATCGGAAAGGTGTTTTTGTGTGTATAACGTATTGTCTCCACCCGCATAGCGGGTGGTTTTTTGTTTCGCGCCTGTCAGGCGCTCAACAGGCTAAAGCCCATAAAGCAAAAAAGGCCACCCGCAAAGGTGGCCTTGGGTCATCCCCCACTGAAGAAGCTAGCCGGCATGCGCGGCCAGCTGGGCCTTGGCCTGACGGGCCTCTTCCTCCAGCTGTCCCTTGCGGGCCTCGGAGATCTTCAGGGCCGCGGCAAGGGCATCAAGGTAACTGCGCTCCATGAAATGGTCGATGTCCACGATCATGCATGACAGGCGGTACAGGTCTTCCCCCTGCTCTGCGGACCGGATCTCCGCAGCCAGAGCAGCAGGATCGATGGGGGCATTCAGCAGCTGCCCCAGCAGGGCATTGGTATCCTGGCCGGGGGCCATCTGCGCGACGACCTTGCTGATACGGTCCTGTTCCGTCGCATCGATGTGCCCGTCCGCCCGTGCGGCGAACACCATGGCGCGCAGCAGGAGCCGGGCCGTAGGATCAAGCTCCGCAGAAGCCACAGCCGCCACCGGCTGCTGGACAGGAGCCGATGCCGCAGGCTGGTTTTCTTTCTGGGCCTGCGACCACTTCTGGTAAAAATTCCAGGCTACCGCACCCGCACCGACCAGGGCGGCGTTCTGCAATGCTCCCTTGGACATGAAGGATCCCAGCAGCGCCCCCAGGGCACCAGCACCCATCAGGCCACCAACACCACCGGGCGCGGCCTTGCTCAGACCGGAAGCCTGTTCTTTGGCCGTATCCATAAGAGAACCAAGCGTCTCACCAATATTCTTTTTATTGAAGATGTCGAAAAGGGACATATATACCTCTCATGTTGGTATCCGGCACAGGGGTATTTTCCCGATATTCCCTGTGCGTGAACAGCGTGTGTCGGAGTACAGATAAGGTCAGGCAGCAAGAAGTCAAGAGGGATGGCCCCTGCCCTGCTTGCCGGTGGTCTTTTCCTTTCTCCATGCAGCCAAACCTTCCTTGCCAGGCACAATACCGTGACAGGCATGAAAGCCGTGGGCCAGCGACCGAGCCACGCCGTATCCGTATTTTTTCTCCTGCTTTCATACTATTGGAGTTACATACAATCGTCACACAACAGACACGCTCACGTTCCTTTTTTTGTCTAGTGTGGCTTCTGTAAAGGCAAGGCTTTCTTTCACTCCAAGGAGAAAGATCATGACCAAGAGAAAACAGCCTCCCATCGAATGCCGCTTGCGCCCCAACTATACGAAAAAATGCATCGCCTGCGGACACGGCCCGGTGGTTGATGTCTATACGCGAGATGGCCATTTCGTAAACAGCACGGCCATGTGCGGGGCGTGCAGCTTCGGCAAGGAAAAATACGCCGACCCTGAAAACTGGTAGCCGACACTGTTGGAACTCCCCAATCCCTTCCTTCCCCCAGCAGGAAAGACGCCATGACAAATACTGTCACGGCGTCTTTCATCCATGTCGCACAAATCCATACTAAATTCGATAATTACGACATGTTGCCATATATATACCCCTGACAGGCCGCCTCAGGACAGCATCTCCAGAAAGGCTTCCAGCCGGACCTTGAGCTGTTCCGTATCCGCACCGGAATAATCCGTCACCACCTGCAGGAAGGGCAAGCCCAGCTCTTCGCGCACGAATTTTTTGACGCTCCAGGATTCGACATCGTACGGCTGACACCCCTGCCATGTCAGATCGACCACGGCATCCACGGCAAAGTCCCGGGCCAGGTCCCGCAGGACACTGTAGCGGTGGGGGTTGGGCGACATGACGGCACAATGCATGTCCAGATAGCGGCGGGCCAGGACATCCAGGGCATCCCCCTCCTCTGCCATGTCCAGCAGGACTTTCTTGTAACAGGTGCAGTTGTCGATACAGACCACGCTGGCGCCGCATTCTTCCAGCAATTGCACCACCTTGTGCGATCCCATGCCTGTGGGGACGCCTGTCAGCAGGATGCGGGGCGCATCAGCAGCCACGGCCGCCGGGGCATCCTGCAATTCCGCATGGATAGCCTCCAGCAGCCGGATGGCCTGCTCATAGTCCGGCATGAATGAGGCCCGGAAGCAAATATCCAGCAGATCAAGCCCCCGCAAGGGCGACGGACGGCGGCGGGCCAGATCCAGCACCTTTTTCAGGGCCTGCCGCAGGCGGGAGGTCAGATCCATGGCAGCCCGCAGCTTTTCTTCCGTTATACGGACGCCAAAGTCCTCTTCCAGGCGCGCCACCAGCAGGGCGTACTGCTCACGCCAGTAGGCATGGGCGCGCTCGTCCTGGATCTGCGGCAGCTGCAGGACCATCACGGGCTTGTAGGCAGCCAGCAACTCATACATCTTTTTTTTGCCATCACAGGTGGCATCCGCCACCACGATGTCCGAAGCTGCCAGATAGGGGCAGCTGTCCTGCAGGGCAAAGCCGAAGCTGCTCTTGATCAGGGGGCACAGACAACGCGGCAGGACCTCTTCCGCCACAGGGATGGAGTCCTGCTTCGTGCCGCACAAAGAGACCGGCACGGCATCCGCCGCAAGGGCGATCTCCAGCGGTGAATAGATGCAGAACTGCCCCACGACCTTGCGGCCTTTTTCCCTGGCTTCCTGCAGGGCCAGCACATTACGGCTGGTCACATCCCGAAAATGTTCAAGACTGGCATATGTCATCGTGATTCTCCCATGCGCCCCGGCGCCTTGCCGGTGTACGCCGTTACGTTGTCAGCGGGCCGCCACAAGGGCCGCTCCCAAAGCCCCCACGGTCTGGGGATCGTCAGGTACATTGACCGGAACGCCCAGTTCTGCCGCAAGCAGCCGGCTGAATGCCGGACTTGTGGCCAGGCCTCCGGTAAAGGTGCATTCCCGCCTCAGCGGGACACGCGCGGCCAGCCCCCGCATACGGCGTGCTATGGACAGGAACACCCCCGCAGCGATATCGGCCGGTGCTGTTCCCTGCGCCAGCAGCCCGATGATCTCGGTCTCGGCAAACACAGCGCACATGCTGGAGATGGATACGGGCTTGCCCGCGGCGGCGGCCAGTCCCAGTTCCGGCAGCTCCATGCCCAGGATACCGGACACGACCTGCAAGAAACGTCCTGTCCCGGCCGCGCATTTGTCGTTCATGACAAAATCCTGCACGGCGCCGTCTTCCACGGCGATGACCTTGCTGTCCTGTCCGCCGATGTCCAGTACCACCCCTGTGGCGGGAAAAAGCCAGGAGGCACCGCGCGCATGGCAGGAGATCTCGGTCACGACCTTGTCGGCAAAGGGCAAGGCCACACGGCCGTAACCTGTGCCGACCACACGCCGCAGGGCCGCCGTTTCCACTCCCGCAGCGCGGCAGGCGGCCTGCATCACCTGTTCCCCGGCTTCACGGCTGTTCCAGCCGGTGGGCAGGACGGCCCGTCCAAGAACGATCTTTTTTTCCTCGTCCAGCACTACGGCCTTGGCGGCCACAGAGCCCACGTCTATACCAGCTACCGGCATGGACAGCCTCCTGCCTCGCTTTTCTGTTCACTGCGCATGCCAGCACCCGAATCCAGCATTTCCAGGATGGACGCCGTCAAACGCGCATAGGCCGGATCACCACGGTGGCGGGGCCGGGGGATGTCCACCGGTATGACAGTACGGATCGTCCCCGGACGCGCCGACATGACGACGACCCTGTCGGCCAGATACACGGCCTCGTCCACCCCGTGGGTCACGAAAAGGATGGTGGTCTTGTGATGTTGCCAGATGCGCAGCAGTTCCCGTTGCAGCAGGATGCGGGTATGCGCATCCAGCGCGCCGAAGGGTTCGTCCATCAGCAGCACATCGGGCCTGTTGGCCAGGGCCCGCGCGATGGCCACACGTTGCCGCATGCCGCCGGAAAGCTCATGGGGCATGGCACGGGCAAATGCGGCAAGATCCACCAGCTCCAGGTATTCACGCGCCACCTTGCGGCGCTCCTCACGGCCTGTCCCTGCAAATTCAAGTCCCAGCGCCACATTGTCTTCCACCGTACGCCAGGGCAGCAGGGAATATTCCTGGAACACCATGCCCACTTCACGGCGCGGTACCTTCACCGGCTGGCCCCGGTACAGGATCTCGCCCTCACTGACAGGCTCAAGTCCGGCAGCCATGCGCAAAAACGTCGATTTGCCGCAACCGCTGGGCCCCACGATGCAGATGAACTCATTCTCCTGCACATCCAGATCCAATTCCTTCAGGGCCAGTATCTCACCTTCACGCAAACGAAAGCGTTTGCGCACCCCTCGGGCAGAAAGCACAGTCTCCGTCATACGTGCCTACCGGGAAAACTGTTTCCAGGCGTACTTGCGCCGTTCAATCCACTGGAAGGCCATATCCAGCAGGGCCCCCACCACGCTGATGCTGATCATGCCGGCAATGACCACGTCCGTACGCCCCACGGTATAGGCATGGGTGATCAGGTACCCCACCCCGGAAAGACTGCCGGGCAGCATCTCCGCAGAAACCAGGCACATCCACGCCACCCCAAGGCCTATACGCAGGCCGTTGACGATGGATGGCGCCGCGGCGGGCAGCAGGATCTTGGTGAAGATGTCCCGCTCGGACGCCCCCAGCACCCGGGCCGAATCAACCAGCGTACGGTTGACCGTCTGCACACCATGTACGGCGCTGGTCAGGATGGGGAACAGCGCACCGATGAATATGATGAACAGCATGGAAATCTTCAGATTATTCAGATAATAGTATAATTCGCTCCGCGGCAGGCCCATGACCGTCGCCAGGCTGCTGACGCCGAACCAGGCCAGCACCAGCGGTACCCAGGCCAGGGGCGGGATGGGGCGGAACATGCCCAGAAAAAGATTGAGTAGGCGATGCAGACCGGCATAATAGCCCATGGCCACGCCCAGGGGCACCCCCAGCAGCACGGCTGCCGCATAGCCGCAGAGGACACGCACCAGGCTGATGCCGATGTTGCCTGCCAGCGTGCCCATGGCGATGACATTGTCCAAAGGGTGCGCCAGCAGGGCCCCGATCTCCTCCAGCGGGGGAAGGATAAGGCTGTTGCCCACCAGTGTCGCCATGAATTCCCATATGAGAAAGAAGAGCACAGGCACCAGAAGAGGCGCCGCCCAGAAGATGATGCGTCCCGGCATAGTCGACCTGCAAGCGATGGATGACCTGCGGCAGAGGATCCTCCCCCCTGCCGCAGGAAAAGAAACGGCAATTACGGACAGTCCCAGCTATTTTCCGCTATCAAGGAAGGATTCGTCGAGCAGCAGGGGCCGGGCCTGTTCCATGGTCTTGTGACGCAGGCTGCCGCTGAACTTGTTCATGCTGTCCAGGATACGCAGATAGGTATCCGCGCCGCGCAGCCAGCTGTCACTGAAGCTGCCCAGGAACACAAGGCTGGACTTGCGCCCGGCTTCGGGCGGCAGACCGATCCACTGGGCGGCGATCTCACCGGCCTGCTGGGGATGGGCATTGCACCAGGCCCCCACGCGGGAGATCAGGGCCACGAAGGCCCGGACGACTTCGGGATGCTTGGCGATCATCTCTTCAGAAGCCACCCCCACACAGCAGGGGAAGTTGGCCCACTGCCCGGCGGGGGGCAGTTCGCCCAGATTGACCAGCACCTTGCCGATGCCGCGGGTCTGGGCCACTTCAGGAAAAGGAGAAGGACCGACAACAGCTTCCACCTGCCCGGCGGTCAGAGAAGCCAGCAGGTTGCTGGTCTCCTTCAGGTCCACCAGCAGGACGTCGGCCTTGCTGTCCGAAGGATCAAGCGTCACCTTGAGCCCGGCTTTGACCAGCGCGCCTTCCAGCACGATCTTGGGGGCGCTGGTAGGCGAATGGAAGCCGATTTTGACAGGTTCCTTGCTTTCTTTCACGCGCTGCAGCAGGCTTTCCCAGCTGGTCAGGGAAGAATCCCTGGGCACCACCAGCGCCATACCTTCCGTCTGCAGAGGGCAGACGATCTTCATGGGCGTTCCCTTGTCGATACCGGCCATGATGGCCGTGATGGAGGCGATGCCCATGTCCAGATGCTTCTGGGCAAAAAGCGTGGCGGTCTCGGAACCGCTCTTGGCCACGACCAGATCGAGGATGGCAATGGGTTTGCCGTCCTTGACGAGCTCATAGCTCTCACGTTCCACAAGGGGTTTCAAATAGACGCCCAGGTCACGGAAGGCCTCGCCCCGTGATGCCGCTACCTGAAATGGGGAATGGTGGGTGGTGAAGATGAAACCGGTCTTGAAAGCCGGCAGTTCACCGGCAACGGACACGGAACACAGTCCCAGCACAGCGATGCCGGCCACGGCCAGCCTGCTCAGGATGGACGAAACGAACATGGGCAACCCCCTTTTTGTGATGATGTGACCACCACGGTCACGAAACGGCAGGCCATGCTGCCGTCGGGCACAAAAAAACCGCGCGAGACTGCGCGGAAGTGATGGGGTGTTGCGAGCTTGCCCGGAGAAAGGCGACGAAAACAGGCGTCAGCAAACCATCTGCGGTGACAAGGACATACAGCCCCACCACAGACAGCGTCAGGTCAGACCAGACGAAAGCGTACGCCAACTATCCATATTCTCTCCAGATATATGATGAGCATACGGAGGAAAGAACAGAAAGTAAAGTACCCTTCCCTGCCCTTTGAATTTTTGCACGTCACAGACTGCCAAAGGGCTTTATCGAGCCTGCAAGGCCGGAGGGCCTGCAGAAAAAAAGGGAGGCGCCCCAAAGCGCCCCCCTTGTGTCGGTGTATCCGCAAGCCGGTACAGATCAGAACTTGATCTTGCGGTATTCTTCCAGAGCTGCGGCCTGCTCCTCGAAGGAAGCGAAACCGGCCTGATGCAGCGCATCCTCCACCGTGCTGCTCCAGTCCCAGGTCGCGTAGATGACGGGCTTGTGGAACATGGAGCGGAAGCTTTCCAGCTCGGTGCGGTAGAAGGATTCCTTGGGCGTATCCAGATGTTCGCGCAGCTGTTCATGACGACGCTGCAGCTCGCCTTCGTACCATTCCTGGATATCCTGGGGCAGCGTGTACTTCTTCAGGATGTGGCCGTAACCGGCCTCCTCCATCAGCTTGGCCAGGCGCTGGTGATGCTGCTTGCCCAGCCATTCGCCCAGCTTGGACGTGGGGATGTTCTCGGCTTCCACAGCGGCGATGTCGAACACGGTCTGGAAGTAGGTATCCGGCACCACAGAAGCGGAAACGATACCGGCGATGGCCACCAGGCCGCGCAGGATCACACTGTTGGAGATGCCCTGGCCGCAGAAGCCCACCTTCTTGCCGTATTTCTGCCCGGTGAAGATGCTGACCAGAATGGCCCAGACCACGGCGGGGTCTTCTTCATCATAGATGTGTCCCAGACGGGCATTGTCGCGGTCCGTAGCCAGGACCATCTGGGTCATGTCGTTTGAACCGATGGAGAATCCGTCGAATTCCTGGATGAACTCCTTGGCCAGGATGGCGTTGGAGGGGATCTCCGACATCTGGATGATGCGCAGGCCGTCCTGACCGCTGGTCAGCTTGTGCACCTGGCTCAGGTAAGTCCGCATGGAGCGGGCCTCTTCCAGGGTACGCACGAAGGGCAGCATCATCTGCAGGTTGGAGCCGCCGTACACGCCGCGGGCCAGCTTGAAGGCCTCGATCTCCCAGTCGTGGATATTGCGGGACACACCGCGGTATCCCAGCATGGGGTTGTCTTCGTGGTGCTCAAAAAGGTTGCCGCCCAGCAGGTTGCGGTATTCGTTGCTCTTGAAGTCCGTGGTACGGTACACGATGGTCTTGCCGTAGAAGGCCATGGCAAACAGGGCCAGGTTCTGCGCCAGCGTCTGCACATAGTGTTCCTTGCCGGTGCGGAAGCCGCGGGACTTGATGATGGACCGGATCTTGTTGGGCAGATCACGCACATCGTCCATTTCCTTCTTCAACCCGCCGCGCAGGCTCACTTCCTCACGCAGACGGGCGATATTGCCCAGCAGCGACGTCACTACAGGCAGGTCCTTGATGCGCTTCACGTGCTCTTCCACCGAAGCTTCGATCTCGGCGATACGCTTGGCCGATTCGGGATCGGAAGGCGAAAGCAGGGCCAGCTCGTCGTCGTAGCCCATGATGATGCGCACATGGTCGGCCAGATCCACGGAAGTCTTGAGGATCTCCAGACGGCGGGAAGCCATTTCCAGGTGCTGGTCGATCTTGTGGTCGAGCTCACGCATCTTGCGGTGCTGCAGCAGCACTTCTTCGGCGCTGAGGCTGCGGTCGGTATCCACCAGGGCGGCCACTTCCGCGCTCAGGCCGGTCACTTCCGCCACATATTCACGCAGGTTGAAGTTGAACACGATGAGACCAGCAGCCATCTGCTCGCGCAGGACCTTGGAAAGGTTGTCTTCCAGTTCCCTGAGCTTGCCCTGCACCACATCTTCCAGCTCCCCGTTGTCGAAGGCTTCCAGCGCCTGGGGATGGATGCTGATGTTGCCCAGCATGAACTCGGCGCGCAGCAGGCCCACTTCGAACTGCGGGAACTCGCGCAGGCGGGAGAGGAACAGGGCCTGGCCCACGTCCGCCAGCACCAGACCGACCTTGGTCTTGGTGACGGGCAGCTGGGCCACGTCCATCTCGCCGCCCACTTCGCGCAGGGGCAGCAAACCGCGATACACCCGGCCACGGGTACCGTCGACGGTCACTTCCACGCCATCCAGGGCGCGCAGCACGTCCAGACGCTGGATACCGATGACGGCGGCGATGCCCAGTTCACGCGAAGTGATGGCGGCGTGGCTGGTATCGCCCCCCACGTCGGCCATGATGGCGGAAGCCACGCGCATGCCGGGCACCATGTCGGGGTCGGTACGTTCGGCAGCCAGCACGTCGCCCTTGGCGACCTTGTTCAGTTCCAGGGCCGAGCGCAGGAAACGCACGGTACCGTGACCGGCACCGCGGGAGGCGCCATTGCCTTCCACCAGCACTTCGGCGGTGGCAGCAGCCTTGGCATCCACTTCGCGACGGCGCATGAAGATGGTGGTGGGATGCAGTTCCAGCTCTTCGTTCCAGCGGGTCTCGGGACGGGCCTGCACGAACCACAGCTTGTCGTTGGCGTCGATGCAGAATTCCGTATCCATGATCATGCCGCCATACGCCTTGCTCACGGCGCGCACGCCCTTGGCCACGCGCTCGGCCTGGCTCAGGGACAGGGCCCAGCGCAGGGCTTCCAGCTCGGGCACGGGCACTTCCCGGGTACCGCCACGCTCGTCATAGACGATCTTCATGTCCTTGCAGCCCATCTGGCGGATGACCACTTCACTGCCGTCATCGCGCTGGAAGACATACAGTTTGTCGGGGGTCACCTTGCCGCCCACCACAGCCTCACCCAGGCCATAGCTGGTGTCGATGCTGACCAGATCCTTGCGGGAGGTCCCGCGGCAGCCGGTGGACGTATCGGCCGAGAAGGCCGTACCGGAGATCACGGGGTTGATCATCTGCATCATGCAGACGGAAAGCGAGGTGTTCTCGATGGCCCATTCCTGCTTGGCATTGACGGCAATGGCTTCATCACCGGTCTCTTCGGCGCGGGCGATGGCATCCAGGATGGCCTCGCGGCGGTATGTCATGGAGCGCAGGTTGTACGCGGAAGCACAGTCCCAATGATAGGCTTCCACGACCCTGGCCGGGCCCACCATGTTGAGGTAGGTATCCTGCAGGCCGGCAAAAGCTTTTTTGCGGGAGTCCTCACCGGCAGCCGAAGAACGCACGGCCACGGGGGTCATGTCGTCGCCGTTCTCGTTGCAGATGGAAAGGTACGCGCCGCGCACGGCCTCATCCACATCCTGGGGAAGATCCACGGAAAGGATGGCGGCCTGCACCATGACGGAGCGTTTGCGCAGCTGGTCGATACCTTCAGGAGAAGTGGCGAAACCTTCCACGATGGTGTTGATGAAGGTCCGCAGCTTGGTGTGGGACTGGTCCCCTTCCGCAGCGGCAGCGTCGTGGATCTGCTTGCCGAGCTGGCGGACGAACTTCTGCAGGAAGTCGGGGTCCTGGTTGATTTCGGGATCATTCCAGTCGATACGGCCGTACTCGCGGTCGACGACCGCGCGAACGATACGCCCGGTAACCTTGGTCTCATCCAGCACCTTGTGGAAGGCGAACGAAGAGATGGCGCGGAAATAAGGCGCCTGGATACCTTCTATCTGGCTGATGAGGGCCGTGTTGTAGTTCTTGCCACCCACAAGCAGCTCGGCTTCTTCGCCGATCGCCACGATGTCGGCACCGGTCAGCACCAACTTTTTGCGGATAGCTTCCGGGGATTCCTCTTTCTTAGTGGCAGCCGTTTTGGCCATGACTTCCTCCGTTATACCAGGAAAGAAAGCTTTTGATTGCAATCATCATACCCTAGCAGACACATTCTGTCCATAATGCGGCACAACTGCGCCACACGACTAGATCACGCGGGATCCGCAGTAGGGGCAGAAGGAGACATTGTCCATGGGAATAGGCTGTGCGCAGGCCTCGTTGCTGCAAATTCGCGGCACGGGGCCCAGCTCGACGAGCAGCTCGCCTTCGCGCACAGATACCATCTGCTTGTTTTCCTTGAAGTCGGCCGTCTTCAGCACGCGCTTCACCACACCATCCACAGGAGCCAGCACGGCCTTTTCCTGCTTCATGATGGACACATTGAACAGTTCTTCGCCAGCCTTCACGATGTCGCCGGGGTGGACATACATGACCCACAGGTCGCCGTTGCTGGGCGAAGCCACATGATACTTGTTGGCAGGGTCCGCCATGGTCAGGCCCTTGGACTTCTGGCCCGTGGGCTGGGCGACCTGCACTTCGCAGCTCATGATCTCGGAGTCCAGTACATAGCGGCAGATGACGACACCGGCATCGTTGGGACGGGAGATGCTCAGCAGCAGCAGATGATGGGGCTTGCCGCTGCGGTCATTGAAATAGAGATCCTGACCGGGCTTGAGGCCTTCGAACCAGACATGCAGGGGCAGATTGTTGGGATCACCGTACTGCATGCGGAACTGCATGGTCTTGAGGGCATCGGCCGGATGGTTGAGGTAGAGGACGAACTCTTCCTTGGTGGGCTTGCGCTTCAGCAGTTCGGTGCAGGCGGCCTCTTCGGCGGCCAGATTCACGTCCGGCAGGCTCTCCAGGGGAGAGGCCTCCGTGCGGTTGGCAATGGCGCTCTTCCACTCGGAACCAAAGGCGCTCTCGTAGACCCAGTCCGCAGGGAAGCCCAGCGGCAGACGGCCGAACTTGCCCAGCAGCAGCTTGCGGAAGGCATCGTTGCAGTCCTGGTAGATGTTCAGGCGGGCCTTGCGCATCTCGCTGGACAGCTCGGATTCGGGCGTCCGGGTGACTTCGTTGAGCACTTCCAGCAGGAAGCGGACCTCTTCCTCACCGCCGCGCTTCCAGGCCCCGGTGACCGCCAGGAAGGCGGTGTTCCAGGTGATCTGGGAACCGGGCGTCACGTCGTGGTAGCGGACGATCTGGCGGGTCCCTTCCAGGAACTTGAGCATGTAGGGCAGCAGGTGGATGTAGCCCTGCTTCATGGCGCCCTCCTGCGAGGAGGAGGTGGCACCGCCGGGCATGCCGTGGCGGGTCACATCATAATCGATGCCCTTGAAGTACGGCGAGCAGTAGCGGTCATAGTACGGCATGATCTGCTTGCAGACGAAGTTGGCGTCGCGGATGGCATCCTTGTTCAGGTTGCACTTCAGGCCCAGCTCGTCTTCCATGTAGGCCACCGTGGCCAGCACGTCGCCCTGGCCGTAGGAACGCACGGCAGAGCCCAGGCCCACATCGATGATGTGGGCGCCGGCCTTGGCCGCGGCCCCGCAGGAGGGGATGAACAGGCCGTCAGTGCAGTGGCGGTGGTAATGCAGCACCAGTTCGGGCCAGCGTTTGCGCAGGGCCGTCACCAGCGCGGTCATGAAGCGCGGCGGGCAGACTCCGGCCATATCCTTGAGGCCGAGGATGATGCTGCGGGCAGCGGCCTTTTCATCGGCGCCCATGATGTCGGCCATCATGCGCAGGATGTTCTCGGTCACCCCCAGGTAATGCTCGACATCAAAGCCCTTGGCCCACGAAAGGGAGAGGGCGGGCTGGAAGACCACGTCCTTGCGATCCATGACCACTTCGGCGATGGGACGCATGTTTTCCACATGGTTCAGGAAGTCGAAGCAGCGCACCACTTCGTAATGATCGCAAATCATCTCGCCGGTGAGGCGCATGAGGTTGCGCGGCTGCGGCGTGTAGCCCAGCACGTTGGTGGAACGCACCAGCAGCTGCTTGAGCGTTTTGGGGGCAAAGCTCTTCCATTCCTTCGCCTCGGTGAAGGGATAGGTCATGTTGGCCAGCATGGCCACATGGAAATGGGCCCCGCCGCCGTTCTCAATGGAGAAGTAACCGGCATTGTCCAGATAGGGACCGATCAGGCGGTCTTCTGCCAGGCGGAAACGGTTGCCGGAGTTGGACTGGGTGAAGTCACGCGGCGTGGTGTCCGTGAAATGCACGTAGCCGCTGTCACGGATGAAGTCCAGCAGGGCGCGGCGGTCGCCCTGGGGATAGGGGGACGGCTGGCGGCGCAGCTGGCTGGAGATGGGCGGCAGCACGGGGTCGAAGACACCCAGCCGGGGCGTGGTGACGGAACGGTATTCCCCCAGCTGCACATGGGGGTTGTAGCCCTTGGCGGAGATCTCCGCCACCAGACGGGCCAGACGCTCGCTTTCGGGGGCCACGTCCCGGTACTGCATGAGCTCGGGATGGTTGGCCACGAAGTTGGTATTGATCTCGCCCTTGCGGAACAGGGGGTGCTTGAGGATCTGGCGGTGGAAGGGGATGGTGGTCTTGATGCCGCCGATGATGTACTCGCCCAGGGCGCGGTCCATGATGCCCAGGGTCTTTTCCCAGTCATGGGCATAGGCGATGAGCAGGGAGCCGGCCGAATCGTAGTTGGCCGGGAACTCATAACCGGCGCTGATGTTGGAGTCCAGGCGCACACCGGGGCCGCCAGGCGACACATAACGGGTGATCAGGCCGGCATTGGGCGTGAAATTGTCCTGCGGGTTCTCGCAGTTGATGCGCACCTGCATGGCACAGTAGGAAGGACGCAGGTTCTCTTCGCGATAGCGCAGTTCCGCCCCGAAGGCCACGGCGATCTGTTCTTCCACCAGGTCGATGCCATAACGGCATTCGGTGATGCCGTGCTCCACCTGCAGGCGGGTGTTGACTTCGATCATGTAGGGCGTGCCGTCGGGCATGACCAGGAATTCCACCGTAGCCAGGGAATGGTAGCCCACGGCGCGCACCAGACGGCGGGCATAGTCCTTGAGCTGTTCGCGCAGCTGGCGGGTCATGCCCGGCCAGGGCGAGGGCGTGATCTCCACAAGCTTCTGATGGTTGCGCTGCACGGTGCAGTCACGTTCGTCAAAGGCAAAGACGTTGCCGTACATGTCGGCAATGACCTGGATCTCGATGTGGCGCACATCGGCCAGGAACTTTTCCACGAACAGGCGCGGATTACCGAAGGAGGCCTGGGCCATGGTGGAAGCCTTGAAGAAAGCGTCTTCCAGTTCGGCCTCATTATGGATGGCGAAGATACCGCGCCCCCCGCCGCCGCCTTCTGCCTTGAGCATGATGGGCAGACCGATCTCGGAGATCAGCTGACGGGCGGTGGCGATGTCCACGGCCCCGTCAGAACCCGGCACCACGGGGATGCCCAGCTTGCGGGCCACGGCACGGGCCTGCACCTTGTTGCCCAGCAGATTCATGGCCTCGGCGGTAGCGCCGATGAACGTGATGCCGGCTTCCTTGCAGCGCTGGGGGAAACGGGTATCCTCGGAAGCAAAGCCCCAGCCGGGATGGATACCGACCACGCCGCGCTGGCGGGCCTTGTCGATGATGCGGTCAATATCCAGGTACGCGCGGGGATCGGGCCCGAGCAGGATCAGTTCCTGGGCAGTGGACGCTGACGGTGCAGTTTTGTCCACATCGGTGGCTGTCATGGCCGCGACGGCGTCAAAACGTTCGCGGATGGAGCGACAGATACGGCGGGCGGGAATGCCACGGTTGGCGACAAGGATCACCTTGCCCTTGAGAAATTCCTGGACGTCTGCAAAGGATTTGTTGGCCATGCCTTTTTGCCCTTTAGTGATGATGCGAAAGACGCAGGCTTCCGCTGTAAAAAACCTCCTGCCGGCCATTGCGCGACAGGCACAGTCCTCCGTCGTGGCACAGCCCTGTCAGAATGCCCTCGACGACCTCATCGCCATCGTCGAGACAAACACAGGACCCGCGCCAGAGCAGGAAGCTCTCGGCGAGATCCTTCCAGTTTTTCTTTAGAGAACCGCCGGTACTATACTCGCAAAACAGGCAGTTTACAAGTTGATACCACAGGCTCTCGGCGGTAAGAAATATTTTTTGTGATTTTTCCGGCCCCGGAACCAGGGCCTTCGCGGGCATGGCGGCCCCGGTGCGCAGGGACTCTGCCGGGGGAGCCCAGGCCACATTGATACCGATGCCGGCCAGCAGGACGCCCGCCCTTTCCTCCAGCAGGATCCCCGCCACCTTGGCAGGAGCATCCCCATCCTGCACGACAAGATCATTGGGCCATTTGAGGCGTACCGCGAAACCCAGCTTTCCCAGGGTGGCCGCCAGCATGGCGCCGGTCACGGTCGATGCCGCTGAACCGGCGAACGGTTCCTGCATGGGGAGCCGCAGCGCTGCATAGATATTGCCCGCGGGCGAGACCCAGTTCCGGCGCAGCTGCCCCCTGCCCTGCCGCTGGCTGCTGACCAGCACGCTCTGCCAGGGGGCCAGCAGGCCGCGCCGGGCCAGGGTATGCCCCACATCCAGAGCGGACGAGACCTCGCCGAAGCGCCAGACCTCAGGGCGGACGGCCCTTTGCTCCCGGGCCCCGTTATGGCATGATGACGTCATGAAGACCTACCTTGTTGGCGGTGCCGTCCGCGACATCCTGCTGGGACAGGCACCGGTTGAACTGGATTATGCCGTGGACGGGAACGCGGCCGCCTTCCTGGCGGCACACCCCGATGCCGCCCGCGTGGGAAAAAGCGTCCGGGTCTGCCTGTGGCACGGCTGCGAGTTCATGCCGCTCCGGGATGGGAGCCTGAGCGCGGATCTGGCCGCCCGCGACCTGAGCATCAATGCCCTGGCCCTGGATGCCGACGGGCATCTGCATGCCCATGCCACGGCACTGGAGGATCTGGAACGCGCACTGCTGCGCCCGGCCTCGCCCGATGCGTTCCGCAAGGATCCCCTGCGACTGTTCCGGCTGGCCCGCTTCGCCTGCCGTCACCCGGGCTGGCAGCTGCACCCCGATTGCCTCCGTCTGGCGGCGGAGATCCCGGAAAGCGCCCTTGCGGCCATCCCGGCGGAGCGGGTCGGCAGGGAACTGCTCAAAGCCTTGGCCCTGCCCTGCCCCGGTCGTTTTCTGGAAGTCCTGGAGCGGCTCCACCTCTGGCGGCCGTGGTTCACGGAGCTGGAAGCCATCGCCCGCATCCCCGCGGGGCCTGCGCGCTGGCACAGCGGTTCCGTCCTCCGGCATACCGTCCGGGTCATGAACGCCGTGGCGGGAGACAGCCTGGCCGTCTGGATGGCCTTCTGCCACGATCTGGGAAAACTGCTGACTCCCGGGGAAGAACTGCCGCACCATTACGGCCATGAACAGCGGGGACCGGCAGTGGTGCGTCTGCTGGTCAGGCGTCTGCACCTGCCCGCCCGGCAGGAAAAGGCCGGACTGCTGGCCTGCGAACTGCACATGAAGGCCGGACTGTATGACCGCCTGCGCCCCGGCACGCGCCGGGACGTGCTCTGGACAGTGGCCACTCGCGGTCTGGCAAGGGAATTCTGGAAAGTGGTGGACGCCGACAGCAAACAGGAGATCAGCAGCCGGGCACTGGCGGATACGGCCCTGCTCCGCACCATAGGACTGCCCCCTCAATGGAGGAACAGAGGAACGGAATCCGCCCGCAAATTGCGGGAACTGCACTGCCAGGCCCTGGCCGGCAGCAGGACGGCCTAGTTCCAGACCGCCGCCCCGGCCCTGCTCCGGCACCAGTCACACAGGGCATCCATCTCCTCGCCGTGGTCATAGCCGGCCAGATGCCCCACGGAATGCGCCAGCAGGCGCAGCAGATGCTCTGCCGGATCCTGGCCGTACAGCAGGCATTCCCTGTTCAACGTATCCAGTGAAAGGAGCATCACCCCCGGCAGGCTCTCGTCACCGGGGAACGACAGTACATTGGTCGGGCCTGTGCAGCCCATATAGCGCTGATTGGCCCGGGCGATGCACGCATCATCCACCAGATGGACCTCCACAGGGCCCAGCGGACAGCCGGCCTCCCGCGCTGCGGAGGTCAGGGCATCCAGTATCCCGGCTATCTGGCGCGGGGGCACGGGCAGCAGCCAGGCCCCCGCCGGACAATGATCGATGACCCGGACAGCCATCATTCCCGCCCCGCCTGTTCCGTACGGGCCAGCTGTTCGGCTTCCAGCTTCTCCGCAGCTTCGACGGCGGCGGCATCATGCACACGGCCGTGATGATGACCGCTGTGGCCGTTCTCGGCTTTCTCTTCCGCCTCTTTGACGGCCGGGGCATTCTCGTGCCCCTTGGCTTCGGCCTTGCTTTCGGCCGGGCGGGCATCCGCGTTTTTGGCTTCCGTGGCCTTGCCTTCCTGCCTGCCTTCGTTCTTGGCCGGCGGATAGGCGATGCGCTGGTGGAAGATGCCTGTCAGGATGCGCTGGAAGTTCTCACTCAGATAATGCAGATCCTTGAAGGTCAGTTCGGACTCGTCGAGCTGGCCTTCGGAGAAGATGCCCTTGATGATGGTATCGATGTGCGTCCTGATACGGGCAGGCGTGGGATCCGTCAGCGTCCGGCTGGAAGCCTCCACGGAGTCCGCCAGCATGAGGATGGCGGCCTCCTTGGTCTGGGGCCGGGGACCGGGATAGCTGAAATCCGACTCGCGCGGCCGCTCGCCCATGTTGATGGCCTTCTGATAGAAGTAGCGGATGACCCTGGTCCCGTGGTGCTGGCGGATGATGTCGATGATCTCCTGCCCCAGCTTGTAGCGTTCGGCCAGCTCCGTGCCTTTCTTGACGTGGGACGTGATGATGAGCGCACTCATGGAAGGAGCCAGCTTGTCATGCTTGTTGGGACCGCCGAACTGGTTCTCGATGAAATACTCGGGATAAGTCAGCTTGCCCGCGTCATGATAGAGGGCCGCCACCTTGCACAACAGGCTGTTGGCCCCGATGGCCTTGGCCCCGGCCTCCACCATGTTGGCCACCACCAGGGAATGGTGATAGGTGCCGGGGATGGTCACCATCAGTTCCTGCATCAGCGGATGCTCAAGACTCATGAGCTCCATGAGGCGGAAGCGCGTACTGTACCCGAAGGCCAGCTCCAGCACGGGGCTGACGGCAAACAGCAGGATCAGGGACAGGAGGCTGTTGATGGCCACGGCCCCCAGCTGCATGGGAAAATCGTTGGGGGGGATCTGCGCCAGCAGGGCCATGCCCAGCCAGATGAGCGACTGCCCCACCGTCAGGGGGATGATGCTCCAGACCACGTCCTGCCGGGTCTGGGCATTGGTCACCAGCCAGGTGGCCAGCATGCCGCCCAGAAAATGGTACAGGAAAAAGGTGTAGTCCGCCTGGAACATGAGCATGGCGAAGAAGCTCAGCAGCAGACTCATGGTGCAGTAGCGGCGGGCGGCAAAGACCATGGCCACCAGCCCTACGCCCCCGGCGATGGGAAAGGCGACGGCATAGTTGGCCATCAGCGTCAGGCTGTCGAAACGGGTGGCAAGACAGAACGCCCCCTTGGCCCCCACGCTGAACAGGAACAGCACCAGCGAGATGAGCAGCATGTCCTTGCAGCGCAGCGGCGTACCGGGCTTGCCGCTGGGAGCCACGAAAAAGCCGATGGACAGGATCAGGGAGAACAGGAACGCCCCCAGCACCACTCCCCAGCGAACGGGATCAGCGGCGCTTTTGTACAGGGTCTGCAGTTTGAGCTGCTGTTCGCGGCTCACCCTGTCCCCCTTGCGCACCACCAGCTCCCCTTTCTGGATCTGGTAAAAGACGGGCTCCACATTGGCCACCACGGCTTCTCCCCGGCGCTGGGTCGTCTCGCGGTTGAGCGTCAGGGACGCCGGGACCGTCGCGGAGAGCAGGATGTTGATGGCCCGGCGGGAATGGGCGTTGAGGGAATCCTCCTGCCGCAGCAGGGACGAGATCTCGGCCAGGAAGGACTGCACATCGGGCAGCGTGGTCACTTCGGGACGCAGCAGCTCCGAGCCGTTGTCGAGGTTGCGGATGACGACCCCGGCCCGCCCTGCCCTGGCGGAACGGATGTCACCCACAAGGCCTTCGGCCAGGCGATCCCGGATCAGGGGCATCAGGGTCTTGAGAAGGTATTGCTGCACTTCCGGCAGGGCCAGCTGGGGCAGCACCTCTTCGGCCACCCGGGGCGTCAGTTCTTCCACCAGACGGCGGACAGAGGCCTCCCCTCTCGGCAGGTCCGACAGATCTTCATCGGCCCTGGGCAGGGGACGCTGCGCAGCAGCAGGCGCGGCAGGCGCAGGCGTGACAGGCGCTTCCCCGGTCTGCCCGGCAGTGGGGCCGGTCTCCGCCGTTCCGGGAACCGCCGGAGCGGCTTGCTCCGGCACGGGCTTGACGCTCTGCAATCCCTTGTAGTCGGCCATCACGTTCAAATGATGCAGGATCCCCAGGATGCGGTTCTGGAACATCTCATAGGGCTGCATGCTCAGGTCGTAGACCGAGGGCTGAAGCATGAGCACCTGGCGCTGCCGGGCCTTGCTGGCCTGCACGTCCTCCACCAGGATGTCGCGGTCGGCGATGACGTCGCTGTCCGCCACCTGCCCCGCCACATAGACACGGCTTTCCGGCGTCAGGTTGGCGCCGGCCAGCAGCGAGAGGAAAAGCAGGGTCAGGATCAGAACCAGCAGGCCGCGACCGCAGTGGTGACGCGTTCTCAGCGTCTGCCACAGGGCCACCATGCTGGAGGGTCTAGCTGTCTTTTTCGGCGTTGTCGTAGGCATTGACGATGGCTCCCACCAAAGGATGGCGCACCACATCAGCCTTGCTGAAGTGGTGCACGGCAAGACCGGGGATCTTGTCCAGGATGGCCAGGGCATGGACGAGCCCCGAGCGGGCCCGCCCTGAGGACGGATTGACGGGCAGGTCGATCTGCGAGGTGTCGCCCGTGACCACCACCCGCGACCCGAATCCCATGCGGGTCAGGAACATCTTCATCTGCTCGTGGGTGGTGTTCTGGGCTTCGTCCAGGATGATGAAGGCATCATTGAGGGTACGGCCGCGCATGAAGGCCAGTGGGGCCACCTCGATGGTCCCCACTTCCAGCATGGACGCCACCTTGGGCTGGGGCACCATGTCGTGCAGGGCATCATACAGGGGGCGCAGGTACGGGTTGACCTTGTCCGCCAGATCGCCGGGCAGGAAACCGAGACGCTCCCCTGCCTCCACCGCAGGGCGCGTCAGCACGATGCGCTTGACCTGATGCTGCTGCAGCATGGAGATGGCCATGGCCACCGCAAGATAGGTCTTGCCCGTGCCGGCAGGCCCCACGGCGAACACCATCTCGTTCCGGCGCAGGATATCCAGGTACTGCTTCTGGGCCACATTGCGGGCCGTCACCGTCTTGCGCGGCGTATTGACGAAGACGGCCTCCTGGAAGACCTGCCGCAGATTGAGACCGGGATCGGCCGCCAGCATGGCATAGGCCCGGGACATGTCCTGCTGGCTGATGCTGATGCCGTTGCGCAGCATGTCATAAAGCTGCACGAAAAGCCGGTACAGGCACTGCAGGACGGCGCTGTCCGGGCTGGAGAAAAAAACGGAGGCGCCGCGGCTGCCTATCTGGGCGCCGCTGGCCGCCGCCAGCAGATCCAGATGGGCATTGCGGGGACCAAACAGCTGATTGGCAAGCAAAGGATCATCAAAGTCGATCCTTTCCTGGGAGGATGAAAATGAAGCCATGATTTTTGCCTAGCGTATTTTGGGCTTTCTGTCCATGAAAGGGCGACCGGATCCGGTGCCCCATTTTTTAAAGTATAACTTTAACTAATAAAAACCTGTTTTCAAAAAAATAAGGGGGCACCCCAGGCGCCCCCTTACGAATCTCTGCACTCCCAGGCTAGCCGGCCAGCTTTTTGGCCAGCAGCTCATTGACCAGAGCGGGGTTGGCCTTGCCGCGGGTGGCGCGCATGACCTGCCCCACAAAGAAGCTGATGAGCTTGGTCTTGCCGCCGCGGAAAGCTTCGACCTCGGCGGGGTTATCGGCCAGGACCTTGTCCACGGCCGCTTCCAGCGCGGAGCTGTCGGAGATCTGCACCAGGCCCTTTTCCTTGACGTAGGCTTCGGGCATGGCGCCGTTTTCCATCAGATCGGCAAAGATGTCGTTGGCGATCTTGGCACTGATGAGGCCCTTGTCCACGATGCCGACCAGTTCGGCCAGCGCTTCGGGCGTCATGGCGCAATCCTGCACATGCAGGGAGCGGGCGTTGAGCTCGCGCAGCAGCGGGCCAAGGATGAAATTGGCCACCTTGCGGGCATCGGCTTTGGCCGCCGCCGCTTCAAAGAAGTCGGCCATGGCACGGCTCTGCACCAGCACTTCCGCTTCGGGTTCGGGCAGGCCCGTCATGGCGATGAAGCGCTGCATGCGGGCAGCGGGCAGTTCGGGCAGTTCCTGCTGCCAGCGGCTGAACTCCTCGTCGGTGATGGTCACGGGCAGCAGATCGGGATCAGGGAAATAGCGATAATCGTGCGCTTCTTCCTTGCCGCGCATGGAGGCCGTGATATTCTTCGTGGCATCGTACAGGCGGGTCTCCTGCACGATCTCTTCCCCGTCTGCCAGAGCGTCCTGCTGGCGGGCGATCTCGTAATCGATGGCCCGCTGCACGTTGCGGAACGAGTTCAGGTTCTTGAGTTCGGTACGGGTGCCGAAAGCGGTGCTGCCCACGGGACGGATGGAGACGTTGGCATCACAGCGGAAGCTGCCCTCCTCCATGTTGCCGTCGCAAACGCCCAGGTAGGTCACGATGCCGTACAGGGCCTTGAGGTAGGCAACGGCCTCGGCGGAAGAGCGCATGTCCGGCTCGGAAACGATCTCCACCAGCGGCGTCCCGGCGCGGTTGAGGTCCACATAGCTGACGTTCTCGCCCTGGGGATGGATGTTCTTGCCCGCATCGTTCTCCATATGGATGCGCGTGATGCCGATGCGTTTTTCAGCGCCGTCCACCGTGACCGTCAGATGGCCGTGCTCACAGATGGGCAGGTCGAACTGCGAAATCTGGTAGCCTGACGGCAGGTCGGGATAAAAATAGTTTTTGCGGGCAAAGATGGAATTGCGGTGGATGCTGCAATTGGTGGCAAGGCCCACCAGGCAGGCGTAGTGCACGGCCTGCCGGTTGAGCATGGGCAGGGCGCCGGGCATGCCGCCGCAGACTTCGCAGACATTGCTGTTGGGAGCCTGCCCGAAGCTGGTGGGGCAGGAGCAGAAGAGTTTGGTGGCTGTAGCCAGTTGGACATGGACTTCCAAGCCGATGACGGCTTCATATGCAGGCATGAAAAACTCCGTGGACCAGATGTTAGGAACGGCTGATGGTCGCGTCGAAATATTTGCCGACGCCGTACTCGCCACGCCGTGTAAAGCGGGCCGGGTCGGGCCCGATGATCTGCATTTCCCTGTTTTGCCGCTGCACGTCCAGAGCTATGCGCATCTCCTGGGTGCAGCCGGTGGAAAAAGTGGCATCCTTGCCGGACCAGATGGGCGGGACCTTGCGCCCCATGAGCCGGAAGCTTTCTTCGATATCAGCAAATGTCTGGAAACGCCAGACATCGATGAAGCCGCTCCGCTGTACGCGCTCCCACATGAACATCAGGTCGTCCCCGTCCATGCCCTCCACGAAATGCTCGGCAGGATTCACGATCAGGACGTTGTCCAGGCGCTTGCGCAGATCCCCCACAAAGATCCGCGCCAGTGAGATGGCCGTCTGGGTCTCGCCGGGGATGCTGCCGATGATGCAGCTGTAGAACATGACCGTACGGCCGCTCATGCGGGCCTCGCGCATGCGGGCGATGATGCCGTCGGCATGCGCAGCCACATCCTGTTCTGTCAGTTTCTTCACCCCCGGCGCATGCCGACGCAGGGCCAGATGCATGTCCGTGCCGTCATGCCAGTAGCAAAGGATGTCGCGGGTGAACTCGCAGCTGGTGCCCAGCAGCATGTCGGCCGAACGCCAGCCCTTGGCCAGAATGAGGTCAGCCTCTTTCCAGGCGCGGGAAAAGCTGATGGAGACCCGGTACAGATTGAGCCGTTCGCGTGTCCCGTCACTGATGACCAGCAGACGGTGCTCGCGCAGATGACGCAGCAGCTGATTCTTGCTCAGCTGGGCGTCACGGACGATATAGTCCTGTTTCAGCTCCTCGCGCAGGACAGGATCCTCCTCCACATCGTCCATGGTGGGCGCATAGAAGAAGAAACCATCCTTGACGGCAAAAATGACACGATGCTGCATGCGCAGCAGCTTGCGCACCACGGCCAGATCGAAGATCACGCCGCCATCGGCATCGCACAGGTACAGGATGGTCCGCGGCCGGGAGGCCAGTTCATCCATGTATCCTTCCAGCTCTGCGGCCTTCTGCTCCGCCCGGTGGAACTCCCCTTCCAGGAAAGCCCTGTCAGGGACGGAGGTCTCCAGCTCCAGGGTGTAGGCGGAAAGGAAGAGATGACGGAGCAGGCTGCAGGCATCCAGACGGGCACGGGCTGCTTCGAGCGTGTCCGGCAGCGGTGCCGCCGGCATGCCTTCAAGGGCGGCACGCACGCTCTCCGAGCGCAGGATCTCGCGCTGCAGGATATTGAGCGCATGCCGGCGCTGCTGCCAGGGGTCTCCATCGCCCAGCCCCTGGGCCAGCACGATGTTGGTCATGCGCTTGATGAGCCGCGGCGGCAAAAGCGTATGCTGGGCAACGGCACTGCGGAAACGGTAACGGCAGAACAGCAGCAGCGCCCGGCGCTGCATCCTGTCCGTCACGAGAGAACGCACAAGACGTACGAGGATGCGCCAGGCGCGGTTGTATTCCTTTTGCAGCTTTCGGGGCATGTCCTGCTCGCACAGCAGGGCGAACATGGCGTCCGAACAGGGCAGGTAAACGCTGCCGGGACCGCCGGCCACCATGAACCTCAACTGTTCGGGACTGACGACGATGTGCGGATTGAGATCATGGACGAGATTGTTGTCGATGAACAGATTGTACAGCCATGCGTCGAAGCAGGCATCTTTCCCCAGCCGGACATCAGCCATACGGCGCGGCGTGTTTCCATCCATGCGGATCTCACTTGTGTTTGGCACCTGATGCCATATCCGTCACGAAACCGCGCGTCCGCAGGCGTTCAAAAAACGGCATTTCCTTGCCCACAAAGCAGACGGCGTCTTCCAGCCCCGTCACTTCCACCCGGTCGCCGACCTGGAGCAGCAGGCCTTCCTGTCCGTCCACTGTAATGTAGGTCTCGGTGGTGCCGGGCAGCAGGTCGATGCCAAAACGGGTCGCCTGCGGAAAGACCATGGGAGGGATGGTATTCAGGAAAGGACAGATGGGCGTGAACACCATGCAATTGAGGCTCGGGTACAGCAGCGGGCCGCCGGCGGAGACGCTGTAGCCCGAGCTGCCGATGGGCGTGGACAGGATCACGCCGTCGCTGCGAAGGTGGCACATCTCCTGGCCGTCCACACCGATATCCATGTTGACGAGCCGCGACAGGGCCGCCCGGCTGAGGACGACGTCATTGACGGCAACACCTTTGGCAAGCGTGCTGCCATTGCGCACGACTTTCCACTGCAGGGCCATGCAGGTACGTTCGGGCGTGATGCCTGCCAGGGAATCGGCAAGGCCCTTTTCCCACTGTTCCGGCTGGATATCGGCCAGAAAGCCGACCCGGCCGAAATTGATGCCCAGCAGGGGGATGCCCCTGCCTGCCACACGACGGGCCACTCCCAGCATGGTGCCGTCCCCTCCCAGGACAACGGCGAAATCCAGATCGGGCAGAGCATAGGCGGGATCGTCGAACCCTCCGCTGATGGCCGTGACAGAGTGCCCCCTGGCGCGCAGCCAGGCACCTATTTCAGCTTCGAGACGTGCCGCACGGTCACTGTTGGCCTTGCGGACCACGAGAATATGGCGGGCTTTGCTTTGCATCCTTTTTCTCTACGTTATAGGCGCGCGCAGTGCAAGTGGGAAGAGGCTTTTTATCTTGTCAGGGCAGTGGCTTTGTCTTAAAAATGGTACGGCCGCAGGCCATGCAGGACGACATCATGCACACAGCGCAGGACATCATAACCACATACCGCCGGACAGGGACACGTCTGCGCGAGGCATTCTTCAAAGAACGGGCCTCCCTGTTGCAGCAGGCGGCCCTGCGGATGGCCCGCTGCCTTGCCGACGGCGGCAGGATTCTTGTCCTGGGCGAAGGAGATGCCGCCCTGTGTGCCCGTGCCACCTCCCGGGCATTCCTTGACCGGCTCGATTTCGACCGGCCGGCGCTGCCCGCCATCCTGATCCCGGCCGGGGACATGCGGGGGCAGGCCGCAAGCAACGCCGCCCTGCGGCAGGTCGAGGCACTGGCCCGGCCCGGGGATGCCCTCCTGGCTTTTTTTCCCGACGCGGCACTGGCGGCCCCGGGGCCCGTGCTGGCACTGGCGCAGGAGAGCGGCCTGTCCTGCATCACCCTCTGCGGGCGCCCCGCTCAGGGCCTGTCCCTGCCCGGTCTCGTGATCGATGTCCCGGATGCTTCCGGGGCCCCGGCATCCCTTGTCCATGAGCTGCTTTTTGCCGCCGGCCATCTTGTCTGCCGGCTGGTGGATTACTATCTTTTCGAAAACGTGACGGCGATCCAGACCGTCGATCCGCAGTAAGAGGTTACACGACCATGCCCATCTACGAATACACTTGCACCAAATGCGGCAAGGATTTTGAGGAACTTGTCTTTGGCGATGCCCTGCCCGCCTGCCCCCATTGCGGCGCTGCCGAGACCCGCAAGCTGATGTCCCGCTGCGCCCACTGCAGCGGCGGCAATGGTGGCGATGACTCCTTCGCTCCTTCCATGCCCGCCTCTTCCGGCGGCTGCGCCGGCTGCTCCGGCGGTAACTGCGCCACCTGCGGCCACTAGGAGACGCCATGCGCAAAAATCTCGTCATCGCCACCCGCGGCAGTCAGCTGGCCCTCTGGCAGGCCGGACACGTCAAAGCCTGCCTGGAGTCCCTGGAACCGGGCCTGAACATCAGCCTGCGCGTCATCAAGACCCGCGGCGACATCATCCTGGATGTCCCCCTGTCCAAGGTGGGCGGCAAGGGCCTGTTCGTCAAGGAGATCGAGGAGGCCCTGCTGGACGGTTCCGCCGACCTGGCCGTGCACAGCATCAAGGACGTGCCCATGATCCTGCCCGACGGCCTGGTCCTGGGCTGCGTGCCCCGGCGTGAGATCTGCGTGGACTGCCTGCTCTCCAGCCGGTACGGCACGCTGGACGAACTGCCCCGGGGGGCCCGCGTGGGCACCAGCAGCCTGCGCCGCCAGGCCCAGCTGCTCAACCTGCGCCCCGACCTGGAGATCCTTTCCCTGCGCGGCAATGTGGATACCCGCCTGCGCAAGATGAAGGAAGGCGAATACGACGCCATCGTGCTGGCCTCCGCCGGGCTCAAGCGTCTGGGGCTTTCCGCGGACCGCATGCAGCATTTCGAGGCCGCCGTCTTCGTGCCCGCCGTGGGTCAGGGCGCTCTGGGCATCGAATGCCGTGGCGATGACAGTGACGTGCTGGAACTGCTCTCCCGCATGGAGCACCGCCCCACCCGCGTCTGCGTGGAAGCCGAGCGCGGTTTCCTGGCCGGTCTGGACGGCGGCTGCCAGGTGCCCATCGCCGGCCATGCGGAGATGCTGGACGACGACCGCTTCATCCTGGACGGCCTGGTGGCCGAAGTGGACGGCAGTGTCATCCTGCGTGAACAGCAGGAAGGTACGGCCGCCACGGCACGCGAAACGGGCTTTGCCCTGGCCCGCCATCTTCTGGACAAGGGCGGCAAGGACATTCTTGACCGCCTGTATGCTGAAAACCGGTAGTAATGATGCCCAAGATCCTTCCTCTGCCCACATCGCGGCTGCACGCGACGTTCGACCCCGGACGCATCCCCTGGCAGGACAGCCGGGAGATCCCCTTGCCCCGCAACGGGGCGGGCAGCCGCAACGCTTTCCAGCCCCGTGCCATGCAGGCGCTGGACATGGCCCTGAACATCAGGGCCTGCGGTTACAATGTCTATGTCTCCGGTGATGCCAATCTGGGGCGCAGCTATACCCTGCTGTCCTATCTTGGCCCGCAGGCCCGCAAACGGCCGACGCCGCCGGATCTGGTCTATGTCCACAACTTCGATGACCCCGACCGGCCGCGCCTGCTTTCCCTGCCCGCCGGTCAGGGCAGGAAGTTCAAGCAGTGCGTGACCTCCACCGTGGATGCCATCCTGCACGAGCTGCCCCGCCGCTTCGAAGCCGCGCCCTTCGTCAAGCAGCGTGCCCGGCTGGTGGACAGCTTCCAGAAGGTCCGCAGCGGCCTGTTGAGCAAGATGACCTCCGTGGCCCAGCACAAGGGCTTCCACCTTGATATGGACGAAGGCGGCAGCCTGACCCTGTATCCCCTGGTCAAGGGCAAACGCCTGAGCGAGGAAGAGTTCGAACATCTGGACGACAGCCTGCGCATGACCCTCAAGCGGCGTGGCGAGACCCTTGTCCAGAGCATGGCCAGCTTCATGCGCCAGCTGAGCAAGGCCGAGGAAAGCTTCCATGACGACGAACGCAATCTGGAACAGACCGTCATGGCCCAGGTGCTGGACGCCCTGCTGCTCCCGGCCCAGAAAAAGCTGCTCAAGGCCTGCCAGAGCGAGGCCCTGGAGCAGTACTTCACCAGCCTGCGTGCGGACATCCTGAAGAACACCGAGGCCTTCCTGCCCCGGGAGGCCGGACAGTCCGGCCCGGATGTCCCCCACGCTCCCCTGCCGCCGCAGGGAGATCCGCTGTACCGCTATGACGTCAATGTCTTCGTGGACAACAGCCAGCTCAGCGGCGCTCCCATCGTGATGGAGGACCATCCCACCTCGTCCAACCTGCTGGGCTGCATCGAGCGGGAATCGGAACTGGGGACGCTGGTGACGGACTTCACCCTCGTACGGGCCGGGAGCCTGCACAAGGCCAATGGCGGTTTCCTCGTCCTGCGTGCGGAAGACCTGCTGCAGCATCCCAACGCCTGGGAAGGCCTGTTGCGGGCTCTGCGGGCCAATTCCCTGCGCATCGAGGACGGCGCGGAAACGCCGGATGCCGCCATCCGCACCAAGGGCATCAATCCCGAGCCCCTGAAGCTAGATCTCAAGGTCGTGCTCATCGGTACGGAAGACCTGTACGAGGCCCTGGTCCTCAATGAGGACCGCTTTGCCAAGCTGTTCCGCATCAAGGCCCAGATGGCCGAGCGCATGGACCGCAATGCCGCCGGCGTCCGCTTCTATCTGTCGGTCATCGCCCGTATCGCGGAAGAGTCCGGCCTGCGGCCCTTCGACCGCACGGCCCTGGCCTGGCTGGTGGATCTGGGCTCGCATCTGTGCGAGGACCAGCGCCGCCTGTCGCTCAAGTTCCCGCTGCTGCGCGAGCAGATGATCGAGGGGGATGCCCTGGCAGGCATGGAGGGCGCCGGGATCGTCACCGGCGACATCATGGAACGCTCCTATGCCGCGCGCACCTACCGGGCCAACCTGGTGGAAGAGATCTTCATGGAAGAGTACGACCGCGAGATGATCAAGGTCTGTACGTCGGGCGGCGCCATCGGCCAGGTCAACGGCCTGTCGGTCACCGGCTACGGCGATTTCGAATTCGGCCTGCCCCATCGCATCTCCTGTACCGTGGGCGTCGGCCATGAAGGCATCATCGACCTGGAGCGGGAAGCCGAGCTGGGGGGCCCCATCCACACCAAGGCCATGATGATCCTCAAAAGCTACCTGACCAACCTCTTTGCCCGTAAAAAGCCTCTGGTCCTGGCCGGGTCGCTCTATTTTGAGCAAAGCTATGCGGGCATCGAAGGCGACTCCGCTTCCGGTGCGGAACTGGTGGCCCTGCTCTCCGCTCTGGCGGATGTGCCCGTGCGGCTCGACCTGGCCTTTACCGGCGCGGTCAGCCATTCCGGGCAGATCATGGCCGTGGGCGGGGTGACGCGGAAGATCGAGGGGTTCTTCAAGGTCTGCGCGCGGCACGGCCTTACCGGCAGCCAGGGGGTCATCATCCCCCATGACAACGTGGACCACCTGATGCTTTCCCCCGATGTGCTCCAGGCCGTGGAGAAAGGGCAGTTCGCCATCTACGCGGTCCGCAGCATCGAAGAGGCCCTGACCCTGCTCACGGGCCTGCCTGTGGGACGCCGCCGCAAGGATGACACGTTCACCCCCGGCAGCCTCTACGATATGGTGGACCGCCGCCTGGAGCGGCTGGGGGATTACGCCCAGAACTCTTTCCGCCGTACGCGCAAAGGATAGGCGGCATGCATTGACTTGCCCTCATTGAGCGAGTAAACAGTTCTGGTCGATTGTGAAAAAGACGCTTAACCCCCGCAATGACCATGACTGCAAAAAATAAGAAAGAAGCCCTGCTCCAGGCCGCCAAGGAACTTTTCGGTGAATGTGGCTATGTGGAGACCACGTTCAAGAAGATTTCCGACCGGGCTGGTGTGGCCCTTGGACTGCTGACGCACCACTATGGCAACAAGGAAAAACTGTTCCTGGCCTCGGGACTCGATGTTCTGGAGCATTTTCTGGTCAAGCTGCGTCAGGCCACGGCCGATGCCGCCTGCGGCTATGATGCCGTCATGCATTTTTGCAAGGCCTATCTGGACTTCTCGGTGGACAAGGACTCCAACTGGCTGGTGCTGGTGCGCTGTTCTCCGTACAGCGACATGAAGACCAAGACGGACAGGGAGCAGATGGACTCCATGTTCGCCCAGGTGCATCGCGAGCTGGAAGAACAGATCCAGCGCGGTATCCGGGACGGCAGCATCGTCAATGTGGACAGCAAGGCCACGGCGCAGGTCATCATCTCCCTGATGGTGGGTGCCAACCGTACCCGCGTGCTGACCCCCTATGCCCTGCCGGAGCTCTATGACGAGACGCTGGACTTCGTCTCCCGCTCCATCCGCAAAAACTAGTCTCCCGTTCCTGCGCAAAATAAACCGATCCCCGGCAGCGTACTGCCGGGGATTTTTGATGGCCTCTGCTCCAGTACATATTTTTTGCAGGGAAAACCCTTTTTTCCTGCCGGGTTGCACATCCTGCTGCTGTTCCCGGGCGGCACGTGTGCCCGCGGGTGCGGGCAAGGCCTTTGCCCTGCTTCAGGATGTCCTCCCTCCCCGCATACCTCTCTGCCCCGCCTTGTGCATCCGTGATACAAAAGGGCCTGCCCCTTTCAGGACAGGCCCTTGCCCGGTCTTGTGCCGGTTTGGTGCCTAGTCGGCGCGACGGCCGATACAGAAATAGGCGAAGCCGCGGGTGCCCATGGCGGCAGGTGAATAGAGGTTGCGGCCGTCAAAAAGCAGCGGCGCGGTCAGCAGGGACTTGATGCGGTCGAAGTCGGGATTGCGGAACTGGTTCCATTCCGTCACCACCAGCAGCGCCTGGGCGCCATCGCATACGCCGTACTGGTCGTCCACGATCTCCACCAGGGGGTTGTCCCGGAAGATGCGGCGGGCGTTATCGGCCGCCACGGGGTCAAAAGCCCGCACCTTCATGCCGGCTTCGGTCAGGGCGTTGACGATATTGATGGAGGCAGCTTCGCGCATGTCGTCGGTGTTGGCCTTGAAGGCCAGGCCCCACAGGGCCAGGGTCTTGCCCTTCACGCCCCCCTGCGGCGCGAAGTATTCCTTGATGCGCTCGGCCATATGCAGCTTCTGGCGGGCGTTCACGGCTTCCACGGCATTGAGCAGCTTGGGCTCCATGCCTGCGGCTTCGGCCGTATGGATCAGGGCCTTCACGTCCTTGGGGAAGCAGGAGCCGCCGTAACCCACGCCGGGATAAATGAACTGGTAGCCGATGCGGCTGTCGGAACCGATGCCGTTGCGCACGTCACGCACGTCAGCGCCCACGCGTTCGCAGATGGTGGCGATCTCGTTGATGAAGGAGATCTTGGTGGCCAGCATGCAGTTGGCGGCGTATTTGGTCATCTCGGCGCTGCGGATGCCCATGACGATCACCTTGTCACGGGTACGGGCAAAGGGCGCGTACAGTTCGCGCATGACGGCAGCGGCCTTGTCCGACGAGGTGCCGATGACCACGCGGTCAGGCTTCATGAAGTCGGAGATGGCGTCGCCTTCCTTCAGGAATTCGGGGTTGGAGACCACCTCAAAGTTGAAATTCCTGCCGCGGGCGGCCAGCTCTTCGGTGATGATGGCGCGCACGCGGTCGGCAGTACCCACCGGCACCGTGGACTTGTCCACCACGATAAGGTCGTTTTCCATGGTCCGGCCGATCTCGCGGGCCACCTGTTCCACATAGTGCAGATCGCAGGAACCGTCTTCTCCGGGAGGGGTACCCACGCAGATGAAGGCACAGTCGGCACCCACCAGACCTTCCGCCAGGCTGGTGGTGAACTTCAGGCGCCCGTCGGCATGACTGCGGCGCACCATGGGCTCCAGTCCGGGCTCGAAAATATGCACGGAGCCGGCATTCAGGCGGGCCACAACATCCTTGTTGACATCGATGCAGGTCACGGAGTTGCCCATTTCTGCAAAGCAGGCGGCGCTCACCAGGCCCACATAGCCGGTGCCGACAATACACAATTTCATATGTTTTCTCCCTTGGGGCGCTCTTGACGCCCGACAGTGATAACGTCAAAACAAATCAATCGGTGGCGCACTATAGCGTTTTTTTTCTTGAGCTTCAACTGCGGGGGCGGACATGCTGGTGGGACTGGGGATGGATCTGGCCGACATAGGGCGCATGGAGCGGGCCCTGCAACGTCATGGCGCGCGTTTTGCGAACAGAATCCTCGCACCTGCCGAGCAGGAGGTCTGCCCGGAATTGCGCCCCGCCTTCGTGGCCGGGCGCTGGGCTGCCAAGGAGGCCGCCGTCAAGGCGCTGGGCTGCGGTTTCAGCCTGGGGATCGGCCCCCGCCATATCGAGATCCTGCCCACACCGGCAGGCAAGCCGGAGCTGCGCTTCACCGGCCCGGCCCTGGAACGTGCCCGGCACCTGGGCGTGCGCCATATCCATGTCTCCATCACCCATGAACGAACCACGGCAGCTGCGGTTGTCGTACTGGAGGCCTGATATGAACAGGGAATGGTGGGCCGCACTGCCGCCGCTGCCCCTGCCGCACGAGATGCAGCAGTGGGACAGGCAGGCCGCGGAACTGGGCATCCTGCCCGAGATCCTGATGGAGAATGCCGCAGCCGCGGCGTTCCGCCAGTTGAGCGCCCTGTGTCCCCGGCTTGCGGGGAAGCAGGTCTGGCTGCTCATGGGCAGCGGCAACAATGGCGGCGATGCCGCCTGCCTTGCCCGCTATCTGCGTGACGCCGGAGCCTGTCCGCATGTTTTCCATACCCGGCCGCTGGAACATTACCGGAACGAGACGGCCTATCATCTCCAGACGGCCCGGGCCTGTGGTGTCCCCTTCCTGCCGGTGGCCGCGCTGACGGAGACGCCCCGCGCTCTCCCCCATCCCCACATCCTGGTGGACGGGCTGCTGGGGACGGGTTTTTCCGGCCAGCTGCGCGACGATGCCCGACGTCTGATATCCTTCGTGAACGGGCTCTCTCCCCGGCCCCTGATCTTGTCCCTGGACGTGCCGTCGGGGCTGGATGCCGCCAGCGGTCTGCCCTGCCCCGATGCCGTCAGGGCGGATGCCACGGTTACGTTCGCCGCCGCCAAGCCCGGCCTGATGCTGCCCTGGGCCCGCCCGTACACCGGGGAATGCCATGTGGGCCCCATCGCCATGCCTGCCAGGGTCCGGGAAGAAGGGCCCTGCTCTTTCCGCCTGCTGGACAGCCATGCCCTGGATCTGCTGCCTGCCATGACAGCCGCGAGCTACAAGAACACCTACGGGCATATCCTCATCATGGGGGGGCGCCCCGGCATGTGCGGCGCAGGGCATCTGGCGGCCCGGGGGGCACTGCGCACCGGTGCCGGTCTGGTCACGGCAGCCATGCCCGCTGCCGGTGAGGAGCAGGTGCGCATGGGCTGGCCCGAGATCATGACCCTGCCTCTGGGCGACACCGGGAACAGAAACTGGCCCGCCCAGATCCCGGACGACCTGCGCCGGCGTCTGCATCAGTGCCGGGCCCTGGTCATCGGCCCCGGTATGGGACGCGGAGAAGACAGCCACGCTTTTCTGGCAGCTCTTCTGAAAGAGCCTGGACGCCCGGCCTGTGTGTTCGATGCTGACGCCCTGATGCTGCTGGCCGGAGACCCCTCCCTGCTGGCGGCCCTTGGCCCCGGGGACATCCTGACACCGCATCCCGGCGAGGCCGCTGCCCTGCTCCACTGCCCGGGCAGTGCCGTCCAGCAGGACAGGATGGCGGCCCTGAAGGCCCTGTGCGCGGCCGTCCCCGCCGCCGTCGTCCTCAAAGGCGCGGGAACCCTGGTCGGCCAGCGGGACTGCCCCACAGGCCTCAGCCCGCTGGATGTCCCCCAGCTGGCCGTGGGCGGTTCCGGCGACGTGCTGGCCGGTTGTGCCGCAGCTTTGCTGGCCCGCGTGCAGGAAAGCGCCCGGCCGGCCCATCAGGCCGCCTGCCTGGCCGTAGCGCTGCATGCCGCTGCCGGGCGGATACTGGCCCGCACCCATCCCCGCCGGGGCAATGTGGCCGGAGAACTGGCCGATGCCCTGCCCCGGGCCATGACACTCTAACCGGATAGCCCCGCTATGGATGCCTTTACCTTTCTGCTCGAATCCCTGGACGATACCGCCTGCCTCGGCACCTTGCTGGCCGATATGATGCAAAGCGCTCCCCAGGTGCGCGCCCTGCTTCTGCAAGGAGATCTGGGCAGCGGCAAAACGACCCTGACCCGCTCCTTCGTCGCGGCCCTGCCGGGTGGCGGCCAGGCCGAAATCTCCAGTCCGTCCTTCACCATCTGCAACGAGTATCCCACCTGTCCGCCGGTCCTGCACTGCGACCTCTACCGTTGCCCTGCGTCCCTTCCCGACGAGGTCTGGGACGCTCTGGACGCCGATGCAGGCATCTGCATCGTGGAATGGGCCCAATACATTCCCGAAGCGGCCCTGCCCAAGGAATTTCTGGACATCCGGCTGGACTCGTGCGAAAAAGGAAGATTCCTGACGGTAATGGCGCATGGGCAGGCGTCTCAGGCTCTGGCGCAGGAGCTGCATACAGCCTGGACCGCTTCCGGACGGCACGGCTCCCGGACGGAGCTGCCCCTTTTTTCGTGAGACAGGTGCATCAATGGAATCTGGCATGAAAATCTTAGTTCAAAAATTCGGTGGCACTTCAGTGGCAAACCTGGAGTGCATGAAGAAAGTGCGCGAAAAAGTGCAGGCCGGGTTGAACAAGGGCTACAAGATGGTGGTCGTGCTTTCCGCCCGTTCGGGCGAGACCAACCGTCTGCTGGCCCTGGCCTCCGAGTGGTCCTCCACCCCGGACCCGGCGGAATGTGACTCTCTGGTCTCCACCGGGGAGCAGGTCTCCATCGCGCTCTTCACCATGCTGCTCAAAGACGCGGGCATCCGTGCCCGCTCCCTGCTGGCATGGCAGATCCCCATCATTACCGATGACGATCATGGCAACGCGCGTATCAAATCCATCGACAGCCAGCACCTGCGCGGTTATCTGGATGAATACGACGTGCTGGTGGTCGCCGGTTTCCAGGGATGCACGGAGTCCCAGCGCATCACCACCCTGGGCCGCGGCGGCTCCGACACCTCGGCCGTTGCCCTGGCCGCCGCCCTGGGTTCGGTGGAATGCGAGATCTATACTGATGTGGACGGTGTCTATACCACCGACCCCAACATCTGCTCCAGCGCCCGCAAGATGGATCGTGTCGCCTATGAGGAGATGCTGGAAATGGCCAGCATGGGCGCCAAGGTGCTGCACATCCGTTCCGTGGAATTTGCCAAGAAGTACAAAGTGCCTGTGCGCGTCCGCTCCACGTTTTCCGACGACCCCGGCACGCTCGTTACCCAGGAGGACTCCAGCATGGAAGCTGTTCTTGTTTCCGGCATTGCCTATGATAAGGACCAGGCTCGTGTGACCCTGCACGACCTTCCCGACGTGCCCGGCGTGGCCGCCGCCATCTTCGGCCCCCTTTCCGAAAAGGGCGTGCTGGTGGACATGATCGTCCAGAACACCAGCCTTGACGGTCATACCGACATGACCTTCACCATCTCCCGCAAGGATCTCAAGCAGACCCTGGCCATCATGGAAGAAGTGAAGGAACGCACCGGTGCCACCGACGTGGTCTCCGACGTCAACGTGGCCAAGGTCTCCGCCATCGGCGTCGGCATGCGCAACCATTCCGGCGTGGCCGCCCGCGCTTTCTCCGCCCTGACCCAGGAAGGCATCAACATCCTGATGATCAGCACCTCCGAGATCAAGATCACCATCCTGATCCAGGAAAAGTATGTGGAACTGGCCGTGCGCATCCTGCACGACACCTTCGGCCTGGACTGGGACATCAACTAGTCCTGCTCCTGGCAGCCGGCTGTCCGGCCACGGCCTTCTGCCGGAAACACTGCCCATGAAAATAAAAACGCCCGGGTATCCTGTGGATACCGGGCGTTTTCTTTACATATGCACATCTGTCGTACACAGGCCTTTCTGCGCAAAAGAGCCTCTCCGCGACACGGCCCCTGCCACAACCACGCGTCATCCCGTTCTCATCCGCTCAGGGCAACGCCCCGCCCTAGTGGCGCATCTCGGCCCCCAGGGCCAGCAGGGTCGTCTGCAGATCCGGCATGCTCTGGCAGATATAGTCAGCATGGACGGCCTCCAGCTCCTGGCGGCTCCCATAGCCGTACAGCACGCCCACGGTCTTCATGCCCACCGCATGCCCGCCGACCACGTCATGGAACCTGTCGCCCACCATCAGGGAATGGGACACGTCGGCCCCCGTCTCCTGCAGGGCATAGCGCAGCACATCGACCTTGTCGTTGCGTGCCCCGTTCAGCTCGGCGCCGGCCACGAAGGAGAAGTAACGGCTCAGCTGGAAATGGTCCAGGATCTGGCGGGCGAAGACCTCCGGCTTGGATGTAGCCAGATGGATGCGATGCCCCTGCTCGATCAGGCGTTCCAGCATCTGGGGCACACCGGGATAGACCCGGTTCTCGAACATCCCCTGCCGCCGGAAATACTCGCGGTATTTTTCCACTGCCAGCGTGACACGGGCGCTGTCTCCCGGAAAATACCGGGCAAAGGACTGCTTGAGCGGCGGGCCGATGAAGAACAGCAGGCTGTCTTCTCTGGCCCTGATACCGAAATGGTCCAGAGCGTAAAGAACGGAGTTGATGATGCCCTGCTTGGAATCGGTGATGGTGCCGTCAAGATCGAAAAAGAAAGAAGTATGGGCCATAGGCGTACAGGGGGTTGCGACGACGAAAGGTGCTGCCGGACGTTTTTTATTACTATTGCCTCTTGCGGCCTACTGGTCAAGCAGTCCCAGGTGATCCAGCACCAGGGTCGGCTGGCGCTCCAGGCCGGGAAGATCGGAACGCCGGGCCTCTCCGCTCAAAACCAGCAGAAAGTCGATGCCGGCGTTCTCGGCCAGCAATTTGTCGGTGGACAGCCTGTCGCCCACCATCAGCATGTTTTCCGGCGCATAGCGCTGCAACAGGCCGGAAAGCAGGGTCGCATCCGGCTTGCCGAAGATGCGTTCCGGTCTCCTGCCTGTGGCGGTGGCGTACAGGGCCAGGAAACTGCCCACATCCGGCAGGGGACCTTCCGGGGAAGGACAGACCAGATCAGGATGCGTGGCCAGAAAGCGCACAGCCTTATTTTGCAGCAGCAGCGCGGAGCGCGCCAGTTTTTCGTAGGTCAATTCCGTGTCATAGGCCAGGATGACGGCCTGCGCCCCTTTTTCCTGCTGTTTCAGTTCGGGCATGCGCTGGCGCAGGTCGGAAACGAAATCCCGGTTGCCGACCACATACGCCGTATGGATGCCTTCTGCCTTCAAAAAGGCCACCAGGGGCGTCACCGGCGAGAGCAGCTGCTCCCTGCGGGCGGGGATGCCCATGCCGTTCAGCTTTTTTATGTAGGTTTCCGGCGCCTTGGAGGTGTTGTTGCTCAGAAAGAAAAAATCCACATCCTCCCAGTGCCGCTGCACAAAGGCCACGGCCCCCTTGATGGGATTGTCCCCCATATAGATGGTACCATCCATGTCCAGAACGATGCAACGCTTGTCAGGAAGCCGCATGCCGTGTCTCCCAAGTTTCAAAAATGAAAAAAAATGGCAGCAAAACAGCAAGATCCCATCCAGCTCCTGCTCCCATCGCCGGGATTCTACACAGCCGGATGCCCTGCTGCAAGCGGCCTTTTCCCCCGCCTGCCGCCATCTTGACACAACAATGTCCTGTAAGTAGAGGAAAAGGACGACTTCTCCGTATAATTTCGCAAACGAAGATTCCAAAGCTATAATTGTCGCTCCTGTGAGCGGAGGACAGTGTGAAAGAAACCACAGTGATCATCATTGGCGGTGGTGCGACGGGTATCGGCATTCTGCGCGACCTGAGCATGCGCGGCGTGCCCGCCCTGCTGCTGGAACAGGGGGGACTGGCCCACGGCACGAGCTCCCGCTTCCACGGCCTGCTGCACAGCGGCGCCCGGTACGCTGTCAGTGACAGCGAATCCGCCCGGGAATGCATCGAAGAAAACATGATCCTGCGCCGCATCGGCAGGCAGTGCGTGGAGGAGACCGAGGGCTTTTTCGTCCGTACCAAACTGGACGACCCGGCCTTCGAACCCCGCTGGGTCGAAGCCTGTGCCCGTGCGGGCATCACCGCCGAGCGTATCGACGTGGCCGAGGCCCGGCGGCTGGAGCCCAGCCTTGCCCCCAACATCTGCTCTGTCTACCGCGTGCCGGATTCCTGTGTCGACGGCTTCCGCCTGGTCTGGCACAATGCCCTGTGTGCCCGGCGCTACGGCGGTGACATCCTTACCTATCATGAGGTCATCGCCATCAAACAGAGCAACGGCAAAGTCACGGGCGTCAGGGCCCGCAACCGCATCACCGGCGAGGAACTGGACATCGCCTGCGAGTACGTGGTCAATGCCGCCGGTTCCTGGTCCGGGCAGATCGCCCATCTGGCCGGTCTGGACGTCAGTGTGTCGCCCGACCGCGGGACGTTGATCGTCTTCAACCATCGCTTCACGTCGCGTGTGGTCAACCGCCTACACAAAAGCTCCGACGGCGACATCTTCGTCCCGCACGGTTCCATCACCATTCTGGGGACCACGTCGACGCCTACGGACCGCCCGGACAACAATACGCCCACGACCGAAGATGTCCTGCGCCTGCTGGATATCGGCGAGCCCCTGTTCCCCGACCTGCGTTCGTACCGCATCCTGCGTGCCTTTGCCGGTACGCGCCCGCTCTACACGCCCAACAATGCCGTGGGCCGCGCCGCCAGCCGCAATTTCCACATCGTGGACCACAAGCAGGACGGCCTGGAAGGCATGGCCAGCATCTTCGGCGGCAAACTGACCACATACCGTCTGATGGCGGAGCGCATGAGCGATCTGGTCTGCCGCTGTCTCGGCAACAACCAGCCGTGCCGCACGGCGGAAGAACCCATCATGGAGGATCCTTCCCCCGAACTGATGCAAAAGGCCGCCAGGGTCTTCCCGCTCAATGGTGCCGTCCTTGCTGCCGACCGTCTGGGCAGCACCTTTGCCGATGTGGTGGAAAAGGCCGCGTCCGAAACGGACAACGAGCTGCTGTGCGAATGCGAGATGGTCAGTATGGCTGAAGTGGAATATGTGGCCCGCGATCCCGCCACCCACTCCCTGCACGATGTCCGCCTGCGTACCCGCCTGGGCATGGGCACCTGCCAGGGCACGTTCTGCTCCCTGCGTGCCATCGGCGCCCTGACCGAGCGCAATGTGCCGCTGGCCTTTTCGCCCACGGAAGACGTCTCCCAATTCCTGCAGGAACGCTGGCGCGGCCTGCGCCCGGCCCTGTGGGGCAAGCAGCTGAAAGAAATCGAACTGGGGCGTGCCATCTACGCGGCCACCCTCAATCTGGATGGAGCCGGCAATGAACAAGAGAAATAGCGACGTCCTGGTCATCGGCGCCGGCATGTCCGGCCTTGTGGCGGCCCTTGCCGCTGCCCGGCGCGGCCGCAAAGTGACTGTCCTGTCCCGGGGCGTGGGAGCACTGGCCATCGGCAGCGGTTGCGTGGACATTTTGGGTTATGTCAACGGCCAGGCTGTTTCCGGCCACCCTCTGGATGCCATCGGATCCCTGCCCGCTGCCCACCCCTATAGCCTGCTGGGGCGGGACCGTGTGGCCGAGGCCTGCTCTTTCCTGGAAGAAGTCTGTGCCGCTCAGGGCCTGCCCCTGCTGCCCATGAAAAATGGCAACCGCCTGGTCCCCAGCATCATGGGCACGCTCAAGCCGAGCGGCCTGTGCCCGGCCAGCGCCGACGGCGATCTGCTGCTGAAGGCCAGGAAAGTCGCCGTCGTCACCATCGGGGGACTGCGCGACTGCCAGCCCAATCTGATCATCAAACAGTTCCGCCGCTATCCCGCGCTCAAGGGCATCGACTTCACCGAGGTCGTCCTGCCCTCGCCTCTGGGCAAGACGCACCGCAATATGACGGCCCTGGATCTGGCCCGCTATGTGGATCGTCCCGAGGGTGTTTTCTGGCTGGCCGATGCCCTGAAGAAGGCCTGCGGCCGGCAGGATCTCATCCTGCTGCCGCCTGTATGCGGCGTGCGCCACTTCCTTTGGAAAAAACTGGTAGGACTGCTGGATTGCCCGGTGGTGGAAATGCTTTCCATCCCTCCGGGAGTCAGCGGCCTGCGTCTGCGCACCTGTCTCCTGAACGCCCTGCGCGAGCTGGATGTCACCCTACTGGAAAATACGACGGTGATCCGTGCCGACATCGAGGGCGGGCATTGCCGTGGTGTGATCACCTCCGGTCTCGATCACGAGCACTTTTATGCTGCTGACCAGATCATCGTGGCCACGGGCGGCTTCATGGGAGACGGCTTCGAGGCAGAACCCGGCAAGATGCAGGAAAGCATCTTCCGTCTGCCCCTCTGTCTGGAAAATGGCGGGATGCCCTCTGCCAATCCAGCGGACTGGTCGGAAGAAAGTGTCTTTGCCCGCCATGCCTTCGCCACCCTGCGCGTCCGCGTCGATGCGGAGTTGCGTCCCTGCTCTGCGGAAGGCCCGGTGCTGCTGGACAATGTCCGTTTTGTGGGCCGCTCGCTGGGCGGCTATGACTTCGCTACTGAAAAAAGCGGCAACGGCGTGGCCCTGGCCACGGCCTGGCATGCCGCCCAATGCGTGTAAGGCAGGTGCATGATGGCTCTCAAACATCCCAACCCTGATGCCTGTATCGCCTGCACCACCTGTGTGGTACAGTGCCCGGTGGCCCAGGCCACCACGAACTTCCTCGGCCCCCGCATGATCGGCCCCGCCTACGAGCGTTTCCGCCTGCTGGGGCTTGCCGAGGAAGAGTCCCTGCACTATTGCGCCAACTGCAAGAACTGCGACATCGCCTGCCCGCAGGGCGTCCCGGTCTCAAGCCTGAACATGATGGCCCGTGCCGAGCAGTGCCGCAAAAAGCGCCCGCCCCTGCGGGACTGGATCCTTGGGCACGGCGAACTGATGGCCAGGCTGCTGCGTTACGTGCCTGCCAGGCTGAAGAACTTCGGCATGCTCAATCCCGTGACGCGCTTTGCGCTGGACAAGCTGGGCATCTCTGCCAAAGCTCCCATGCCGGCCTTTGCCGAAAAGAGCTTCCGGCAGCAGCTGAAAAAAATCTGGCAGCCCCATACCAACAAGTATGTCGTCCTTTTCCCCGGCTGCTTTCTGGATGTCTACGACCCGCAGACCGGGCTCGATCTTGTCTGGGTGCTGAACCAGGCCGGTTATCATGTCATCGTTCCCAAAGAATTCGTCTGCTGCGGTCTGCCCATGGTCGCCAACGGATTCTGGGATGACGCCCGCGCCAATGCCAAAAAGAACATCGCGGAACTGCAGCGCTGGCGCAAGGAAGGCATCCCGGTCATCACCGGTTGCCCCAGCTGCGCGTTGATGTTCTCTTCCGATCTGCCGGAATACTATCCCGACCTGATGATCGATGGCGTCTCCACGACCCTGCTGGATGCGCAGGCCTTCCTTCTGGACTGCGTGGATAAGGGCGAACTGTGTCTGCCCGAAAAAACCGTGGACAGTTCCGTGGTTCCTTCCGAGCTCATCTACCATGCTCCCTGCCATTTGCGCGCCCAGGGCAATGGTCTTCCCGGCCTCGATCTGCTCCGCGCCCTGCCCGGCATGCATGTCCGCAACGCTGATGCCGGCTGCTGCGGCATCTCGGGCAGCTATGGCTTCAAAAAGGAAAAATACGCTATCGGCATGCAGGTGGGGTCCGCCCTTTTCGATGCCGTGCGCAAAAGTCCGGCGCCTGTGGCGGCGTCGGAATGCGGCACCTGCCGTGTCCAGATCAAACACGGCTCCGGCAAGGACTGTCTGCACCCTGTTTCCCTGTTGCGGCGCTGGCTGGAAGCCGCCCGCTAGTTTCAGGCCCCCCACGTTACGGTAAAAAATCAAAACCACCCGCAAAGCGGGTGGTTTTGATTTTTGTGCCTGCGGCGTGCTCGACAAACCGACGCCATAAGAGGAAAGCCCCCGCACAGAGGCCTTTTTCACTGCCTCACGCTCGAGGCAACATTCAAAGCAATGGAGAAAGTCGCGGACAATGCTTCAGAGGATCCGCATCCTTCATGGGGCCCTGCCGCGAGAGGCAGAATCCGTCCGCGCTGCTTCCCTGCATGCGTCCCGGGCCGGTCAGACGCCCTCTCCCCATGAACGCGATGAAGCCCTGCCGATTGCCGGCAGGGCTTTTCTATCGTCCTGCCCAAACGCTGCGGACGGCACCTTATGGCAGCAGGGTTTCCAGCGTATCCACAGCATCTGCGCAGGGAGAGTATTCGCGCGAACACCAGACGACACGTCCTATGATGGAAATGCTGTCGGCGTAGTCATCCGCAGCGACCTTGATGGTGGGAAAGCTCGGATCGTGGCATTTGAGCAAAATCTGCCCAGGAAGCGTATCTATCCGTTTGAGATAAAGAGATTTTTCAAATTCGACGCCATAGAGCTCACCTGGGATGATGGCCCGCATGCTTGTGTCGATCATCACGAGATCATTATTGATGATCTCCGGTGACATGGAGTTGCCATAGACCCGGATGACGACCATGGCTTCCGGCCGTCCGAGCCGGAGCAATTTTTCCAGCGTGAACGGCAGGCGCGGCAATGCATCCAGATCTATCTCGTCGAATTTCTTCCCGCTGTTGAAAAAGGAATCCAGAAAAGGACAAAAGGCCAGCTGGGGCGGTGTGAGCGTAGTGTCTTTCGGCATGGCATAGCCGAAATATATCCAGTCCGCCGACGCGTTGAAGCGTTCCGCAGCGGCAAAAATCCAGGCAGGGGGGATTTTTCCCTTGGTCTTCGCGCTGTAGACGGACTGGGGGGAAAGGCCGAGCGCGTTTGCCATTTCCGATGCGTTCTTGCTGCCGGTGGCCTTGATGAGCCGCTGCAGGATATTTTCAAAAGTATCAGACATAGCTGGTTATTTTAGTTTGGAGACATTACGGAGAGAAATTTCTGACATGCGGAAGAGGCGGACGATCTTCCGCCCCCCTGCTGTCTCAGCCTGACATTGCCTTGTATGCAAGGAGAATGCCGTATTTTTGCGAAAAAGAAAATATAAAAAAAATAAATTTTAATTTGTTGACATGGATTTTTTTAAAGTTTAATTTTAAAAAAATTAAACTTTTATAGTTATTCTCTGCCGCGAAAAGGAGGCTCCCGATGCAGCTCACTATAACTAAGCGCTTTGAATACAAGGACTTACCTGATATGGCTTCCATCTTTCACGAGGCAGAGAAGATTGCAGGCAGGATCTCTGTAGGAAAGACACTATTTTTTGAAAAATACGGCGTATCCAGCGAGTGGGAATACAAAATTGCTGCTATGCGCAACGGTACTATTTGCAAGCATTCTCATATCGGCTGGAATTCCTGGGACGAAACAGCGCGCAACGTCGAGTACATCTACAGAGAGCTGGAGCGACGCAACAGCTATATCACTCGCATGGGCTTCATTTTTGACTGGGTCATGGGGGTTCCCGCAGAATATCGACGCAACATGCAGCGTGGGACAGGACTGATTTTTGAAACGCCCGACGAATGGAGGGAGCTTGGCCGTATCGCTCCTATCCAGCCCCACTTGAGCGACCACATGATCGGTGCTCCCAATGCCCTCGAAAATACCGTGCTGGGACTTCAGGCCGGTGTAACATCAATCGGGAACGTATCCCACTATTTTACCTATGAATATCCCGGCATAGAACTGGAGCGGGAACGTACTGTCAACAGTCTCGTGGCCTTTGCCCTGATGGGCAAGATCCCGGGCACCATCATACACTCCAACCTGGATGACGGCTACGGGAACCAGATGCATGACCTGGCCAACCTTGTCGGCTGGGCCATGATCGAACGCTACCTGGTGGAGGGACTGCTCGGCGCATGCATGACGTTCAGCTACGGAAACCTGTTCAGCGATCCCGTGAGCCGCATCGTCTTCAACATGGCGATGGATGCGGGGAACACCAAGGGCGTACCCGGGACCATGACGTTCGGCAACACCATTGATTATGGCCTTGATCTGAGCCGCAACTACGGGGCGTTGAGCTCCTTCTCGCTGGCCGATGCGGTCTGCCAGCGCCACAAGCCTACAGGGCACGCCGTCAGCGCCGTGCCCGTTTCGGAAGCCCAGCGCATCCCCACGCCGGATGAGATCGTCGACGCGCATCTGTGCATCGACATGATGATCGAAAAGTCGCAGTTGCTCGAACCATACATGAACTGGAGCGCCATTGAGGCCAGACGCGATGTGCTGGTCGCTTGCGGGAGCGTCTTTTTTGAACGTGTCATGAACGGCCTGGATGATTTGGGGGTCGATACCCGCCATGCCGGCGAGGTCTTTGCCTGTCTGAAAAGCATCGGAGCGGCGCAGCTTGAAGAAAAGTTCGGTGTGGGGCGGCGCGAAAAGACAGCCTTGCGAGGGCGGGTTCCGGTCTGCCCCACGGATATCGTCCGTACCCTGCAACAGCGGCAGACGAGGATCTTTTCCGGCATGGACGCTTCCCAGCAGCTTACGGGCATGAATGTCATCGTAGGATCCACAGACATCCATGATTACGGCAAGGAGATGATCAAGACCCTTTTCCTGCGGACAGGCGCACATGTTTTCGATCTCGGCACCTATATCACAGCACAGGAAGTGGTGGACAACGTCATCGAAACGGAATGCTCTGTGGTGGCCATCAGCACATATAACGGCATCGCGCTTTCGTTCGGCAGGGAACTGATGCGACAGCTCCAGGAAGCCGGATGTCATCCGTTCTGCATTTTTGGCGGGCTGCTCAACGAAAACCGCAATGGCGGCCTGCTGGCAGAAGATGTCAGCGAAGAATTGCGTACCCTCGGCATCAACTGTGACAATGACATGGAAAAGATCGTTCCTGCCATCCTCCGGCATTTCAGCAAGGAGAGCGGCGATGCGCACTAATGCTTATGCCGTGCTCGTCGATTTTGGCAGCACCTATACGAAGGTCGTGGTAGCGGATCTGCGCCAGGGCGATATCGTGCTGACCTGGCGGGAGCCTTCGACGGTGGCGACGGATGCCACGGTGGCCTTGACACGCTGTTTTGCAAAATGCCGTGATACCATAGGGGGAGCGGCATTCGAGGCGGCACGGAAGCTGGCTTCCTCCAGTGCCGCCGGAGGCTTACGCATGGGGGTCGTGGGCCTGTCCCGCTCCCTGAGCACAACGGCCGGACGCAATGCGGCCTTCGGCGCGGGGGCGAAAATCCTTGGGACTTTCTGTGGACACCTGACAAAGGAGGACGTGGCGGCCCTGTCCTCCCTGCCCCTGGAGATCGTGCTTTTTTGTGGCGGCTATGATGGCGGGGGAGTGCGGACCCTGCGCCATAATGCCGAGATGCTGGCGTCAAGCCGGCTGCATATCCCCTTTGTCTATGCAGGGAATACCGCAGCTGCGGCAGACGTGCGCAGTATTTTTGGCGCGGCACACAAGGAGATTTTTGTTTCACATAATATCACGCCCTGCGTTGGCGGCATGAATTCTGCGCCGGTGGCAGCCGTTATCCGGGACCTTTTTCTGCACCGTATCATCAATATGAAAGGTCTGGAAAAAGTCGTGCCCCTGCTGGACCGTGTTGTCATGCCGACCCCTGCGGCAGTTCTGGCCGCAGGAAAACTCCTGGCCCAGGGCACAAATGCCGTCCCCGGCATGGGCCCCCTCATGATCGTGGATATCGGCGGGGCAACGACAGACATCCATTCCTTCATTCAGCAGGAAGCCTGCCAGGGTGCCAGGATCGTGGGGGCGCCAGAGGAATTTGCCCGCCGTACGGTGGAAGGGGACCTGGGGATGCGCGAGTCTTCCGGCAGCCTGCGGCAGGAAATGGGGCCAGGTGTCCTGGAAGCCGACGCCGGGGTATCCGTTGAGGAAACCAACACCATCCTGGCCCGCTGGGAACGGGAACGTGCCAGCTTGGCGGAAAGTCCGGCAGAACGCCGCATCGACGATGCTCTGGCCCGGGGGGCTGTACGCATATCCGCCCGGCGGCATGCGGGGCGTGTCGAGCGTGTGCTTGCCGCAGGCGTTGAGCGTATCCAGCGCGGGAAAAATATCCAGGGCGTCACACGGATCATAGGGACTGGGGGCGTCCTGGTGTCACATGCCGCTCCCGGAGGCCTGCTGGCGGGGGCCTGCCGTACCCCTGATGAAACCGATGTGCTGCTGCCGGAGCAGGCAGAATATCTGGTCGACAGCGAGTACGCCTTTTATGCCGCTGGTCTGCTGAGCACGGAATATGAAGACACCGCCTTGCGTCTCATGCATCGCAGCCTGCGCTCCGCGGAACACGGCGAATGCTGCTGAAAAATGTCTATATTAAAAATTTTATTTAAAAAATCATCTTGACAAAATAATTTATTTTTTAAAAAATAAATATTATTTTTAAAAATAAATTTTTTTTTACGTCCACCAGTGGCGAGGGTACCCAAACTTCCCATGGAATGAATCTGAAAGGAGACTAGCATGCCGAAGTTCAGCAAGAAGGTTGCCATCATCGGGCTTGACTGCGCGCAGCCACAGCTCATGCTGGACATGATCAAGGACGGCTATCTGCCGAACATGAAGAAGATCATTGACAACGGCTTTTTCGCAGATGACTGCCTGTGTCCGTTACCCACCATCACGCCGCCCAACTGGACGACCATCGCCACCGGCGCGTATCCCGGGACCCACGGCGTAACGGACTTTCATTACCAGATTCCAGACACAAATCCCGAAAATGCCAATACCCGCCAGGCATGGGACAGCAGCCTCGTCAAGGTAGAGACCCTGTGGGATGCCGCCGCCCGCGCCGGCAAGAAGAGCGTTGTGCTCACCTTTCCCGTATCCTGGCCGCCCAAGAACGAGAATGTGACCATGTACGGCGGCTGCGGCATGGTGCCCGGCGAAATGCGCTACGGGCTGCCGTTCGAAGAGATCGAATTCGCCCTGTGTCAGGACTTTGTCGTCAGCACCGATTATCTTCCCTTCTCCGTCCGGGGACGTTTCGAGGATGCGGAAGATTGGCTGAATGCCCCTGACCTCGGGGAAGATCCTCTCGAAATGAAATTCGATGTGCCGTTTTTTGATGCACTGATCGAACCCCGGCAGACGACGTGGTACGTCCTCGTCACCAAGTCCCCGGGCTCGGATGCCTATGACACGGTGACGCTCTCTCCCGACAAGGACTATTCGCATGCCTTTGTCACCGTCAAGAAGGGGGAATGGAGCCCCAAGTTCTTCCCCGTCATTGAAATGGCCGACGGCAAGCAGTATGAGACCTTCACCCGGGTCAAGCCTTTCATCCTTTCCGAAGATGCCGACGAGTTTTGCCTGGTGGTCGGCGCTCTGGTGCCTACGCAGTGTCCCTTCACCACTTCACCGGAGACCTTCGCCAAGGTGGCGCACAGCGGACGGGGCACCGTGCACCGTGGCGGCGGCATCTACCTGTATCTGAGAGAAGTCATCGATGTGGACACCTGGCTCGAAATGACGGAAAGCCTGAGCACCTTCCTGGCGGAAATGGCGGAAGAGGAACTGGCCCGCGATGACTGGTCGGTGTTCGCCATGCACTCGCATCCCATCGACTGGTTCTATCATGTCTTCAATGATCCCTTTACCAGTGAAGATCCCGAGATCCGTGCCGCCACCTGGGAGATTCACCGCAAGCTCTACTCCATCGAGGATGCGCTGATAGGCCGTGTCATGAACGCCTGCAGCAAGGATACGCTCATCGCGGTGGTGTCCGACCACGGCTGCACGCCTGATGGACCGCCATTCAGCCCTCTCCGTCCCCTGGAAGAAGCGGGCCTGTGCCATACGTATATCGCCGAGGAATCCGGCCCCAAGGGCGAACTTGCCGAATACGAAAAGCGCTGCATGGGCTTTGGCAACTCCAGGGTGGACTTCAGCCGCTCTCTCTGCTCGCCTTCCCGGGGGCTCTATGTCTACGTCAACCTCAAGGGGCGTGACCCGGAGGGTATCGTGGAGCCCGAAGACTATGAGAAGGTCCAGCGCCAGATCATCGACGCGCTGCTGACCTATGTCGATCCCGCAACGGGCAAGCGCCCCGTTGCCATGGCCGTTACCCGTGACGACGCCCGGCTCATCGGCCTGTACGGTGATGACGTGGGGGATGTCGTCTATGCCATCTATCCCGAGTTCGGAGCGCAGCACGGTCCTATCCTGCCCACAGCGCACTTTGGATACGGGCGTCTGAATTCGCTGCTGGCACTCATGGGCAAAGGTATCAAAAAGGGCAGCCGCCTGAAGAAGCCTTGCCATCTCGTGGATCTCATTCCCACGGTCTGCTATGTGACGGGACTGCCGGTACCCAACGGCGCGGAAGGCGCGGTACTGTATGGGGCACTGGAAGACCCGGAAGCCCCGTTCCATCAGATAGAACGCCTGGAAAAGTCGCTGGACAAGCTCGAAAACGCATTGAACAAGGAGAAGCGCCCCATTTGGGAGCATCATGATTGTATTTAACCCATGAAAACAACGCCCGCGCCGCTTTGCGCGGCGCGGGCGTCCGTTCCATGCAACCATTCGGGGGACAGCATGAAGTTTTTCGATCCCGGACGATTTCTGATTGGAGGCATCTTTCTCGCTTTTGGCCTATTCATGCTGCATCAGACCGTCATCTTTGAATGCTCATTTACGCCAGAACCGTTCAGCCTGCATCCCATGGATTTTCCCAGGGCAGTGCTTGTCCTCTGGTGTCTGCTTGCCGTCATCTATATCGTCGCTCCACGCGAACCCGTCGTCTTCATCCCTCTGAAGCATGTTGTCCCGCAACTGCTCAAGACGGTTCTGGCCATCATCTTCTTCATTCTCACCCTTCGCCATGTCGGTTTCGTTCTTTCCGGAATCCTCATGCTGCTCATGATCTTCTATGCGCTGGACTACCGAAGCTTCCGAAAGGGAATCCCCATTGCGGCATTTTCCATCGTACTGATCTGGGCCATTTTTGTGCATCTTCTTCAAATACCTCTGCCGCACTTTGCCCTGATGTAAGGAGGGGATATGGATGTCGTTCAATTGACGCTTGAGGCCTGCGCTCTTGTCTTTACGCCCCTGCCGCTCATCCTGCTGTTTTGTGGCGTCCTGTTCGGTACGCTTCTGGGGGCCCTGCCGGGGCTCGGTTCCATCCTGGCGCTGACAGTCTGTCTTCCGTTCACGCTCATGCTGGATCACATCCCTGCTTTTGCCCTGATGCTCGGAACCTATGTGGGCTCGCTCTACGGCGGCAGCATCGCTTCCATCCTTATCAATGTTCCCGGGACACCGCAGGCGGCGGCTACCAATCTGGACGGCTATCCCATGGCGCTTGCGGGCAAGGCCGCTGAAGCGCTGGGCTGGGTGACGGTATCTGCTGTGGCAGGGGGTATTTTTTCCTGTTTTGTGCTGGCTGCGGCTGCCGGCCCCCTGGCGCATCTTTCCAACAAGTATGCCGGACCTCTGGAAATCTGCGCACTGATTGCCATGGGGCTGGCATGTATCACCACCCTTTCCGAGGGGAACCTGATCAAGGGCCTGTTTTCCGGCTTATTCGGTGTGCTGCTCTCCACTGTGGGCATGGACCCCATCTCATCGGAACTTCGCTTCACCTTTGGCTTCATGAGCGTTGCCTCCGGGATCGACATGCTGCCTTTTATCATAGGGTTGTTCCCGCTCTCCGAAGTTTTCCACCGTATCTATGAGATATATACCCTGCCCGATTATGTGATTATCCAGTGCCACAAGATCCGTTTTCCCTCGCTGCGGGAATGGTTCGCCAGGAAATGGGTTACCCTGCGTTCCGCAGTCATTGGGACTTTCATCGGCATCCTGCCCGGCACCGGCGCATCGCCGGCGGCGTTCATCAGCTACTCCATGGCCCGCGAGGCATCATCCCATCCTGAAGATTTCGGCAAGGGGTCTGTGGAAGGGGTCATCGCCCCTGAAGCCAGCCATAATGCCGTGACCGGCGGCGCCATGGTACCGACTCTTGCGCTGGGCATTCCCGGTGACGCTGAAACAACGCTCATTCTTGCCACCCTGACCATCCACCAGATCACACCTGGCGTCCGCCTCATGCTGGACAACCCCGTCATGGTGCACAGCATTTTTTTCCTGCTTCTGATTGCCTACATAATGCTGACGGTAGCAGCCATCATCATGGTGCGCAGCTTTGGACGGCTCATTCGGCTGCCCAATGCTGTATTGCTGGGATTGATCATCGTCTTTTCCATGCTGGGAGCCTTTATCGCACGCAACAATTATTTCGACCTGCTCATAGCACTTGCCGTGGGCCTTGTGGCATTTGGTTTCCGTCTGGGCAATTTCCCCCTGGCTCCCGCCCTGGTAAGTTTCATCCTCGCGCCACAATTTGAATACCGTTATTCACAGGTCGCCATTTACCGTGCGGATACCCCCTGGCCGGTCTATCTTGCGGACCACCCTCTGGCCTGCATCTTTCTGGTCGTCGTCCTCTTCCTGCTGATCCGCCCTGTCGTGAAGAGCGTCAGAAAGTGGAGAGAGGTCCTTTCTCATCATAACGCTCCGTAATCCTTTCTCAGGAGGTGTTGATATGAGACGCGTATGTTTCCTGTGGACCCTGGCCTTCCTTTTCCTGTGCTCATGTCTTGCAGCGGGACTGCCCGGCCGTGCCTTGGCCGCGTACCCCGAGCGTACGATCACGATGATTATCCCCTTCGGCGCAGGCGGTGCAACGGACGTCATCGGCCGCTACATTGCCCTGCATCTGGGGAAGCGGCTGGGGCAGACCATCATCGTCAAAAATATCGCCGGATCCGGCGGCGTCATCGGGATGACGGAACTTGCCAAGTCCCGTCCTGACGGCTACACGATCGGCTTTTCCCCTGTGGCTCCCCTGATCATGCAGCCCAATTTCCGCAAGACCATGTATGATCTTTCCAGCTTCTGCTCCATCGCACGCGCCACGAACGAACCTCTGTTCCTGGAGGTTTCAGCGCAAAGCCCCATCAAGGACATGAAGGATCTGAAGAACGCTGTCCAGGCGGCGCCGGACAAATTTTTCTGGGGCCATCTCGGCATGGGAAGCCAGATCCATCTTTCCATGGCCCACATGTTCAAGCTGATGGGCGTCAACCCCAGAGCCATTGTCTTCAAGGACGATGCGGAAGCTATGGCTGCCCTGATTTCAGGGCGCATCATGCTGTATGACTCCCTGCCTTCGCTGCCAGCACGTTATGGTGTCCGGGCCATCGCCTCTCTGAGTGAAGAACGCTATCCGCAATTGAATGTGCCGACCTCGCTGGAGCAGGGATATGATCTCCGCTATACGCAGTGGATGTCCCTGATAGGCCCCAAGGGGATTTCTCCAGAATGCATCGCCGTACTGGAGCGTGCTTTTGCAGATGTCTGCAATGATCCTGAGTACATCAAGGATATCGCCAGCGTGCATTCTGTACCGGCTTTTCTGAACAGCAAGGACAATCAGGCATTCATGGAAAAGGAAGAAGCCTACTATAAGCGGGCCATGAATGATATCCTCAAGACTCAGTAGAGTGCAGGGCGACTGGCCACAGTACAGGGAATTCCTTTCCTGATCAACGCGAATGATAGGGGGAACGGATATGTCCGATATTCTGACAGTTTCCTATTCTTTCAAAGATGATGTCCATAGCATCGATACCGGCAGTATCGCGCTGCCGCATATCACCATAGACAACAGGGAAATCCCCAAAGATCAACGTGGCGGTACCGCAAAACAGTTACTGGCCGCGGCCTCCCTGTACTGTTACGGCTCCATGCTGGCGGCCGCCATGCTGGCGCGTGATGTGGAATTCGATGATCTTCATGCCACAGCCGAACTGGAAATGGGGAGAAATGAACAGGGGAAAAGCAGGGTGCTCAAAATGACTATCCGCTGTTCAGTGCGCGTCAACGAACGCGATGAGGCCATTTTCCAGCGCGTACAGAAAATGATGGCGCAGGGCTGTCTGGTGACCGGCTCCCTGCATGACGGCATAGCAATGGAATATGAGCTTGAGCCGATATTCTATGACGCATGATGTACTGAAATGGTGACATGTTTTTCACGGAGGAATCATGCTGCTTGTCTATACTGGTGATGGTAAGGGAAAGACCTCCGCTTGCGTGGGGCAGGCCATCCGGGCCGCGGGGCAAGGGCTTCCTGTCGCTTTCGTACAGTTCATGAAGTCGGATGTGCAGGCTGGCGAACAGAAAATGCTTGCCGCCCTCACGGGCATCACGCTCCATATCGGGGGATGTGGTTTTTTTCTGAATGAAGAAAATCGTGCCTTGCATCGGGATGCTGCTCTCCGTACCCTGGAATGGGCGACTCGCCATCTTGACGGCCTGTTCATGATGCTTCTTGATGAGGTACTGTATGCCCTGCAGCTGGGTCTGCTCGAACGCCGGGAACTGGAAAATTTCCTGGTACAGGGCAAGCAAAAGCAAGTCCATCTGGTACTTTCAGGAAGAGCTCTGCCCTCCTGGCTTGAAGATATGGCAGATCTGGTGACGGAAATGAGGGAAATAAAGCATCCGTGGCGCAAAGGCATCAAGGCACAGCCCGGCATTGAATTCTAAGTGCAGAATGTGAATCCTCTATGGATCAATTTTGCAGCCCTATGACACGACAGGCCGCCCTTTTGGGCGGCCTGTGTGATTTACGGGCTTTAGCCTGTTGAGCGTCTGGCAGGCGAGTGCGGCGCGGAGGCGCGCCATACAAAAAAGACCCCCTCGCGCTGAAAGCGGCAAGGGGGTCTCGAACAATCTTTGGCAGCGGCCTACTTTCCCACATGACGTTATGCAGTATCATCGGCGATGGAGAGCTTAACTTCCGAGTTCGGAATGGGGTCGGGTGTACCCTCTCCTCTATGGCTACCAAAGAAATTTGTCAAAATATTGAAACAGGGATGGAAGGTTTTTTCGAGAAACAAGACGCACGGGCTATTAGTACTGGTCAGCTCCACCCCTCACAGGGCTTCCACCTCCAGCCTATCGACGAGGTCGTCTACCTCGGCCCTTCAGGACTTGCGTCAGGGAGAACTTATCTTAAGGCAGGCTTCCCGCTTAGATGCTTTCAGCGGTTATCCCTTCCACACATAGCTACCCTGCTGTGCCGTTGGCACGACAACAGGTCCACCAGTGGTGTGTCCATCCCGGTCCTCTCGTACTAGGGACAGGCCCTTTCAATTCTCCTACGCCCACAGAAGATAGGGACCAAACTGTCTCACGACGTTTTAAACCCAGCTCGCGTACCACTTTAAACGGCGAACAGCCGTACCCTTGGGACCTGCTTCAGCCCCAGGATGTGATGAGCCGACATCGAGGTGCCAAACCGCATCGTCGATGTGAACTCTTGGATGCGATCAGCCTGTTATCCCCGGCGTACCTTTTATCCAATGAGCGATGACCCTTCCATTCGGGATCACCGGATCACTAACACCTACTTTCGTACCTGCTCGAGATGTCTCTCTTGCAGTCAAGCTCCCTTCTGCGTTTGCACTCGACGGCTGGTTTCCAATCAGCCTGAGGGAACCTTTGCATGCCTCCGTTACATTTTGGGAGGCGACCGCCCCAGTCAAACT
>NZ_LT630450.1:717500-930000 GCF_900116045.1 Desulfovibrio piger
AACCACCCGCAAAGCAGGTGGTTTGCTCTGGCCCTATAAGGGCCTATTACCGGCTGCGCCTAAAGACGCTGGCTTTCACGTTGTTCAAGCCCAGTGCCCTTGCCGCCTTGACTACCCCTTAAAGGGGTCTTGATATTCGCGTGATGTCAGCTTGTCTCTTATAATATCGTGGCGTTCCTGATCCTGGATATACTTTTTAATCGTTGCCTCATTAAGCCCCACCGTACTGACATAATATCCTTCGGCCCAAAATTTTCTGTTGCCGAACTTATACTTAAGGTTTGCGTGTTTATCGAATATCATCAACGAACTTTTCCCTTTCAGGTAGCCCATGAAATTTGCCACACTGATTTTAGGAGGTATGGACACCAGCATGTGGACATGATCCGGCATCAGATGCCCTTCCAGAATCTCAACCCCTTTATATTTGCAGAGACATTGCAAAATTTCTTTTATACTTTCACGAAGCTGTGCGAAGATTATTTTCCTTCTATATTTTGGAGTAAAGACGATATGATACTTGCACAACAACTTCGTATGTGCTAAACTATGAGCCTTAGTTTTCATAACAAAAACACCTTTCCGTTAAAGTTGCGATGGGCTTGAACAACTTCATCGTATCGGAAAGGTGTTTTTGTGTGTATAACGTATTGTCTCCACCCGCATAGCGGGTGGTTTTTTGTTTCGCGCCTGTCAGGCGCTCAACAGGCTAAAGCCCATAAAATGAAAAAGGCCCCGGAAACCGGGACCTTTTACGAATGTCACATGCCGGACGGCTATTTGAAAAGCTCACGCTCCTGCACCTTGGCTTTATCAGTACGGTCCTCCACATCCACTCCCTTGGGCGGCGTAAACTGGAAGGTGCCGCTTCCCAGCATGACGTCCGGGATGAACTTGGTGAAATTCACATCGTTATGATTGCCGTAAAAGTCCACCAGATCCACACGGCGGATAAAGGTCTGGGCATCGACCCAGATCAGGGCTTCCACCATCTGGGGCGTCGGATCCTTGGGGTACAGGCGGAGTTTCCGCATCCCGTTCTCCGTGCCCTCTTCCTTGATGTCAAAATCCTTGCTCAACGCGGCCTGGCCGGTCAGCACCTGGATGATGCTGCGGGAGTCCTGTACCAGATCGTGGGGATAGCGGTAGGCCACTTCCTCGTCCGGGATATAATCCCAAATCTCTTTGCCCGTGACCACAAGGGTTTCCTTGATGGGCTTTTTCGTCTCCCAGCGGATGAGCAGGGGCTTTTTGAAGTGCAGGGTCCCGTAGCGCGTTTCCACAGCTCCGCTTTCCTTATGGGTAAGCTTCTGTTCAAACTCGGCGGAAAAGGACTGCAAACTGTCATAACGCTGTTTGAGATCACCAACAAGATCGGCCGCCTGCGCCCATGAGGCAAGCGCCAGCAGGGATACGGCTCCAAGCACCAGAGATTTTATCATGCGCATTTGTTACCTCCTATTTGACCACGGCTCGCGGCTTGCTGCCGTCGGCAGGGCCAATGATACCATCGGCCTCCAGCTGTTCCACCATATTGGCGGCTCTGTTGAAGCCGATCTTGAAGCGTCGCTGGATCAGGGAAATGGACACCCTGCCCTGTTCGGTCACAAAGGCCTGGACTTCTGCATACAGGGGATCAGAAGCCACATCGCCCGCTCCGCTGCCGCCCCCATTGCCACCGGCGGCGCCGTCAGTGTTCCAGTCCGCAAAACTGACCTTATAACTGGGCACGAGATGGTGCTTCCAGTAGCCGACGACGTTCTGCACTTCTTCATCACTCAGGAAGGGGCCATGCAAACGCTGCAGGCGCCCGCCACTGGGCTTGAACAGCATGTCCCCGCGGCCCAGCAGGTGCTCCGCACCGGCCTGGTCCAGGATGGTACGCGAATCATGCCGCGACGTGACCTGGAACGAAATGCGGCACGGGAAGTTGGCCTTGATCAGACCGGTTACCACATCCACGCTGGGACGCTGGGTAGCCAGGATCATATGGATGCCGGCGGCGCGGGCCAGCTGGGCCAGACGCACGATGCTGGTCTCCACTTCTCGGGCAGCCGTCATCATCAAGTCGGCCAGCTCGTCGATGACGATGACCAGATAAGGCAAGGGCTCCAGATCCGCCAGATCCGGCGGGAGCTGGCCATTGTAGCCGGCCAGACGCTGATTGTACGAGGCCACGTTGCGTACGCCCATGCGGGCCATGGCCTCATAGCGCTGATCCATTTCATGCACGGCCCAGTCGAGAGCGTTCTTGGCTTCGCTCATCTCCGTCACCACGGGATGGATCAGGTGGGGCTCATCGGCGTACATGGCCATTTCAATACGTTTGGGGTCCACCAGGAGCAAGCGCATCTCTTCCGGCTGCGTGCGGTACAGCAGGCTGAGCAGGATACCATTGAGACAGACGCTCTTGCCCGCACCGGTGGCGCCTGCCACCAGCAGATGCGGCATCCGGGTCAGATCCGCCATGAAGGGGCGACCGGCGATATCCTTGCCCAGGATCATGGTCAGGGGCCCGCAGCCCTTGCGGAAATCTTCCGACGAGGCCAGCTCCCTGAAATTGACGATCTCCCGGTCATCATTGGGGATCTCGATGCCTACCGTATCGGAACCGGGGATCGGCGCCTGGATGCGCACGGCGATGGCCTTGAGGGCCAGGGCCAGATCGTCGCTGAGATTGGCGATACGGTTGACGCGAATACCGGGAGCCGGGCGCACCTCGTACATGGTGACCACAGGGCCGGGAGTGATGCGGACAAGCTCGCTCTGGATATCGAAATCCTTCAGGCATTCCATCAGTGCCTTGCCGCGGGCTTCCAGATCCTCGCGCCGTACACGGGGAGCATCCTTGGAAGGCAGGCTCAGCAGATCGAGGCTAGGCAAGGGGATGGGGGCGCGGGGGCGCTTTTCCGGCGCGGCCGTCGGCCGGCCAGAAGGAGCTGCGGGCGTTGAACCAGCGGCCTTGGGGGATGCGGGAGAGGGCTGCGGTGCAGGAGCCCCCTCAGCAGGCGCGGACGCGGCGGGACGCATCCCGGGATCTTTCTGTGACGGTACGCCGCTGTCCGCAGACGCTGCCCCGGCAGCCTCATCGTCTCCATCAGCCGGGACCACAGACGCCGTCTCGACAATGACCGGACGGGGAGCCGACGGCGCAAAAAAGTCATCATCGTCATCTGCCACGGCGACGGGCGCGGCAACGGGCGCCTGATCCTTGGCGGGAGCAGCAGATGCGGCGGGCGTCTCTTCGGGTTCCACAGGATAGATCTCCGGCATGGGCTCTTTGGCCGGACGGATATTGCCCAGCTTGTCGCGCAGGGCCCGCCAGAAATCAGATCCCTTGCCCGGCTTTTTCTGCTTCAGACCGGCCAGGATACGCTTATGGAAAGGAAGGGACGCAAGTTCCTGGCCGTGGGTGACGATTTCGGGCTTGTGCTCTTCATCCTGTTTTTTCTGCAGAATGCGCTCCCGGATGCGGGCCATGCAAAGCGCCCCCACGGAGAACCAGGAAAAGTTGAAGGTCAGTTGCACACCGACCAGAAAAATGAAGAACCAGACAAGCCCCGAACCTCCGGGACTCAGGTAGTAGCTGGAATTGGAATGGAGGGTGCTGCCGATCATCCCGCCGCCGGTGATATCGCCAAGGGACAGATCCCATGCGGCCCCCACCACCAGAAGGCAGATGGTCAGCAAAAAAAGGCCGCACCAGCGCCACCAGCTGATGGTATACGCGGGGGAGACACAGGACGCGCCCAGGGCCCCGAAGACCAGGGGCCAGATATAGGCGCCTATGCCAAAAACATCATTGAGGAAGCCGGCAGTATAGGCACCAAAAAGTCCCGCCTGGTTGCTGACTTCTGCCTGTTTGCTGACCACATGGTTGAGGCTGGGGTCATTGGCACTGAAAGTCACCACACTGAGCAGCATCAACAGCGCCCAGAAAAGCAGGAAAAGCCCAAAAAGTTCGCGGCTGAACTTGCGTGCGTCCGTATGTCTACCCTCGCGTATCTTGCAAAAAGGCCTATTCGCGGCCCAGGTATTCCTTGGTGCGGGTATCGACCTTGATGCGGTCACCTTCGTTCACGAAGATGGGCACCTGCACCACGATGCCGGTTTCCAGCTTGGCGGGCTTGGTCACGTTGCTCACGGTATCGCCCTTGGCGCCGGGTTCGGTCTCCACCACTTCGAGCACCAGGCTCAGCGGGATATCGATATCCAGGGGATTGCCCTTGTACAGCAGCACGCGGCATTCCTGACCGTCCTTGAGGAAGCCTTCCTTGCCGCTGGTGGTGGAGGTGGAGACCTGGAGCTGTTCGTAGGTGGTCATGTCCATGAAGATCAGCTCGTCGTCCTGGCGATACAGGAACTGCATGTCGCGGGTCTCCATGTCGGGCTTGCCCACCTTTTCGCCGGAACGGAAGGTGATGTCCTGGATGCGTCCCGTCAGGATGTTGCGCAGCTTGGTGCGGACCATGGCACCGCCCTTGCCGGGCTTGAAGTGCTGGAAGTCAACAATTTCGTAGGGGATGCCTTCCACCTCGATCTTGAGGCCCTTGCGAAAATCAGTCGTCGAATACATTCTTCCTCCTGCGGCCGTGCACGTGGCCTTTCTTCAGCCATTTGCAAAAAAAACGCGCTACGGCTACTATACGCTTAGTGAATTGCGGATTATTGTGAAAATACCCCTTACTGTCAAGCTGTGCCTGAGGTCCACACCATGCCCACGCTTACCCTAGAAAGCACCGTCTACACCCTCCAGCAACTTCTGGATGTCCCGGAAGCCCAGGTGGCCCTGGCCGGCCGTTCCAACGTGGGCAAGTCATCGCTCATCAACGCCCTGGCCGTGCGCAAAAAGCTGGCCAAGGTCAGCGCCACGCCGGGCAAGACGCGCTCCATCAATTTTTACCGGGTACAGCCCCACAACTTTTTTCTGGTAGACCTGCCGGGCTACGGCTATGCCCGGGCCAGCCACAGCGAGCGCCGCAGCTGGGCGACCCTGCTGGAAAAATATCTTTCCACCTGCAAGAACCTGCGTGCCCTGGCCCTGCTTCTGGACAGCCGTCTGCCCCCCCAGAAACTGGACCTTGATCTGGCCGGATTCGCCCGTTCCTGCGGACTTCCTCTGCTGCCCATCCTGACCAAGGCCGACAAGTGCAACCAGCGGGAACGCGCGGCACGCCAGGCGGAATGGGGCGAGATCGTCGGGGTCAAACCGGTCATCACCTCTTCCAGCAAGCGCATGGGCATGGATGCCCTGTGGCAGCGCCTTATCGAGGCCTCGGGCTGCGCGCCGGTCATCCTTGAGGAAGAACCCGCCCAGCCCGTGACGGCGTCGCTGGCCGAAGCCCTTGCCCGGACGACCGCCGGAACGGAAGAAAAGGCTTAGAGATCAGAGGGATCAAGGCCTCCCTTTGGACAGCGAAGTGGACTCTTTTCTCTCAAGTCCCCTCCTCTCTCCAAGGCCTCTGTCCCGGAAAAGGCATTTTGTCAAAAAAGACGGCCGACAAAGCTCTTGATAAAAGAGGCAGGAAAATGTCCATGCATCTTCCTGCCTCTTTTCTTTCGTTCATTACTTGCCCAGCGGGGCAGCCTCCGTCCTGGGCGGCTCCAGATGGATGAGTATGCGCCCCAGCAGCGGCAGGCGCTCGCGCAATTCTTTTTCCAGACGGACAGTCAGCTGGTGGGCTTCTTCCACGCTCAGCTCATGGCGGACACAGCAGTGGAAGGAGATGCACAAGCCGTATACCGGCAATGTATAGGCATGGAAGTTGTGGGCGCAGCACAGCAAGGGCTCATGGGCAACGGCCTGTTCCACTTCCTTCCAGGCAAGATCCGCCACGGCCGTCTGGGCAGGTGCCGCTTCCTCCTGGACATCCCCGCTCTCTTCAGGATCAATGTGCGTGACGATCCCGGCCTGCGGCAGGGACGTCTGCAGCGCCTCCTCAAAGGCACGGACCCGTTTGTGGGCCTCGCAGAACGCTTCCTGCCCCGGTACTTCCACATGGACCTCCACAAGCGTCCCCGCCCCGCTGCGCAGGATCTGGACATCATGGATGGCCAGCCCCTGGATGGAGGCCACCCGCTGCACCACGGCAAAGGGATCTTCCTTCTGCCCTGACCGGACGGGCTCCACATGGACCGTGACATCCGCTCCCGGCAGGATGCCATCCACAGCCAGTTCGGCATCATGGGCGATCTTGTGCCCTGCGCTGACCCGTATGGCCGGGTCGACCCCCACCGTCAGATCCACGAAATAATGCGGGCCGCTGGAGCGCAGGCGGACACGCTGCACGTCCTGGACGCCCGGCAGACGCTTCACCGCCTCGCAGATGGCCTGCTGCTCTTCCGTGGAGCCGCTGTCCATGAGCATATTGATGGCTTCCCGGGCCATGTGCAGGCTGGCCCGGAAAATGATCAGGGCCACCAGCAGGGCGGCCACGGTATCCGCCTGCACCAGGACCCTGTGCACCGGTTCAGGCAATTGCAGCTTGGCGGCCAGCCAGACCGCGCCTACCCCCACAAGGACAACAGCGGAAGAAAGGATGTCCGTCGAAAAGTGCAGGGCATCGGCCTCCAGGGCCTGACTCCGCGTCTCTTTGGCTACTTTCTTCAGCACCCGCACCCGGTTCACATCGATGACGATGGAAATGCCCATCACGATGATGCCCCAGATGGACGGGGCCACGGGCGTGTCACCCGACAGGAGACGGCCCACCCCCTCATAAACGACCCAGATGCAGATAACGAACAGCAGGACCGTCTCGCCCAGGGCCGACAGGTTCTCTATCTTGCCATGACCGTAAGGATGCCGGTCATCCGCCGGCCGTGAGGAAATCCGGACGGCGTAAAGGGTCATGGCCGCCGCCAGCAGGTCAAGGCCGCTGTGCAAGGCTTCGGAGAGGATCCCCAGGCTGTTGGTAGCAATCCCCACAACCAGCTTGATGGCTGTAAGCAGGCAGGCAGCCAGCAGGGAGAGCAGCGCGGCCCTGTTTTTTGCCTGGCCGTATTCCTCGTTCATTGTCATTCCATCCTTGTTGTTATGCGGCAGCGCGGCCCCAGGCCAGACCGGAAGCCTCAGCGCCGCCGTCATTGTGCTTCCCCGGGCAGCCGAGCCTCCCGGAAGCCGAAACGGAAGCCTTTTTCCGTGCAGAACAAAAAAGCCCCGAACGGGGCTTTTTTGTTCTTACAGCCAGGTGAACCAGTTTCGCCAGCTGCCCTGCCGTTTTTCACGGGTCAGGCGGCCTTGTTCTTCCTTGTAGTAGTGGTATGCCGCCAGGGACTTTTCCTTGGCATGCGAGGCGACTTCGGGGACATCCGGGAAGGTCTCGCTCACATACTCGTAGCGCCGCCAGGCAGGACCGTATTTTTCCATATGCCAGAACACATCGGCGATATAAAGCTCATGCTCGGCCATCAGACGACGGCAGGTATGCATTTTTTCCTCGGCGTCCTTGGCGTAGGGAGAATCAGGATAAACCTGCTGCAGCCGTGCGAAGTATTCATAGGCTTCCTGCAGGATCGTCGTTGCCCGGTCGATGGACCGGAACTGCTTCATGAGCGACATGCCCGTCTGATAGATGACGTAGGGGGTCGCTTCATGCCGAGGATGCAGCGACTCGAAGTCCTTGTACGTTTCCGCAGCCAGCACATATTCCTCATCAAGGTAATAGGCGTCGGCCAGGGCCAGCTCCGCGTCGACCGTATACGGGCTGAAGGGATACGTATCCCGCAGTTTGTTATACAGTTCGACCGCGCGCACATAGTTCTTTTCGCTCATGGCGTCATTGCCGGCTTCGAATATCTCCTGCGCTGTATCCTCGGCCGGAGGCAGGTAGATCATATCGATGATGCCGCAGCCAGACAGCGAAAAGATGGCCAAAGCCAGAGTCAGAGAGCGAAGGTAGTTTTTAAACATGGAGCTGTTCCAGGAAGACGAAGGCTGCCTGCGCAGCAGTTGCACCGTCACCGGCGGCAGTTATGACCTGACGGCACAGCTTCGAGCGCACGTCTCCCGCGGCAAAGATGCCGGGGATACTGGTCCGCATTTCTGTATCCGTCACGATGAAGCCCTGGGCATCACGTTCCAGCGCGGCGGGCAGATACGCCGTTGCCGGTTCGAAACCGACATAGATGAACAGCCCTTCGACAGGGATCTGGCGGATCTCGTCCGTCTTCAGATCCCGGACGCTCAGGCCGGCCAGGGCATTTTCGCCGTGGAGGGCGGTCACGACGCTGCTGCGCACCAGCTCCACCTTGTCCGGCATGGCCTCCAGCTTGTCCTGATAGATCTTCGCACCGCGAAATTCATCCCGGCGATGGATCACATAGACCTTGGAAGCCAGCCTGGCCAGGTAGAGGGACTCTTCCAGAGCGGCATTGCCGCCTCCCACGACGGCGACCGGTGCATTGCGGAAGAAGTTGCCGTCACACAGGGCACAATAGGAAACACCACGTCCCTGCAGGCGCTTTTCATCGGCAAGCCCCAGCTCGCGGTGATGGGCGCCGGAACACACGATGACCGTCCGGCAGCTGTGCTGCTTGCCACCGGCCTGCACGACAAAGCCGCCGGCCTCGCCGCTGACGCTTTCCACAGCATCACGGCTGTGCGTCACCGGCAAACCTTCCAGATGCGCGGCAAACAGGTCCGCCAGCTCATAGCCCTTGATCCCTTTGGGATAGCCGGGATAGTTCTCCAGGGCCTCGGTCTGCAGGATCTGTCCCCCGGCTGCCATCTTCTCAAAAAGGATGACGGAACAGCCGGAACGGACGAGATACAGCGCCGCCGTCACCCCGGCAGGGCCACTGCCTATGACTGCAGCATCGAAGGAACTCATGCCAGGGCCTTGGTCTGCAGGATGTTGACGATGGCGTCCTTGTTGACGGCACCGGTCACCTGATCGATGGCCTGGCCATTCTTGAACAGCATCAGGGTCGGGATGGCGCGGATACCGAATTTGGTGGGCGTCGCCGGGTTTTCGTCCACATTCATCTTGACGATGCGGACCTTGCCTTCGTACTCGGCGGCCAGTTCATCGATGATGGGGCCCACCGCGCGGCAGGGACCGCACCAGGGGGCCCAGAAGTCCAGCAGCACGGGGATATCGGAATTCAGGACAACGCTATCGAAAGTGGCATCAGAAATCTGTTCGGCCATAGTGTCTCTCCTTGGAAAATACAGCAAATTCCCGTCACAGACAGACGGATCCCGCCGCTGCAGACGAGCTGCCACGGCTGTCAAAAGATTAGTTGCCTCAACCGCCACTGTCAAGACGGTGACACAAAAACACCGGCAAATATCTAGAGTTCCCGGAAAATCATATCGTCCGGGATAGCCTTGCCACGCGGGATGGTCTCCATGCGCAGCTCATGCTGCCAGCCTTCCCTGGCGATGAGCCAGGCGGCATAGGCCACCATGGCGGCATTGTCCGTGCACAGGGCCCGGCCGGGCATGACGGTCCGGCCTCCCCGCTTTTCCATCAGCTGGGACATGCGCTCACGCAGCAGGCTGTTGGCGGCAACACCGCCGGCCATGACCAGCAGGTCCAGGTCAGGGTTGGCGGCAAGCGCCCGCTCCACCTTGGCGGCGATGGTCTCCACCACCGCCAGGTTGAAGGAGGCGCAGCAATCCTTCAGGGCCTGGGGAGCGTCCGCCGTATCCTGCAGGGGATGCGGCCAGGGCTGATCAGGCAGCACCTGGCGCACATAACTGGTCACGGCGGTCTTCAGGCCGCTGAAGCTGAAATCCAGATTGTCATTGTCCAGATACGGACGCGGGAACAGGCGGGCATCCGCCCTGCCCTGCCGGGCCAGGGCATCCATCAGCCTGCCGCCGGGATAGGCCAGCCCCAGGATCTTCCCCACCTTGTCGAAGGCCTCCCCTGCCGCGTCATCCAGTGTCCTGCCCAGAACGATGCAGCGGGAGGGCGATTCCATGCGATAGATGTGCGTATGCCCGCCGGAGACCAGCAGGCCCAGCGCGGGGAAGCGCAGCGCGTTCTCCAGCCCTGCGGCCAGCAGGTGCGCATGCAGGTGGTTGACCCCCAGGAAACGGGCCCCGCAGCCCAGGGCCAGCGCCTTGGCAAAGGCAACGCCCACCAGCAGGCTGCCCAGCAGCCCGGGCCCCCGGGAGACCGCCACCACATCCAGATCGACGGGCCGCAGATCCAGGCGCCGCATGAGCTGGTCGAACAGCGTTCCCAGATAGCGGTAATGCTCACGGGAAGCCAGCTCAGGGACGACGCCCCCGAACAGGGCATGGATATCCGCCTGGCTGGCCAGGACGGCATCCAGCAGGACACCGTCCCGGACCACCGCCAGTGCGGTCTCATCACAGGAACTCTCAATGCCGAGGCAAAGCAAGGTGATCCCCCACCCGGACTAGGCCGGATACCTGGCGTAGATGGCCTCTACCGCCTCCACGTCACGGGCCGAACCGATGAACAGGGGCGTGCGGGCGTGCAGGGTCTCGGGACGACGCTCAAGGATGCGGCGACGGCCGTCGCTGGCCTTGCCTCCGGCCTGTTCGGCCAGGAAAGCCAGCGGGGCGGCCTCGCACATCATGCGCAGTTTGCCGTTGGGCTTGTTCTTGTCCGGCGGATACAGGTAGATGCCGCCGTACAGAAGCGTGCGGTGGAAATCAGCCACCAGCGAACCTACATAACGGGCGGAATAATCCTTGCCTTCCGGGCTCTTGCAGGTATGGAACCACTCGACGGCCTCGCGCGCGGGCTCGTCCCAGTTGTTCCGGTTGCCTTCGTTGACGGAATAGATGTGCCCCTGCTCGGGAATGCGCATGTCAGGATGGGAAAGCAGGAATTCCCCGACACCGGGGTCCAGCGTGAAGCCGTGCACCCCCTGGCCGGTACTGAACACAAGCATGGTGGACGGACCATACAGGATATATCCCGCGGCCACCTGCTGCATGCCGGGCTGCAGGACTTCCCCCAGGGAGACTTCCCCGGTGCAGCCCGCAGGACGGCGCAGGATGGAAAAGATGGTGCCCACGTTGATGTTGACATCAATGTTGGACGAACCATCAAGAGGATCGAAGATAAGGATGTAATCCCCACGGGGGAATTCGGGCCGCACACGCACCAGTTCCGGCTCTTCCTCGGAGCCCATGGCACACAGGGCCCCGCAACGCTCCATGCGGTACAGAAGGATGCGATTGGCGATGCTGTCCATCTTCTGCACGTTCTCGCCCTGGACGTTCACTTCGCCCGTGCCGCCAAGGATATCCAGCAGACCGGCTTTGTTTATCCTTCGGGAGATGGTCTTCCCCGACAGGATCAGGTCATACAAAAGACCGGTGAACTGGCCGGTGGCCTGGGGGGAACGTTTCTGGTGCAGCAGAAGGTGTTCGGTAACGGTAATGTCGGCCATGAGAAGCCTCCTTGCACGGGATATGAAAGCGTGTGCGCCGCCGAAGCGGCGCACACGGCGTGATTGCTGTCAACTACCTGGGACCGAAGGGACTGGGACGGCCTCCGGGCAGCAGGGCCGGGCGCCTGGGAGCTGCGGGCTCTTCGGCTGCCGGCGTTTCCGCAGGCTCTGCCGCAGGCGCTGCCGTCTCTGCCGGCGCCGCAGGGGCTTCGGAATCGGAAGCTGCGGGCCGGGCAGCAGCCGGTGCCGCGGGGGCAGCCGGTGCCGCGGGGGCAGCCTCTTCTGCTGCGGGGGCCGTATCGGCGGCAGGGGCCGTCTGGCCTGCCGGTGCGGCGGTCTCCGCTCCGGCCTGGTCCGCCGCGGGCTTGGCACCGCCTCTGGGACCGAAGGGACTGGGCATGCGCACCTGCGGCGCGGGGGCAGTCTCTTCGGGCAGCTCGGGCACGGTAAGGGCCTCATCGGGGATGATGAGCCGTCTGCGCGGGCGCGGCTTCACGTTCTCGCCGGCCAGCGGCCGTTCACGCACGCGGGAAGGTGCCGGAGCGCTTTCCTGCGGCGGCTGGACGATGTTGCCACCGGGCGCCACATCCTGCGGCGGCATGCCGCCGGCGTCACCGTAGCTGTCAACGGCATCCTCGGAAGCGCCAAAGGCGGGTGTCGTCTTGCCGCTGTCCTTCTTGCGCTCGGGCACGGGCGGCGGCGGAAGTTTTTCCCTGTCCTTGGGGAAGAAGGGCAGGCCCTGATCCACATTGCCGTTCCCCTGCGGGAAGGTACCGGATTCGGGCACGGCGAAGACCAGAGGCAGGTTGCCCAGATAACGCACCATGTAATAGAAACTCCCCGTGGGGTTGGTGCAGGTACCGGAAGAGCTTTTGGCGACGGCCTCTTCCCAGTTCACCGAGGCGAGCGGGGTCGCCGCATAGTCATATTTGCCGGGCCAGAGCAGCGCCTGCGGGCTGAGGATGACCATATCCTGGGGATTGCCGGAGTACTGCACCAGATTGCGCATGTCAAAATAGGCCACAACGATGCCCAGGAAATCCACGCCATCATACAGGGGAGCGGCCAGCATGACTTCCGGCCCCATGGGGGTCTGCTGCACATCGGCACGCAGGGCACGGCTGCCCTGCTTTTTGTCCTCATACAGCAGCGGGATGAAATCCAGCTGCTTCAGCGGATTGGGGGGTTCCTGCCCCAGCAGGGTCCCGTCATATTTGACGCCGGCAAAACCATCCAGCCAGGGATGGGCGGCAAAAAGGCTGTCCAGCCACTGGCGCGTCGGCGGTTTATCCGCATTGAGCATGGTCCGTTCAAACCGTCCCAGCTCCACATCCAGCCCCATCATGCAATTGGTGAGGGCCAGCGCACGCGGCGAAAGGTCTCCTTTTTCACCATAATCCACGGATGCGGGAGGGCTGACATAGGTATACCAGACATCCTTTGTACCCTTCCAGACATTCTTGGTGGGCTGGTAGGAACTGCAGCCCGCCACCATGGCGGCAGAGGCAAGCAGCACACAACAACGCCTAAACAAATGGGACACCACGCACTCCTGCTTCTTAACCCTGGGCCCTGGCTTCCACGCGTTCGGCCAGGGCTTCCAGCATACTGATAAGTTTGTCCTTGCCTGCGGCCATGTCTGGCGAAGGCGGTACGAGATCTTCCGCGGCAGCGCCCTCAAGCTGAGTGCGCAGCATGGCGATGCGCTGCTGCAGGACTTCCTGTCCGGGAGAGCCGGCAGCAGCAGCGGCCAGTTCGGTATAAATATCCAAAGCGCCCTGGAGGTCTCCCTGCTCGGCCAGGACTTCCGCCATGGAGCGGGTACGCAGGGAAAGAGGCGTGACCGCCCCCGGTTGCGGCAGCGGACCTTTCCGCCAGTCCTCTGCAGCAGGGGCAGTGACCTGTCCGTCTGCCGCCGCCATCCCGGCACCGGAAGGCACGGCCACCTGGGCGGCAAGCACATCCTGGTCCTGCGCGTCCGCATTTTTGGGCCCCATGACGGCAAGATCGGCCAGGGCCCTGCCGCGCGGCAGATCGCTGCTCTGGGCTTCCTGCATGAAGGACCGCAGGCCCCGTTCGAAGACCTCGTTCAGGTTCAGCGGGCGACTTGAGAAGCTGGCCGCCAGAAAGCGCAGGGCCGTTGCCACATCCCCGCAGCCGCTGCCGAGCATGCTGGCCGCCCAGGCCTGCCAGAAGCCGGGATAGGAAGAAAAAAGCTGCCCCAGCTCCGTCACCTCCGCCACACAGGCTTCGGGCTGCCCATGATGGTAGAGCTGTTCGATATAAAAGAGCCGCGCTTCAAGAAATTCGGGATGACGCTCCAGCCCCCGGCGCAGGGTCTCCAGAGCGGCTTCAGGCTGTCCATCCTCCACCAGCAGGCGCGCCAGGGGAAAAAACAGCTTGGAACTGGGCTCCAGCTCCAGCACTTCCCTGTACCATTCAATTTTGTCCATCATGCGTGGCAGCCCCGCTCTCCCGGTTTTCGGAGGAATCACCAAAAAGATACAGCACTTCGTTTTCATGAACGTAGTGCAGCCGCTGGCGTATCATCTTTTCCACATAGCGCTCATCCGTCTGGAGCAACCGGATATCCCGGCTCAGCGAACGATTTTCCGCATCGATGGCAGCTATCTCGGCCTCGATGGCCGCATATTTCTGCTTGAGCTCACGATAGGCGATGAGCCCTTCCGATCCCCAGATCATGTGACAGAAAATGATGAGGTTGATCCCCCATACAGCCACCAGAACTATGACCCGCCATGCTACCATTTATTGCAAGACCCGCCGTTGTTTCTGCCAGGTACGCCGGGAGAGCCCCAGCTCTTCCAGGAACGTCGCTGTGGCGGACTCCAGGCGCTCCACGTCGTCCTCTCCGAGGCGCATTTGCTCGACGCTGTCCAAAAAACGCCGCAAGGCCATGAATTCTTCAACAAAATAACGATCGGAGAGATCCGCTCCGATCTGTGGCTCCAGCTCAAGGATGGTCTGGATGCAGTTTTTCAGCCGTAACTGCAGGGTGCTCATCTCATTCGGCAGCGTTTTTTGCTGCGACCTTGCGGTAGAAACCGTAACAATAGTTCACACAGGACACCACGGACATGATGAGCGCCAGATAAAGGATGATCTCCCCGATGGGCCACAGGCGCACCCCCCAGTAGGGATAGTGCAGCAGCATGGGGATGATGGCCGCTATCTGCAGGACGGTCTTGAGCTTCCCGTACCTGTCGGCAGCCAGGACGATCCCTTCGTCGATGGCGATGGCGCGCAGCCCCGTGACCACCAGCTCGCGGCAGACGATCAGGATGACGACCCATGCCTCAGCCCAGCCGAGGGTGCAGAACATGATGAGCACGGAACAGATGAGGACCTTGTCCGCCAGCGGATCAAGGAACTTGCCCATGCTGGTGACCATGTTGTTGCGCCGGGCCACATAACCGTCGGCCCAGTCCGTGATGGAGGCGGCAATGAAGGCCAGCGTGGCCAGCACGCAGGTCACCGGGCCTTCGAAATACAGCAGCACGATGACGAGCGGGACCAGCAGCATGCGCAACAGTGTCAGTTTATTCGCAAGATTGAACATATTCTCACCGACCGGGAAACAGGACTACATGGAAACGGGTATCACAAACGCGCTCCCGAGAAAAGGAAAAAACGCGGGCCCCCGCAGGGGGGTGGACAGGCCACCCCCCAAAGAGCGCCTAGCTCTTGCTGACCAGCTTCGCGGCGCCGCTGTCGGCAGCCTGGGCGATGGCGTCGGCCAGATGCAGGAAGGCCTGTTTGGCAGGGCAATCCTGTTCAAGATAGACCACGGGCACGCCCCTGTCGGCGGCCACCACCGTGGACGGATCCAGCGGGATGGCACCCAGGAAGGGGATCTCGTAGTGTTTGGCCAGTTCTTCACCGCCACCCTTCTTGAACAGGTCGATCTCCTGGTGGCAGTGAGGGCAGACCAGGCCGCTCATGTTCTCCACCACGCCCAGGACCCTGCCTTCGGCGACCTGCAGGAAATTGACGGCCTTGCGCACGTCGGCCAGCGAGATCTCCTGCGGCGTGGTCACCACGACGCTCTGGGCGTCGGTTATGGTCTTGAGGATGGTCATATGCTCGTCGCCGGTCCCTGGAGGGGAGTCGATGAGCAGGAAGTCCAGGGGCCCCCAGGCCACGTCGGAAAGGAACTGGCGGATGGCGGCCGTCTTTTTGGGACCGCGCCACAGGATGGCCTGGTCACGATCCTGCAGGAAGGAATCCATGGAAATGACCGCCAGGTTCTCGTTGTACATGGCAGGGATGAGCTCATTTTTCTCATTCATTTCGATGGTGGCCTTCAGACCCAGCAGGTTGGGCACACTGGGGCCGTGCATGTCCACGTCCAGGATGCCGACCTTGAAGCCGCGATGGGCCAGGGCCGCGGCGGTATTGACGGTGACGGAACTCTTGCCCACACCGCCTTTGCCGCTCATGACAAAGATCTTGTGCCGGATGTGGGCCAGGCGGTCGGCAATGATCTGGTCTTGACGCGCCATGGCCGATTCCATGCAGCCGGCACCACCGGGATTGCCCTTGGAAGAACAGCCCGACGCAGAGGAACAGGAAGAACAGGAAGACATGATATCTCCTTTACAGGGTATGACAACAGGCGGGCTCACCAGCCATGGTCGCCCACCAGATCCACGAAGACGGCAGGCCCCAGGTCCTCGCTGCAAAGCCGTCCCTGGCGGCGCATGATGCGCGTCAGGCGTTGCGTGCGCGGCCGTGCCCCCACCGGGATCAGCATGATGCCGTCCACGGCGAGCTGTTCCAGCAGGGGGGGAGGGATCTGGGGACCTCCGGCGGTAACGATGATGCGGTCGAACGGGGCGGCGGCAGGCATGCCCAGCGTTCCATCACTTCGTTGCATGTGAATAGCGCGAAGATCAAGCTGCTGCAAGAGGGCCCGGGCCGATTGGTACAGCTCTTTGAGGCGCTCCACCGTATAGACGGTGCAGCCCATGGCGGCCAGGACCGCCGCCTGATAGCCGGAACCGGTGCCGACCTCCAGCACGCGCATGCCGGGAGAGGTCTCCAGCATCTGGGACATGAGGGCCACCGTGGACGGCTGGGATATGGTCTGCCCGTAACCGATGGGCAGCGGACAGTCCTCATAGGCCCGCGAGCGCAGCCCCTCGGGCACAAAAAGATGCCGGGGGATCCGCGACATGGCCTCAAGGACGCGCCCGTCCGTTATGCCCCTGGCGGCCAGCTCCCGGACCATGCGCAGACGCAGGCGTCTGGGATCTATCGCTGTACCTCTTGCCATCATGCTCGTTTTTTCCTTTGCGTATGGCGAAGAAAGAACAAATTTTGCTCCCCAAGTCAAATACGGCCAAAGCGGGGCCTCTTCCTTGAAAACTCCCCTGAAACGTGCCACACTCCGCTCGTATGAGAAAGGAGTCTCCATGCGCAAAAAAAATTTCTTCTCCACTATCCTGAGCCTGTTCATCCTGATCGCGCTGATTGCCTGTGGGTACATCTTTTTCAAGGATCTGGACGGCCCGTCCATCGCCATCGCGCCCGATACCGGGCGGGTCTCTCCCAACACGCCCCTGCAGATAACGATTGCGGACCCCTCGAACATCCGCTCCCTTTCCGTGGGGGTGCGCCGCAACAACGTGGTCACGCCCATTTTCCAGCGGCATTTTGACGAGTATCTGCCGCAGCGCACCGTCGAGGTCCCGCTGAAGAACGCCGGCCTGCGCGAGGGCGCCTTCGAGCTGGAGATCAAGGCCACGGACGCCTCCCTGGCGGGCTTTGGCCAGGGCAATACCCGGACGGAAGTGCTGGCCATGCGTCTGGACACCCAGCCGCCCCGCATCTCCGTGAAGACCCTGCCCCCCAGTGTGCGCCGCGGTGGTGCCGCCGCCATCCGCTATACCATCGACGAAGAAGTCACCCAGAGCGGTGTGCTGGTGGCGGGCTACTTTGTTCCCGGTTTTCTGCAGAAGGACGGCAGCTACATCTGCTTTTTCCCCTTCCCCTACACCATGACCGCCGTGGAATACAAAAATGCCGTGGAGCTGACCGCTACGGACATGGCCGGCAACGTGACCCGCAGCCGCCTTGGTCTGCTGGCCTACGAGCGCAACTTCAAAAGCGACACCATCAGCATCACGGACAACTTCCTGGCCAGCGTCAACAACAAACTGGGCTATCTGGCCCCCAACGCCGCCAACCATCTGGAAGGATATCTTTATATCAACAACCAGGTCCGGGCGGCCAATGTCGAGACCCTGCGGACCTTGCGCAACGATACCGCTGCCGCCATGCTCTGGGACGGGACCTTCCAGCGCCTGCCCCGCTCCGCGGCCCGTGCCGGTTTTGGCGACCACCGCTACTTCACCTATCAGGGCAAGCAGGTGGGCGAGTCCTATCATCTGGGGTTTGACCTGGCCTCGGTCCGCAACGCCGAAGTTCCCGCAGCCAACAATGGCCGCGTGGTCTTCACAGGCGAGCTTGGCATCTACGGCAACCTCATCGTCATCGATCACGGTCTGGGCCTCATGTCCCTTTATTCCCACCTGAGCGAGATCCACGTCAAGGTGGGCGATGTTGTCCAGAAAGGCGCCATCATCGCCAAAACGGGCAGTACCGGCCTGGCGTTCGGCGACCATCTGCATTTCGGCATCCTTGTCGGTGGTGTGGAAGTCACCCCCCTGGAATGGATAGATCCCAAATGGATCAGGGACAACATCACCGGCCGGCTGAATGCCCAGTAAGAAGCGAAAAGCCATCCCGTACGGGATGGCTTTTTTGTCGTCACGGTCCCCCGCCTTTCCTCATGTCCCGGGCCTCTTGTCTTATGAAATATTTTATGCAATAAGTTTTGCCGCTTTTTCTTATTTACCACAGGAGATTCCATGGAACGTACTTTTTGCATCATCAAGCCCGATGCCGTTGCCCGTAACCTGCAGGGGGAGATCCTCGCCATGATTCAGGCCGCCGGCCTGCGCGTGGTGGCCATGAAGCAGATCCGCATGACCCGCCGGCAGGCCGAGGGTTTCTATGCCGTCCACAAGGAACGGCCTTTCTTTGCCAGCCTGACGGAATACATGAGCTCCGGTCCTGTGGTCTGCGCCATCCTGGAAGGCGACAAGGCCATCTCCCGCTACCGGGAACTGATGGGGGCCACCAACCCCGCCAATGCGGCGGAGGGCACCATCCGCAAGAAGTACGCCGAAAGCATCGAAGCCAACTCCGTGCACGGCTCTGACGCACCGGAAACTGCCGCTTACGAGATGTCCTACTTCTTCAATGCCCTGGAGATCACCGGCTAGGCATCCGCGTCCATCTTCCGGCCCCCGGTCCTCGCGGACCGGGGGCTTTTTTGTTTCCTCCCCTGCCCTGCGGCCTTGCGGATTGCGGAGATCCCGGCCACGGGCGGCAAAAGGTTTCCGGCCGCCAAACGTTCTGCCTGTGCCTGCCCGTGAGGAAACGCCTGCATCACCAGTGCCCGTCTGCTCCGGGACCGCTCCGCTCCGGACGGGATGAAGCGAAGGCCCTCCCCTTCCTTTTTGCCGCCCCTCCTGATATGAGGCCCGGATGACATGCGTCAGGGCATACCGTCCGCCCTGCGGCGCCACGGCGGCATGGTCACCGCCGCCAAGGCGCGGAACCCGCCTGCCTGATGGCAGGAAGAACAAAGGATATACGATGATAGCCGAGAGAGTACGCGGCATCACGCCGTTTCTGGCCATGGAAGTGCTGGAACGCGCCCAGAATCTCGAACGGGAGGGTGCTTCCATCATCCACCTGGAACTGGGCGAGCCTGATTTTGATACGCCTGAATGCATCCGCCAGGCTGCCTTCAAGGCCCTGGACGAAGGGCATACCCACTACACCCACTCCCTGGGCGATGTGGAGCTGCGCGAACATCTGTGCGCCTATTACAAGCGGCGCTATGGTGTCAGCCTTCACCCCGACCAGGTACTGGTCTTCCCCGGTTCTTCCCCGGCCATGATGGTCCTATTCTCCGCCCTGCTCGATCCGGGCGACGAAGTGATCCTCTCCAATCCCGGCTATGCCTGCTATCCCAACTTCGTGCGCTATGCCGGCGGGAAGCCCGTCTGGACGCTGACCCATGAGGAAGAGGGCTTCCAGTTCCGTCCCGAGGACGTGGCCAGGCAGATCACGCCGCGCACCAGGGCCGTGCTCATCAATTCCCCCTGCAACCCCACGGGCATCGTGCTGGAGCCGGAGCGCATGCGCGCCCTGGCCGGACTGGGCCCCATGATCGTTTCCGACGAGATCTACCACGGCCTGACCTACGGGGATGCGGAAGAGCACTCCATCCTGGAATACACGGACAATGCCGTGGTCATCGGCGGCTTTTCCAAGGCCTACGCCATGACCGGATGGCGCCTGGGTTACCTCATCGTGCCCCGCGACCTCGTGCGCCCCATGCAGGCCCTGATGCAGAACTTTTTCCTGTCCACCAATTCCGCGGTGCAAAAAGCCGGTATCGCGGCCCTGACCTGTGCGGATGAGGATGTGGCCCGCATGCATGCCACCTATGACGAACGCCGCCGCTTCCTGCTGGGCGAGCTGAAGCGTCTGGGCTTCCATATCCCCGTGGAACCCATGGGCGCGTTCTATATGCTCATCAATGCCCGCCACCTGGGCAGCAGTTCCATGGAACTGGCCTTCGACCTGCTGGAAAAAGCCCATATCGGCATCACCCCCGGCATCGACTTCGGCAGCCAGACCGAAGGCTTCCTGCGCCTTTCCTACGCCAACTCCATCGACAATCTGGCCGAGGCCATGCGTCGTCTGGAAGCCTACATCCGCCAGCGCTAGCGCTTTTGCAAAGCAGGGGGATCCCTTTCCCCCTGCTTCATCCCCCACCGTTCTTGCCGCACATGCCTTGCCGTGCCGTCCTGAGCACCGGATGCGGTCTGCCGTCTGCTCCCGCCGTCTCCCGGCCCCCATGCCCGAGGCCTTGCGCAGCACATTTCTCGGCATCTTTTTTCTTTGCGAGCGGGGGAAGATATGCTAACCTCGTATACCCCCGACAGGGGAATCAAAGGGGAGGCACTATGGCCGACGCGCCGATCATCGACATCGTCAATCTGGAAAAACGCTACCGCAGCAAAAATACGGATGTTTTTGCCCTGCAGGGCATCAATCTTGCCATCAACAAAGGGGATATCTTTGGTGTCATCGGCAAGAGCGGTGCCGGCAAGAGCACGCTCGTCCGCTGCATCAATATGCTGGAACGCCCCACGGGGGGCTCCATCTTCTTTGAGGGCAAGGACATGTGCCGCCTGTCGGAGCGCGAGCTGCGCGCCGCCAGACGTTCCATGGGCATGATCTTCCAGCAGTTCAACCTGCTCATGCAGCGCACGGCGCGCCAGAACGTCTGCTTTCCTCTGGAACTTATCGGCATGGACAAGGCCCAGGCCCGCAAGCGTGCCGAAGAACTGCTGGAGCTGGTGGGGCTTGCCAACCGCATGGATTCCTACCCCTCACAGCTTTCCGGCGGCCAGAAGCAGCGCGTGGCCATCGCCCGTGCCCTGGCCACCAACCCGCAGGTGCTGCTTTGCGACGAAGCCACTTCAGCCCTTGACCCGGCCACCACGGATTCCATCCTGACCCTCATCAGGGACATCAACAGGGATCTCGGCATCACGGCGGTCATCATCACCCACGAGATGAGCGTCATCGAAAAAATCTGCAGCCATGTGGCCATCATCAACCGCGGCAAGATCGTGGAGCACGGCGAAGTGGAAGATGTCTTCTTCCATCCGCGCACCGAGGCCGCCCGCCGCCTGGTCATGCCTGAGGCCCTGCAGAACCTTCCCCAGGAGAACCTCTATCGCCTGATATTCAACGGCCGCTCCTCCTTCGAGCCCGTCATCGCCAATATGGTGCTGGAATGCCACTGCCCTGTGAACATCATGTATGCCGATACCCGTGACATCGGGGGCATCGCCTTTGGCCAGATGGTGTTGCAGCTGCCCGAATGCCCGGAATCGCGCCGGAGCATCCTGGAATTTGCCAAGTCCAGGAACATCCTGCTGGAGGAAATGAAGCATGTTTGATCAGGCCACTGTGGCAATGCTCATGGAAGGGGTGGTGGACACCCTGTACATGACCATCGTCTCCACGTTTTTCTCCTATGTCTTCGGCATCGTCATGGCCGTCGTCCTGGTCATCTGCCGCAAAGACGGCATCCGTCCCAATCCCGTGGTCTACAGCGTGCTGGACGTGGTGGTGAACCTGACCCGTTCCTTCCCCTTCCTGATCCTGATGATCGCCGTCATCCCCTTCACCCGCTACATCGTGGGGACCACCATCGGCAACAACGCCACGGTCGTGCCCCTGGTCATCGCCGCGGCTCCCTTCGTGGCCCGGCTCATCGAGTCCTCCCTGCTGGAAGTGGATAACGGTGTGGTGGAGGCCGCCCAGAGCATGGGGGCATCCACCTGGCAGATCATCACCAAGGTCCTGCTGCCCGAAGCACTGCCCTCGCTCATCAACGGCAGCGCCGTGGCGGCCATCACCATCCTGGGCTACTCTGCCATGTCCGGCGCTGTCGGGGGGGGCGGCCTGGGCAAGCTGGCCATCATGTACGGCTACAACCGCTATCAGACCGATATCATGATCGCCACGGTGATCCTGCTCATCATCATCGTGCAGATCTTCCAGAGTTTCGGCAACTGGGCCACCCGCCACAGCGACAAACGCGGGTCTTGATCCGCTTTTTCTATCACCCTTTCCCCGAGGTTTTTCCCATGAAAAAACTTCTGCTGACGCTGGCCGCCATGCTGGCCGCCGGTACTCTGGCCTGCCATGCGCAGGCCGCCACCACCGTGAAGGTGGGCGCTTCTCCCACACCGCATGCCGAGATCCTGAATGCGGTCAAAGACATGCTCAAGGCCGAAGGCATCAACCTGGAGATCATCGAATACTCCGACTATGTGCAGCCCAATGTGGCCCTGGACAGCAAGGATCTGGACGCCAACTACTTCCAGCACAAGCCCTATCTGGACGATTTCAATGCCCAGAAAGGCACCAAGCTCTCTTCCATGGGCAGCGTGCACTATGAACCCTTCGGCATCTACGCCGGCAAGTGCAAGAGCCTGAAGGACCTCAAGAAGGGAGCCATCGTGGCCGTGCCCAATGACGCCACCAACGAAGGTCGTGCCCTTCTGCTCATGCAGGACCAGGGCCTCATCACGCTCAAGGACGGCACGGGCCTGACCGCCACCGTGCGCGACATCAAGGACAATCCCAAGAAGCTCCGCATCGAAGAGATCGAAGCCGCCCAGCTGGTACGTGCCCTGCCTGACGTGGACATCGCCATCATCAACGGCAACTACGCCATCCTCGGCGGCCTGAAGGTGGCCGATGCCCTGGCCGTGGAAGCTGCCGATTCCGCCGCTGCCACCACCTACGCCAATATCCTGGCCATCCGCACCGGTGACGAAAAGCGCCCCGAGCTGCAGGCCCTGTACAAGGCCCTGTGCAGCGACACGGCCAAGGAATTCATGAAGACCAAGTACGAAGGCGCCGTGCTGGCCACCCACTAGGGGGACGCATAACGCCATCTGTGAAGGCCCCCTTGATCGGGGGCCTTTTTCATGGCTCCACGCTTCTGCACTGCTGCCTGACAACAGGCCGCGGCCTTCATCCTGCGGGCGGGCATCCTGACCGGACTCCAGCCGGGCTTCAGCTTATGCCGGCGGCTCCCAAAGCCCGGTGCCCTCCGGCAGATGCGCGTCCCCTTTCTCTTGAAGCCGTTCCCTCCGCCTGCTACCCTTTCCCCTCTACCGTCACTTTTTCCAAAGGAGAGCCCATGCGTCCGGCCCTGCTCCTCTTGCTGGCGATCCTGCTCCATGTCCAGACTGTTCCTGCCGCCCGGTCCTTCGTCGATATCTGGGACGATGCCATCCCGCTGCTGCACGACGGGGTGGATATCATCGCCTCGGGCGCCGATCCCTCCGAACGGAGCTGGACCGAGATCCTGACGTTCCGGGATCCCAAATTCCAGCGCATCGTCTCCGAATGCTTCGCCATCCTCGCGGATTCCCAGGCTCTGGACCTCATCGCCAGCCGGGACGCCGCCCGGGACAAGATAGCGGCAAAGCGTCAAGAGATAGCGGCCCTGCAGCAGGAACTGGTCTCCGCCCCCTCTTCGCACTGGAACCCCCTCAAAGCCACACGCAGCAGCCTGCAGGAAGACATCGCCGGATTGCGCAAGGAAATCGCTGAGCTGGAACAGGGGCTGGAGGCGGACAAGGAACGTATCTTTGCCGAGATCTCCGCACGCGGCCTGCCTGTCAGCCGCGAACAGCTGGAAACCATGCTGAGTGCGGCCGACGGCAAGGATACCGCCAGCATCATGGCCGTGGCCGAAAACATCAGTGCCATCCAGCGCAGCATAGAAAGCCAGCTGGCGGCCCCGGACGCCTCGGTGGAACTGCTCCAGACCTATACGGGCATCTACATGATGTGCAACAAGGTCTACGTCTACGCCCTGCAACAGGCCTTGCGGCAGATCGACAGCCGCTACCTCGGCCGCCTGGAGAAGATACGGAACGAAGCCTCCCGGTTGCAGGAACATGCCCGCAGCCTGCTTTCGGGAGCTGAGGAGACGGACCGGAAGATCCTGGAAGTGAACATCACTGCCAACCAGAGGACGCTGGATGCCGTGGACCTCTACAACCAGTACCTGGCGCGCCAGAAGAAGCATTTGCAGCAGCTGCTGCAACGGGCGGAAAAATCCTTCAAGGTGGCTGTCAACACCTACCGGACGGTCAAGACCAGCAGCGACCTGCTGGGGATGATGCATACGTCGGAAGCGGACTTTTCCCGCATCTTCGCCTTTCAGCCGCCCGACCTTTCCTTGCTGTATGATGCCCGGCTGCGGCAGGAGTTCGACGACATCACGAGCAGATTGCGGGCGGCGGAATGACCGTCCGATCAGAAAAGGCTCTCCCCAGCTGGGGAGAGCCTTTTCTGATCGGACACCATCGTCATCCGCCCTGTCCTGCCCCCTGGCGGCATGACAGGGCGGACAGAGGGGACTCCGGGCAGGTCGCGCGCACCGTGCTATAATGAAAAAAGGCCGGTATTGCTACCAGCCTTTGCTTTCCCTTGGTGCCGAAGGGGAGAGTCGAACTCCCACTCCGTTGCCAGAACTAGACCCTGAACCTAGCGTGTCTACCAATTCCACCACTTCGGCACAGGAATTTGTGTACGCCATCAGCGTTCCTCTGGCAAGCCTTTTTTGCCAGCCTTTTCCTGTTTTGAGGAAAGCCGTATTTTTTATTTTCAGTATGATGGAGTGATGTTTGACAGACGTTCCGCATCGGGATAATCGACATTTTTATCCGGCACAGCCGAAACGGCCGGAGGATCTCCATGCAAAAAAGCTCTTGGTATTACTGGCAGCAATGGCGTCAGCGTTTTCCCCTGCAACGGGATGTGCATTTCGATCAGGGGATCCTGAGCAACGATTACTGCCGGGACTGCCGTTATTGCTGCGGTCCCCAGGACTGCGCGACCCCTTTCCCCATGAAGCTGCTGCCCTCGCAGCAGCATGCCCATCTGGACCGGGATTTTTTTCTGCTTGCCCCTGATACGGCCTGTCTGGACGACAGGGGATGCAAATCCTGTGGCCCTGAGGGATGTCGCCTGCCACGGCAGCGACGCCCTGTGGCCTGCAGCCTGTTCCCGCTGGTCCTGCTCGAAAGGGGCCTGTATCTGTACAAGATCTGTCCGGCAGTCCTTTTCCTGCCGCTGGATCGCTGGTTCGTCATGGCCCGGGAGGCCGTGGCCTGGCTTGCCCGGCTCGCTCCGCAGGATCTGGAGCGGCTCGCCATCCATATCCCGGACACCAGCGTACAGGAACGCTTCATCGATCTGGAACTTCCCCTGCCCTTTTCATCCCGGACGCCGGATCCCGTACAGCCTATCCGGGGCTGACGGTCAACGGTCCGCTTCCGGCCTTCCTTCTCCAGGAGAACTCATGAAACGTCTCTCTCTCCTCCTCATGCTGACGACCTGTCTGGCCCTCAATGGCTGCGGCCTGCTGGGAGATTCCTCTGAAACGCCCGAATACAAGCCCAGCCCTGTGGAGAATTTCATGGCCAACGCCGTGCCCGGCGATATCACCACCCTTTCCGATCCCGCGTTCGGGACGGATGTGCGCGTGAGCATGGAAGACAGCTTCTTCTCCGCCGCTGGCGAAGAATGCAAGCGTGCCACTGTCCGCAACAGCTTCAACGAGGCCGAGATCATCGTTGCCTGCCGCAATGCCGAAGGCCAGTGGCGGCTGGCGCCCCGTGTCTGGGGCCAGGGCATGCGCCCCGCTGTCGTGACGGCTTCCCAGACGGAAGGGGCCAAGGAATAAGCCCGGATCTGTTACTATGAAAAAGCCTGTTTTTCTTTTGTTGCTGTATCTGCTGCTCCTGCCGCAGGGCGTATGCGCCGCCGACGCTCCGGCACCGTACGGGGCCAACCTTTTCCAGGGCAATTTCGGTCAGGGTGGGACCACCGGTGCCATGGCGCCGGGCGACAGGGTCGTCCTGCGCCTGTGGGGCGGGAGCCTCAACGTGGATACCATCCTTGAAGTCAGCCCTTCCGGCCAGCTGGACATACCTGAAGTCGGCCAGCTCAACGTGACAGGTCTGGCCCAGGACAAATTGCAGGATGCCCTGCGCAGCAAGCTGGCGGCCTCCGGCCATGCCGACAGCCAGATCTATCTGGCGCCCATGGATGCCCAGCCCATCACCCTGTTCGTCACCGGCAATGTGCCCAAGCCCGGCCGCTACAGCGGTTCGGCAGCCGATCCCCTGTTGAGCTATCTGGACAAGGCGGGCGGTATCGATGCCGGGCGGGGCAGCTACAGAAACATCCAGGTGCGCCGCAACAATCAGGTCGTGGCCACGGTGGACCTGTACCCCTTTATCCGCGAAGGCAGCATGCCCCCCATCCGCTTCCAGAATGGGGACATCATCGTGGTCCCCGACAAGGGCCCCACGGTCACCGTCACGGGCAAGGTGCGCACCAGCGCGCGCTTTGAACTGCCGGAAGGAAAGACCTCGGGAGCCAGCCTGCTGAAACTGGTGGACCCCGACAGCAGCGCCTCGCACATCGCCATCAAGGGCGTCCGCAACGGCAAGCCCTACAATACCTATCTGCCCCTCGGGGAACTGGCCAGCCTGCAGCTGGCGGACGGCGACACCATCGAACTGCTGGCGGATGCCGCAGGCAGTACCATCACGGTCACGGTGCAGGGCGCCGTGCGCGGCGCCAGCCGCTTTCCCGTGCGCCGCGGGGCACGCCTGGACGAGGTGCGCAATTTCATCGCTGTCGAGCAGGGACGTGCGGATCTGAACGGCATGTACATCAAACGCAAGAGCGTGGCGGAACGCCAGAAGAAAGCCATCGCCGACAGTCTGCGCCGCCTGGAAGAATCCGCCCTCACCGCCTCGTCGGCCAGTACGGAAGAATCCCAGATCCGCGCCAAGGAGGCGGAGATGATCGCCAAATTCGTGGAGCGGGCCAAGGCCGTGGAACCGGAAGGTGTCGTCGTCCTGAGCGACGGCCAGAAGATCGGCGACATCACGCTGGAGGACGGCGATGTCATCGTCATCCCGGCCAAGAGCGATGTGGTCCTCGTCAGCGGCGAAGTCATGATGCCCCAGGCCATGCTCTGGAGCAAAAACAATGACCTGGACGATTATATCAAGGGTGCCGGCGGCTATAACAGCCGCGCTGACCAGGATACCGTGCTCGTCATGCATCCCAACGGTTCGGTGAGCCACGACGGCGACACCATCCGGCCCGGGGACCAGATCCTCGTGATGCCGCGGGTGGCCTCCAAAAACATGCAGGCCGTCAAGGACATCTCCCAGGTCATGATGCAGGTGGCCGTGTCTGCCCGGGCCATCCTGGGATTGCCCACGCTCTACTGATCCCTTTTCTCTCTGCAAACATGAAAACAGCCCGCATGGCTCGTCCCATGCGGGCTGTTTTCATGACCCGGAAAAAGCAGCATCCCTTCTTTTGTGGAAAAAGTGTCATCCTGCCAGAAGCATCCCCGCGCCGGAACACAGCAGGATGACGGCATGCGCGGCGCCGGACAGCGCCAGCACGAGCAGAAGGGCGGCCCTTTGCTGCCGGTTCATGCCTAGATACGGTCGACGTAGAGGCCTTCGAGGAAGCGTTCCATGGCTTCATCCGCCTGACTGATGAACCGCTCCAGCGGAAAACGCTTGCCACAGAAAGGACAACGCATGAAGGCCTCGTGGCAGGTGCGTGCGATCTCCAGCTTGTGATCGCATTCAGGGCAGGACAAGGTCGTCTGGGCCTGCCGGGCTGCAAAATAAGACATGTTTCCTCCCTTGTGTGCCGAGGAACGCACACGATGCCGCCCCTTATGCCGGGACTGACAGCGCCTGTCAATTGTTCTTTTTTGCACAGTTGCCTGCCCGCGTTTCTTCGGAGATCCTTTCACAGAAACCATGGTTGACTACAATTCATGAAATAAAAATTATCCAACGAATCAAACCTATTAAAAACAAACGTCGTACCCGGATGTCTTTTCCCTCCGGCCGCCCACATCCTGGATGGCTCCCAATTTTCTGGAATAGCGGCAAATTTGCCTCATAAAATACTTAACAATGTAAAATAACTATATTTTTTATTTTATGTGTGGCATTTTTGTTTAAAATTATCAAACAAAAATATTTTTTTATTGAATTGACAAAACAGACCGCCTAACATGATAACTTTTTCACATAATGGCCGCGAACAACGGCCATACAGGGAGAAACTGGCGGGGCGCATGGTATGCGGACAGACATGTCCCCTCCTGTATTGGATGACCGAAGGAACAGCCGCCTTTGCGGCGGTATGTAGCGATCTCTCAAGAAGGAACGTATCATGGCTGGAAAAGAATCCACCCCCAAGCGCTTCTCGGCGCCTGCCTATTATCTGCACGCTGTCGTCTGTCTGCTCATCATGTTCGGCTTTGGCCAGCTACCGCCCGTAGAACCGCTGACGCCCCTGGGGATGAACCTCATCGGCATCTTTCTGGGCGTGCTCTACGGCTGGGTCTGTATCGAGATCGTCTGGCCCAGTCTGGCCGGCCTGCTGGCCCTGATGCTCATCGGCGGCATGAAGCCCATGATGCTGCTCAACAAGAGCTTTGGTGACCCCGTGGTCCAGATGATGTTCTTCATCTTCGTCTTCTGCGCCACCATCAGCCATTATGGCCTGTCCAAATTCATTTCCCTGTGGTTCATCACCCGCAAGTTCGTTGCCGGGCGTCCCTGGGTGTTCACCTATACCTTTCTGGGCTCCATCTTCATCCTGGGCGGCCTGACCAGCGCCTCTCCGGCCGCCATCATCGGCTGGAGCATCCTCTACGGCGTCTGTGAGGTCTGCGGCTTCAAGAAGGGCGACGGCTACCCCACCATGATGGTGTTCGGCATCGTGTTCGCCGCCCAGGTGGGCATGTCCCTCATTCCCTTCAAGCAGGCGGCCCTGACCGTGTTCAGCGCCTATGAGACCATGTCCGGTGTGGGCATCGACTACGCCAAGTACATGCTCATCGCCCTGCTCATCTGCGCCGTGTGCTCGCTGCTCTTCATCGTCATGGGCAAGTACATCTTCCGCCCTGACATGGGCAAGCTCGTCCATCTGGATGTGAGCAAGCTGGACAAGGACGGCAGCCTGGTCCTTTCCCGTGTGCAGAAGATCATCCTGGCTTTCCTGTTCCTGCTGGTCATCCTGCTGCTGGCTCCCAACTTCATGCCCAGGGACTTTTTCCTGACCCGCTTCCTCAAGGGCATCGGCAATACCGGCATCGTCATCCTGCTGGTGACGGTCATGGCGGCCATCAAGGTGGAAGGCAAGGCCCTGCTGAACTTCAAGGTCATGGTGGACTCCGGCGTCACCTGGGGCATCGTGCTGCTGCTGGCCTTCGTGCAGCCCCTGTCCGGTGCCATGGCCAGGCCCGAGAGCGGCATCACCCCTTTCCTGATGATGGCGCTTGATCCCATCATTTCCGGCGGTACCCCGCTGACCTTTGCCCTGTTCCTGGGCCTGGCCGCCACCCTGCTGACCCAGGTCATGAACAACGGCGCCGTGGGTGTGGCCCTGATGCCCATCATCTACAGCTACTGCCAAGCGGCCGGTGTCAGCCCCGAACTTCCGCTGATCATGGTGGTCATGGGCGTGCACTTTGCCTTCCTCACGCCTGCCGCCAGCGCCAGTGCGGCCCTGCTGCACGGCAACGAATGGTCGGATTCCAAGGCCATCTGGAAGACGGCCCCTGCTGTCATCCTCATGTCCTATCTGGTCACCGCGGCCATCACGATCATCGTAGGCAAGGCCATCTTCTAGTCTCCCTTGCGGGACGTGGCCTTCCTGCGTGGGCGGGCAGCCTTGGGCTGTCCGCCTTTTTGCGTCTGCCCGGCAAGGAACGTGGGCGCAAAGGGCTGGGCCGCAAGCTCGGTGAAATGCCGCCGCAGGGCGTCCATCAGGGCCTGCGCCTGGGGGCTGATATGCTTGTGCCTGCGCACAAGGATGCCATACAGCACGTTGGGCAGCAGGTGATCCAGAGGGCAGCTGACGATGGAGCTCCAGTCCGAACCGAACATGGTCGCCCGGTAGCACAGTTCGTCCATGATGGCCACCCCGACGTCACAGCGGACGAACTGCATGATGAGGTGGTAGTTGTTGACGCTGATGACGGTATTCTTTTGCAGACGCTGCGCCGCATATTGCAGGGTCGGTTTCGGCTGCTCGTTTTCTTCCAGCGATGTCTGGAAGACGACGAAGGGCAGGCGCTCCAGATCCGCCTCTGTGGGGATGGGCGGGATATCCCAGATGCTGTCCTTGCGCATGACGAGCAAAGGGCGGGCCTTCAGCAGGATCTCCATGGTATCCTGCGTGGGCAGGGCCGTCATGCCTGTAAGGCCGAAATCAAGGCGGGATTCCTTGACCGCCTGGACGATCTCGGAAGAAAGGGCACGCTGGATACGGATGTTGACCTGCGGATTTTCCGCGCGGAACGCGGCGATGGCATCCACGGCCATGATGGCCACCGGCAGGGTCGCCCCCAGGAAGATGTCGCCCTGCAGGCGGCCGTCTGATGTCCCCACGGCGGAGCGCATGCTTTGCAGGGTCTCGAAGGTCGTGATGGTCCAGCCCAGCAGTTTTTTGCCTTCAGGTGTTATCTGAAGGCTTTTTTTGTACCTGTCGAAAAGGACCGTATTGAGCTCGGTCTCCAGTGAACGCAGCTGATAGCTGATCGTTGAGGGATTTCTGTGCATCAGCTCTGCGGCCCTGCGCACGCTCCCTGTTTTGGCGACATAATAAAACCCCCGTAACCATTGAAGAAAATCACCATTCAACTCCGGGATCATCACGTCCTCCAATGTTTGATTTATTGAAACGATATTTGATTTTTATTGATTTGACAATACAGCAGTTTCGCATGATTTTTTATTCACAAACGCCGGGCCAGCCACTGAGGATTGCCCGACCGGCCCGGCGATGACTGTCCGCTAAAAAATCACAACCAGGATATCGTTATGAAGATGACCAAACACCCTCTCGGCACATTGGTGGAAACCGACGTGCTCGTGATCGGCTCCGGTGCTTCGGGCTGTGGTGCGGCGCTCGGCGCGCGTGACCAGGGCCTCGATGTAGTGCTGATGGACAAGGGCAAGCTGGAAAGCTCCGGCTGTATCGGCGGTGGCAATGACCATTATATGGCCGTCCTGGATGAGCCCGGTGAAGCCCACGACACCGTGGAAGACCTCATCAAGTTCTATGCCAAGCCCCTCAACGGCTGGTCGCCTGCCATGCTGCAGAACGGCTGGTACGCCCACATGAAATATTTTCTGGATGTGCTGGGCAAGGCGGGTGTGCAGTTCAGCAAAAAGGCTGACGGCACCTACCTGCGCACCCAGGGTTTTGGTCAGCCGGGCCGCTGGTGGGTCCATATCGCCAACGGCATGACCATCAAACGCGCCATGGCCCGCATCGTGCGTGATGCCGGCATCAATACGCTCGACAACGTCATGGCGGTCAAGATCCTCACCGACAACGGCAAGGCCTGCGGTGCGCTGGGTTGGAATGTCCGCACCGGCGAATTCGTGCTGGTTCGCGCCAAGACCGTTGTTTCGGCCCAGGGTCGTTCGGCCACGCGCGGCACGGATAACTCCACCCACAATCCCTTCAACGTCTGGATGTACCCCTATAATACCAGCGCCGGCGTGGTGCTGGGTTATGATGTGGGCGCCGCCGTGACCGAACTGGACACCTACCAGCGTGCCACCATGCTGCCCAAGGGCTATGGCTGCCCCGGCATGAACGGCATCAACAGCTCCGGTGCGCACGAGATCAATGCCCTTGGCGAACGCTTCATGGGCAAGTACGACCCCATGATGGAAAACGGCGTGCGCAACAACCAGATCCAGGGCACCTTCCAGGAACAGATGGAGGGATCCGGCCCGCCATTCTACATGGACATGCGCCATGTGGACAAGGATGTGGTGCATGAGCTGCAGTATGTGCTCATGCCCGGCGACAAGGCCACCTTCGGTGACTGGGCCGACTGCACCGGCACCGACTTCCAGCACAAGCTGCTGGAAGTGGAGATCGGCGAACTGATCTTCGGCGGCACCATCGCCGTCAACGACACCTTCGAGACCACTGTGCCCAATCTTTTCTGCGGCAGCATCTTCCTGTACTGCTCCGGCGCCATGTGCGGCGGCTACGAAGCCGGTCGCCAGGCCGGCATGCGGGCCGCCGGCATCACCGAAGCCGGCAAGATCAATGAAGACCTGGCCGCCAGCGTCAAGAAGGACGTGTTCGCCCCCATGCAGGTGCCCGCCGACGACGGCATCAGCTACAAGGAGATCGAACAGGCTACCCGGAACGTCATGAACTACTATATGGGCTTCCGCCGCTCCATGGCCGGCATGGCCCGCGCCCTGGAAAAGATCCGCTTCCTGTCCGGCCAGGCCGACCGCCTGCACGCCGACACCCTGCGCGACCTCATGCGCTGTCACGAGTCCCGCGACATCCTGACGGTCTGTGAACTGGCCATCCAGGCCACCATGGAACGCAAGGAGACCGGCCGCTGTGTCTACAAGCTGCGGGATTACCCCGAGCTGAACCCCGACATGGCCAAGCCGCTGCTGCTGATCCGCAGCGAAGATGGCCCCCGTTTCCAGTGGGGCAAGGCACCGCTGCTGTAATGTCCGCGGTATCCTCATGCACTTTCCAAGGAGTTTGTCATCATGCCCCCGAGATATAGCCGTGAAATAACGCGCCCCGTCGTGCTGGGCGCCCAGCTTAAAGAGCAGTTCCGCACCTCGCCCTGCGAAACCTCCTGCCCCATCGGCAATTCCATCCAGAAGATGAACTCGCTCATCGAAAAAGGCCAGTTCACCGAAGCCCTGCGCTACCTGCGTGCCAAAAACCCCTTCCCGGGCATCACCGGCCGCGTCTGTCCCCACTTCTGCATGGATGCCTGCAACCGCAAGGAAATGGACGGCTGCCTGAACATCCGCGCTCTGGAACGCGCTGCCGAGACCTTTGCCGAACGCGGGCACGTCTTCTTCAAACGCCGCCCCGCCACCGGCAAGAAAGCCGCCGTCATCGGCGGCGGCCCCGCCGGCCTGACGGCCGCCTACTTCCTGGCCCTGCTGGGCCACGAAGTCACCATCTATGAAGCCGAACCCCTGCTGGGCGGCGTGCCCCGCTACGGCGTGCCGAACTTCCGCCTGCCCCGCGATGTGGTGGACCGCGAAGTGGGCCTGGTGCTGGAAGCCGGCGTGCGCGCCCGCGTCAACACCCGCGTGGGTGTGGACATCACCATGGAAGAGATCTCCGCCCGCTACGATGCCGTTATCGTGGCCACCGGTGTGCCCGCTGAAAACAGCCTGCCCATCCCCGGCGCCGAAAAGGCCGTCAAGGCCGTTGAATTCCTGCGTGCCGCCGCTCTGGGCCAGAACACCGGCAAGATCGGCAAGAACGTCGTCATCATGGGCGGCGGCGGCGTGGCCTTTGACTGCGCCTTCACTGCCCGCCGCCTTGGCGCCGAGAACGTCCATGTGATCTGCCTGGAAAAGGCCGGCGAGATGCGCGCTCCTGCCGAAGACCTGGAACTGGCCGCCAAGGAAGGCGTGCATGTGCACAATTCCTGCACCATGTCCGCCATCCGCACCGAAGGCGACAAGGTCACCGGCGTGGACTACTTCGAAGTCAAGGACTGCCACTTTGACGAAAAGGGCAAGCTGACCCTGGAAGCCGTGCCCGGTGGCGAGCATGTCCTGGAATGCGACACCGTGATCTTCGCCGTGGGCATGAAGACCGATCTGGCTTTCCTGGGTGAAAACGCCGGCGGTCTGGAGCTGACCCCCCGCAACTGGATCAAGGTGGATGAAAGCCAGCGTACCTCCAGGGCCGGTGTCTTCGCCGCCGGTGACGTGTCCGCCGGACCCGCCTCCATCGCCCGCGCCGTGGGCGACGGCCGCCGTGCCGCCTTTGCCGTGCACCAGATGCTGACCGGCACCAGCAGCCGCGTCTACGCCCTGAACGAAGAAAACATGATCGAAGACTGCGACGCCATGGGCAGCGATACCGCTCCCTATGTGGTGCAGTACGCCGACATCTACGGCATCGCCCAGTATGAGAGCGTTCCTTCTGAAAAGGAAGCCGAAAATGCCTGTACCAAGGCTTTTGCCGAACTCAACCTGGGCCTGACCATCGAACAGGCCCAGAAGGAAGCCGCCCGCTGCTTCCACTGCGGCCACTGCAAGGCCTGTGGTACCTGCGTCGAGGACTGCCCCGGCTATGTGCTGGAGATGCGTCCTTACCAGGAAGCGGAACGTCCCGAAATGATGCATGGCGAAGAGTGCTGGCACTGCGCCAACTGCCGCACCAGCTGCCCCTGCAGCGCCATCGGCTTCACATTCCCCCTGTTTATGCAAGTCTAGCATGATGAAAAGGGCGGATCGCACGATCCGCCCTTTTTAAGATTGCACCAGCCCCTGAGGCTCCCGTTTGGCCTCCGGGTCTGTTTCTGCACCCAAATTTCCGGGCTTTGCCCGGCAATCACTGTCTCTCTGGAGGAAGGATTATGAAAAGGATCTGGTGCCTGCTGCTGGCGGCGGCCATGGTGACGGGAGCCGCCCAGGCAAGCCATGCTGTAGACTTCAAGGCCAAGGGAGTATGGCTGGCGAGTTTCCAGTATGGCCAGAACGGCAACTTCACCAATGGCGGGCATACCGGCTATGACCCGAGCGAAGACGAATTCGAGGCCCGGTCCCGTGTCCGCCTGGTCATCGACGCCGTGGCTGACGAAAACCTTTCCGGTCAGGTCTACTTTGAAATCGGCAAGTCCATCTGGGGCAAGGCCGACAATCCCCAGGGCGGTATGGCCCTGGGGGCTGACGCATCCATCGTGAAGCTCAAGCGAGCTTTCATCGACTGGCGTGTGCCCGATACGGACCTCAAGCTGCGCATGGGCATCCAGGGCATCGGTCTGCCCTACATGGCCATGGGCGGCCCTACGGTCTTCCAGTCCGACGTGGCCGCCATCACCGCCAGTTACGTTTTCAATGAGAACGCTGCCCTGACGGCCTTCTGGGCCCGTCCGTACAATGACAACTATGTGGGCGATGCCGACGGCTACCAGAAGAATTTCATGGACAACATGGACATGGCCGGTCTGATGGTGCCCCTGACCTTTGACGGCGTCAAGCTGACCCCCTGGGGCATGTTCGCCTCCATCGGCTCCAACACGTTCCGCAAGAACGACAACTACGTCGGCAACAAGATCAACGGCGTCAACGGCGGCTATGCCCTGAGCGGCCTGTTCCCCCTGCGTGCCGACCTGCTGAGCCACAAGGAAAAGCTCAATGCCTACGGCACGGCCTGGTGGGGCGGCCTGAGCGGCGAGATAACCAAATGGGATCCCTTCCGCATCGCCTGGGACTTCTCGTACGGCAATGTGACCTATGACGACGGCTCCCTGAACCGCTCCGGCTGGCTGGCCGGCCTGCTGCTGGAATACAATCTGGACTGGACCAAGCTGGGCCTGTTCGGCTGGTACAGCTCCGGTGACGACGACAACGTGGGCAACGGTTCCGAACGCCTGCCCACCATCAGCAACGACTACGGCCCCTGCAGCTTCTCCGGCACCTTCATGGGCCCGGACATCAATGGTCTGGAGCGTGACCGCGTCATCGGCAACAACCTGGTGGGCACCTGGGGCGTGGGCTTCCGCCTGAAGGACATGAGCTTCCTGGAAGACCTCAAGCACACCTTCCACATCAGCCTGCTCGGCGGAACCAACGATCCCGGCATCCTGAAAAAATACCACGAGCGCACCGGCCAATGGATGGCTCCCAACAATCCCGAAGGCACCACCAAGGTCGGCCGCGAGAACCTGTACCTCACCACGCGTGACTATGCCCTGGAGTTCGGCCTGCTCAACGAATACAAGATCTATGACAACCTGCAGGTCAATCTGGAAGCCAGCTACATCGCCCTGTGGCTGGACAAGTCGGATGACGTCTGGGGCCAGAGCCTGACCGGCGGCGACCATCGCGACATCCGCGACGCCTGGAACGTGAGCGTGCTGTTCATCTACTCTTTCTAGCCAGCCCTCCTGAACACGGGCACGGCCGTATCTCCACTGCGGCCGTGCCCAAAGGAACGATCATGATCGAAAGAATCGATGCCGCTATCTGTACCGGCTGCGGCGCCTGCGTGGAAAAGTGTCCTCTGGACGCCCTGCGGCTCGGTGAGGACGGCAAAGCCTTCATCGCCTATGCCGACGACTGCATGACCTGCTATATCTGCGAACGGCTGTGCCCGTCAGGCGCCATCTTCGTGCACCCGTTCCGCGAAGAACTGCCGCCTGTTTTCCCCGATATCCCCAAGGCTCTGGGCGGAGGACTGTAAGATGAACATGCATCACATCACGACGGATGTCCTGATCCTGGGCGGCGGTTCCGCCGGTCTGTGGGCCGCCTACCGCTGTTCCGAGCTGGCGCCTGAAGCCCGCATCTGCATCGTGGACAAGGGCCCCCGCGACTGGGGCGGCCTGATGACCATGGCGGGCGGCGATTTTGAAGCCGTCCTTCCCCCGGACGACGTGGATGAATGGGTCCGGGATTTCGTCTATTATTTCGACGGCCTGTGCGACCAGAACCTCATGGAGGAGATACTGCGACGCTCTGCCGACCGTCTGCATGACTACGAGCGCTTCGGCTGCGAATTTTTCAAAAAAGAAGACGGCAGCATGAAATACGTCCCCCAGCGGGGACTGGAACATGTGAAGCTGTACCCGGCCCAGCTCAAGGGCCGCGGCGGCGAACTGATGGTCAGGAACATCGTGCGCCAGCTCAGGCAACGCTCCGTGGAGCGGATGGGGCGCATCCTGCTGACCGAACTGCTGCAGCAGGACGGCCGTGTTTGCGGTGCCCTGGGCTTCGATACCATCAATGGTGATTTCTACCGCCTCGATGCCAGGGTGGTCATCGCCGCCAGCGGCATGGGCGGCTGGAAGACCTCGTACGGCAAGAACACGCCCACCGGCGAGACCATGCAGATGGCCTATGAGGCCGGTGCCGTCCTGCAGAACCTGGAATTCGCCCGCGTCTGGAACATGCCCCGTCTCTTCGGCTGGGAAGGCCAGACCGTGCTGATGCCCCTGGGCGCACGCTTCGTCAATGCCGAAGGCGAGCCCTTCATGGAGCGCTACTCCCCCGTGCTGGGCTCCAATACCGACCCCCACTACACCACCATGGCCATGGCCATGGAGATCCGGGCAGGCCGCGGCCCCATCACGTTCGACCTGAGCCGCATCCAGCAGGAGAACCTGATCCTGCTGCGCCCCCAGAACGGCTGGCAGAAGCTGAACTACGACAAGCTTTCCGCCCTGGGGCTGGACCTGTTCCGGGATTCCACGGAGTGGGTGCCCCAGATGACCGTTTCTTACGGCGGTCTGCGGGCCGATGCCTGGGGCAACACCAATCTGGAAGGCCTGCTGGCTGCCGGTACGGCCCGGGCCACCGAGCCCGGTGTCTACGCCGGCGGTTTTGCCCTGATGACCACGTCCGTGCTGGGCCATATGGCCGGCGAAAACGCGGCCCGCCTGCTCCAGACACTGCCGGAAGTCAGGAGCGACCTGTCCGACGCGGGGCTCGCCGCCCGCCGGCAGGCCCTGTTCGCGCCTCTGGGCAAGGAAGGCCTTACGCCCAAGGAAGTGCTGACCTCCATCCAGAAAACGGTCTTCCCCTACGGGGTCTCCATCCTCAAGAACGAGCGCAGCCTGCAGGCCGCGCTCAAGGAACTGGAACGTATCCGGGAAGAAGACCTGCCGCGCATGGTGGCGGCGGATCCCCACTACCTGCTCAAGCTGCATGAGACCCGTGGTGTGGCCTTTGTCAGTGAAATGTACGTCCGGGCCTCGCTGGAACGCCGGGAGACCCGTGCGGGGCACTACCGGGAAGATTATCCCGTGCGCGACGACGCCCAGCTGGCCTGGCTCTGCCTGCGCAAGGATGCGGACAGCACGCCGGAATTCTTCCGCGTCCCGGTGCCTCTGGAGCAGTACAAGCATCCTGTGACCCGGTACTACCAGGACAACTTCGCTTTCCCGGTCAACGAAAGCGTCAAGTAATCTCCACCTCCCGGACGGCCCGATGCCATGCCCTCCCCCGGCAGGAAGCACCCCCGCTCCCTGTCAGACGAAGGGGCGGCAGGAATGACCTGCCGCCCCTTCCGTCTCAAGCGATGGGTGTCGGGGACACTGGGCAGGCCTGCTGAGGATGCGGACGGCAAAGCACCGTCCTTCCGCATCCTGGTGCCGCTGGAACGGCGCAGGCCCCCCTCTCCGAGTCCCGGTACTGCCAGGGCAATTCCGCTTTACCGGCCGCTGTCTGCGCGTGCCTGCCTTTTTCCGGCATGACTGGCCGGTGGGACTGAACTGGCTCTCAGCTTCCGCAGCTCGTCCATCCCGGATGCGGCCCCGCCCGTTACCCGGAGGCCCTGCGGCGCCTAGAGATTTTTCCAGAACAGGAGGAATGATCCCAGTCCCGATCCTTCATCGGCCGTCTTCGCCTCCTGTCCGCTCCCTTCCGCCGGAGGCTGCGCTATGGTGGCGGCAGCCCTGGCCCCCAGATCCTGTGCCTGCCGCAGCACGGCCTCGTCCATGCGGTACAGGGAAAACTGCCAGTTGCTGGTTTTCCCGTACAGCCAGCAGGCGGATTTGCCGCCTGTGACCGTGTCGAGGCGGATGGACAGCAGGCGTACATCGTTCCGGTTTCGCCAGCCTCTGTTGCCGCCGAACAGGAAATTTCCCAGTCCCCAGGCCACAAAGGTCTTGCGCGGCGAGCTCCCGAGGGTCTCGAACCCGCCATAGCAATGACTGTGGGCAAAAAGGATGATGTCTGCCCCTGCGGCGGCGAACCAGTCCGCCCAGAGCCGCTGGCGTTCCGAAGCCTCGGGAAAACCTTCGTTCCCGTCATGGGAATACAGGATGATCCAGGCTTCCGGCTCCCGGGCACGCAAGGCCCGCACGGTTTCCAGCAGCTGGGGATAGGACAGCGTGACGATCCGGGGACCGCTGCCGATCTGCGACATGGGCGATCCCGTCAGCAGGTAGACCGGCGGCTTCCTTTGGGGCAGCAGGGAGAGAGGTGTAAAAGTCCCGCGATCATGCAGGCCGTTGTGACGGATACGGGCGCCGGCCAGCACTGTCAGCAGATTGGCCGCGCCCTCTTCCAGCCCGTCGAACACATGGTTGTTGGCGGTGCAGGCGGCCCCATTGGCAAAAGCCATCTGGGGGAACAGCAGGCCGTCGGCATGGAAGACGAAGGTATTCTGCTTGGAGACGGAAGAAAGACCGGCGATCTCGCAGTTCCACAGGAAGATATCCGCCCGCTCCAGGCGCCGGCGGGTCAGGGGCCCGAAAAGCTCCCCCGCCTGGGGAGCCTCGAGCATGCGGCCGCCCAGAAGCACGTCCCCGGCCGCCAGGATCTCAAGCGCGCCTTCCGCGGCCATGACCGGCCATGACAGCAGCAGGATCAGCCCCACGCCCCCCAGCCATTTTACATACCGTGCACTGACCATGCGCTGTGCCATGACGGCCTTCCTCCTGTCCGGGCATATGTCCTGTCTTCCTCTACGCCAGGGCAGCGGACCAGACAAGCGAAATCCTTTCCCGGGCAGCCGAACAGGCAAAAGGCACATGGCCTTTCCCCGTGGACAGGTATATGCTGTGTTCCGCTAGGCAGACGACACCCCGTCTGCCACGGAGGAACCATGCGCATCTTCACCCGGGAAATCGTCGTCTCTCCCCGGCATATCGACATCCAGAACCGTGTCAGCAACCTGTGCTATGTCCAGTGGATGCAGGACCTGGCCATCAGCCACTCCACAGTCCAGGGCTGGGGCGTGGAGCGCTACGAGGCGGAAGGGCACGGCTGGGTCGTCCGTCAGCACACCATCACCTACAAACGCCCCGCCCTTGCCGGGGATATCATCACCGCCGCCACCTGGGTAGCCGAGCTCGCCTCCCGCCAGAGCCTGCGCCGCTATCTGTTCTGGCGCGGCACTGACCGCAGCGTCCTGGCCGAAGCGGCCACGGTCTGGGTCTATATCGACATGGCGACCGGCCGGCCTTCCCGCCTGCCTCCCTCCCTGCAATCGGCCTTCGAGGTCGTGGAAGATGCCAGGGAAGTCCTGCGGTCCCTGCAGGGCTAGCCGCCGCAAGGACAATCTCCGTCAGCCCGCCGGGCGGCCCCGACCCCTGCCACCGTTCGGGACAGGCCGGAACAGGCTCCTGCAGGCCGGGACTCGAAAGCAAACTGGCGGCCGCCAGACCTTTCCCCGTGGGCAGACCGCCCCAAAAGGGAAGGCAGACGGATCTCCCTCCCCTTGTGATGGCGGAAAGCTGCATCCTGCGGCTGGCCAATGCCTGAGCCGCTGCGGCGCCTCAGCTCAGATCGGCATCGGCACAGGCAAGATCACTGTCGATGCCGTACCGTTCCCGGAAGCGCTCTTCGGCCTCCGAGTCGCCGATAAGATAAAGGGCGTCCCCCAGGGCAAACATATAGCCCGGATCGGGGTTGACGTGCATGGTGCCGGTATGGTCGCGCACGGCCAGCACACTGCATTTGGTCTTGTTGCGGATGCCGCATTCCATCAGGCTCTTGCCCTGCAGCTGTCCCCGGATGGTATAGCGGAAAACGAGCAGACGTTCGTTCAGCATCATCATCTTGTCCGGGGCCAGCAGATTGATGATGCTGTTGCTCACCAGGGAGGCCAGGGAAAGCACCTGGTCCGCACCGGCACTGTGCAGGCCGTTGACGTTTCGGTCCAGCGAGGCACGGCAGAGGATCTGGGCATCCGGCCGCAGACGGCGGCTGTAGATGGTCAGATAGATGTTGGCGTCATCGTCATGGGTGGTGATGATGATGGTGCGCGTCTTGCGGATGCCGGCCTTTTCCAGAACGGCAAGATCCGCGGCGTCCCCGTGCACATGGGGGATGGCGCCGGAATTGATGTGCGGCTGCCGGTCCACGATCACCGCCGGGATCTTGCGGCGTGCCAGGTTCCGTGCCACGGCAAGGCCCACCCTGCCGCCGCCAAGGATGACCACGGGCACGTTCTCCATCCCTGTCTTTTCCGGCTCACTGATCAGGCGGTCGAACATCCGCACCTGTTTTTCCGTACCGGCCACCACCAGGACGCTGCTTTCCGTGAGCATCGTGTGCGGCCCGGGCAGCTGGAACGCACCGCGATCCCAGACGCCGACCACGTTGATGCCCGTCCGTTCGCGCAGGCTGCACTCCAGCAGGGTCTTGCCGGCCAGGCTGCTGTGCATCACCGGAGCTTCCGCCACCACCAGACGGCCGAAGCGTCCCATGATGCTGGCCCGCTGGGACGAGCGGACCACCCGCCGGGCCATGGCCTCGCCCAGCACATTGTGGAACTGGAACACCCTGTTGCACCCTGCCAGGCGCAGGATGTCCGTGGCGTCGGGATTTTCCACCCCGGCAGCGATGATGACCTGCGGCGCGGCTTCACGGGCCGAGAAAACGATGTTGGTGCTGCGGATGTCCGTATCCATGACCACCAGCATGGCGGCCGTATCGGCGTGCAGTTTCTGGTAGGTCTTCACGTCGTCATGGTCACCGGCAGCCACTTCGTAGCCCTGGTCAAGCAGATCGAGGCCCGTCTGGGGATCATTGCACAGCAGCACGCGCCGGATGCCGTGGCGTGCCAGATCGTCCGCCAGATTGAGGGTGATGGGCCCGCTCCCAACGATCAGCACATGCCCCCTGATCCCGGCAGGCAGGCGGCGCGGCACCATGTCCTTTTTCTGGCTTTCCAGCCACGGCATGTAAAAATGCTGGATAAAGGTGAAAGGCATCATGATCAGGAAAAAGATCACGCCCGACATCAGCACGATGATGGAAAAGATACGCCCCGGGTCCGAGGAAAACGTGATATCGCCGAAACCGAGCGTGGACATGACCGTCAGCGTCCAGTAGACCCCGGTGATCCAGGAATGCTCCTTCCCTTCATACTCCATGAGCCAGTGGAAAATAACGCTGTAGGCGGCGATCATGACGCACAGGGTGATGAAAAAGCGCCGCAGCACGATTATATTGTGCTTTGCACCACGCTCATGCAGAAAGGTCATGATCTGGGAGGGTAGATACTTCATGCGCACCAGTCTGTTGCTGAAACAAGGTATTTTTTGAAGATACCAAAACAGTCAGGCTACGCAAGCATCTCTTTGTGCTCCTGCCCGGGCAGGAGCCAGGCTGCCGGGAGGGAAGCCGGGGCCTCAGCCACGGCACGGGAAGTATCCGGGCAGGTGAGGCCCGTCCGTGTCACCGCTCTCCATGCGCTTCTGAACGTCCGTACAGCCTTCCCGCCACCGGCGGGCGTTGCGTAAAAACGGCTCCTTGCTGCTGCCCGTGAGTCCGGGGACAGCGCCATCACAAAAAAGGACGCCCTGGGGCGTCCTTGTCTGCCGTCTTAATTTTCTTCCGAAAGGCGACGGAAGCTTTTTTTTGCCGCGCCACAGACCGGGCAGCGCCAGTCATCGGGCAGGTCCTCGAATTTGGTACCGGCAGGGATCTTGTGGCGTTTGTCGCCACGATCCGGGTCGTAGACATAACCGCAATTCACCATCTGGCAACGCCACATGTCCCGAGCTTCAGCCATAAGGATCTCCTTTGAAAAGATCGGGACGGAAAAAGATCCGTCCCGAAGAAAACGTGTGCTTACTTCAAGCCCTTGGCAGCGCAGGCATCACAAATCCCGTCAAATTCCACACGGGAATCGACAACGGAATAAAAGCCTTCCACCTGCATGCCTGCCACAGAGGGTACCGGCAGGGGTTGCATGACATCGCCTATGCGTCCGCAGTGGATGCAGCGCACATGCTGATGCCAGGAGATATCACCATCGAATCGTTTGGTCGTCCCGGCAGCTTCAAGCCGGCGTATCTCACCGGTATCCGCCAGGAAGTCAAGGTTGCGGTATACCGTGCCAAGGCTGATGCGGGGCAGACGTTCGCGGACGATGCTGTACAGCTCATCCGCTGTGGGGTGGGTTTTGACTTTTCTCAGTTCTTCAAGGATGACAGCACGTTGCCTAGTCATTCTGGTTTGTGGTTGGGCCATAAGCGAACTCCAGTATTTAATAAAAATTACTATTTAAAGCGGCTGTTGTCAAGTTATGGCATCAAAGAAAAAACTTTTAGTGTATATTTTCCGGCCAAACCAGCAAAATGGCCAGATCCATGACATTGGTCCGTGTGGGGCCGGTACGCAGCAGGGCGCCGCAGTGATGCAGGATCGCGTAGCTGTCGTTTTCTTCCAGAGCACGGCGCGCCTGCTCCAGCCCCGCAACGGCCAGGTTGCCGGCCCAGGCACAGCCTCCGGCGGCATCCGTGGGCCCATCCGTACCATCCGTACCGGCGAACAGGGCGCAGATATGCGGGCAGTCCTGCAGGGCCAGGCTGGCCGCCAGCGCCATTTCCTGATTGCGTCCCCCCCTGCCCCGGCCGCGAAGCGTCACGGTTGTCTCGCCTCCGGCCAGCAGGCAGACAGGCTGTGCGTCCGCGGCCAGCTCCGCCGCCATCTGCCGGGCCTGTGTCACCAGCAGGGCCGCCTGCTCCCGGGCTTCTCCCACCATCCTGTCCGTCAGGATGACAGGACGAAAGCCGTGCGATCTGGCCTGCTCCGCCGCTGCGTCAAGGGCCTGCCGGTTGGTGGCGACCAGCGTGTTCTGCACATGCCGGAACAGGGCATCTCCCGGTTTGGGCGTCTCCGCCTCCTGATGCAGCTGGCCCTGCCGGAGATGGTGCAGGACAGCGGGCGGCATGGCCGATCCCAGCCCGTAGCGGGCGAGGATGTCCATGCAGTCTGCGAACGTCGAAACATCCGGCGCTGTGGGGCCTGAGGCGATGACATCCAGGGCGTCCCCGACCACATCGGAAACGATCACACTCACCACCCCGGCAGGGGCTGCTGTCCTGGCCAGCTGCCCCCCGCTGAAACGGGACAGATGCTTCCTGACGGCATTGAGTTCCGTAATGGTCGCGCCGCTGCGCAGCAGCAGCTCCGTCACCTGCTGCATGTCTTCCAGAGTGACCCCGCTCACCGGGGCCGGTGTCAGGGCACTGGCCCCGCCTGTGAGCAGGCAAAGGACAAGATCATCTGCCGCCGCCCCGGCGGCCAGTTCCAGCAAGGCCCGTGTGGCCGCCGCACCTGCGGCATCCGGGACAGGATGGGCGGCCTCCACCTGGGCGATCTGCTGCAAGGGCAGACCGTGACCGTACTTGACCACCAGCATCCCGGTATCGATACGGTCCCCCAGCAGCTCTTCCACGGCAGCGCCCATGGGCGCGACCCCCTTGCCGGCTCCCAGCACCAGCAAACGCCCCCGGCGCGGCAGTTTCCAGCTTTGCCCGTCCACCAGCAGTTGCCCGTCTTCCAGGCAGACATGGCGCATCAGGGCCGCATCGGGAGCCACGGCCCGCACCCCGGCATCGAAGATAGAATACAGCACGGCCTTGCGGGCTTCCAGTTCCATCACGATCTCTCCTGAAACGAAAAGGCCCACGGCAGCATGGTTTCCGTGGGCCCGGGACGATAAGGGCTATTCCTTTCCGGCAAGGTAGGGGCCATCCCCCTGGCAGGGACGACACAGATCCCCCAGCACTGCCGGATACCATTCCCCGCAGCGGGGGCAGCGGCGCACCACGCCTTTTCCCTTCTTCACCAAAAAATCAGGATGGATGCGGATGGGCGCGGCCTGGAGCAGGTCCATGCCCGCAGCACGGATCTCCTCTCGCAGCAATTCCGGCTCCTGCTCACGCTTGGGCTTTTCCTTGAGGAACCAGGCCCGCACATGCGGGTAGGCATCCAGCGCGTCCACATTAAGGCGGACGCGCGTCCCCTCTCCCGTATACTTGTCATACAGAGAAAGCGCATAGATACCAAAATGATAGACTTTCAGCCAGCCGTTGCCCACCGTGCAGGGGGTCAGCAGCTGGATGGCATCCGGGAGACACTGGACCGTTTCCGAAACGGCGTCGTACAGGATGCCTTCCGGCAGGGTACGCCGTGCCATTTCCACCATATATCCGCCGATGATGACCCCAGGGGCCACATGGCCATGAAAATCCTTTACCACGGCCACAAAGGCGTCGTGATCCCATTTTCCGATCCGCATGCATGTCTCCATTGAAAATCCTGCGGCTCTCCCGCACATCGCCCGAACATCCGCGGGCCCCTCTCCGGCCTTCCGGGAGGGCCGAAACCCAAAAGCCATCCGGCACAGAGACCGCCTGGCAGGCAGCCTGTCGTGCCGGCAGGCCCATTTTAGACGATACCCGCTCGCTGCAGCTCTGTAAACCGCAAGGATCGGGGAATCTGGCGGAAAGGGCGCAGCCCACAGCCCCAGTCTCCGGGGCTGTCCGGGCTCCAGAAAAAACTGCCCCGCAGAATCACTTCCTGCGGGGCAGAAAACAGACAGTGACTTACTTTCCTTCGGCTCCGCCACCCTGGGGAGGCATATGGCACGGACGGCAGCCGGGTCCCAGCATGGTCGTATGGCAGCCATAGCAGGAACGTTCGGAACTCTTGGTATGATACGCCCAGAACAGGCTCTGGGGATCACGCTCCCGCGTCCCCTTCAGGGAGTGGCATTCTTCGCTTGCCCCGCAGGACACATAGGCATCCTTGGCGTCAGAGGGCGCCGCGTGGTGACAGACGTCACACTCCACGCTTTCATGGCTGGCGTGATTGAACTTCACCCACATTTTTTTGTGTTCCGAGCTCTTGAGCTCGATGGGCTTGTCCGGAGCCTTGACGTCGCCGGCCACGGCCCAGGTGGCCGCACCGCCGATCAACGACAGCATACATATCGCAATGAGCGCTCGTTTCATGCGTTACCTCGTATTGACCGCTGGCCGCAAGGCAGCCACGGCAGCTCTAAAACGTGTTCCAGAAGGCGGGATGGAGCGGCTGCAGACCCTTTTGGGCCGCGACCATGTCCATATGGAGCATCCCCAGTGCCAGAGCGTCCAGATCGGGAGCGGTGTCGCGCTCGCGCAGATCCACCGTCGGGCAGTAGGTCTTGCAGCGGGTGCACCAGTCAAGGCGTTCGCCCAGGGCATTCCCTGCTTCTTTCAGGATCTCCATGACGCCTGCCCCTTCTTCACCGCAGAAGGGGCAGGCCCCGCGGCGGAAGGTCCAGTCCGTACCGCACAGCGAGCAGTGGAGGTGCTTCTTGCCGCCACCACCCGCCAGGAACGCGTTTTTTTCATCAAAAACAGGCCGGTCCAGATACGCTATGGAAGGCCCGGATCCGCAGACGGGGCAATATCCCTGCCGCCAGGTACCTTCCACGTTCCAGGGAGCCTCCTTTCCGTCCCCATGCGGCGACAGCTCCACCAGAGCCCGCAGGACGGGCCCCAGCATGAAGCTGAACGCAAACAGCAGCACCTGTACGGGAACATCCAGATGCGCCGCGGTCTTTTCCACACTCTCGGCCGTCTCATTGAGCACGGCCTCAGCCAGAGCCACCGGGGCCTCCGGGCCCTGCGCGGCGTCCACGAAGAAGGCCCGCAGCTTCGCTTCGTGCGGCCTGATGATCTCCTGGGCCGCAAGCAGCGGGATCATGGCCTCGGCCGCAGCCCTGAGGGCTGTCCCGATTCCGGCAAGCGGCACCTCCGCCAGCAGCGGATAGCCCTGGGCGGCCCGTTCACGCTGCATCGCAGGCAGACGGACGCCGGCGGCTTCCAGCAGGGGCTTGAGCTGTGCGGGCAACGCGGCCCGGGCAGCCAGCAGCGGGGCAAAGGCTTGCAGGACAGGGGACAGGACAGGACGGCGGGCAAGGATACCGCTGACGGTTTCTTCCACGCTTTGGCAGGATACGGCCATGGATACTCCGGCTATCGAAGCCCGCGGGCTTCGGAGAGAGGGTGGGAACAGGGAGAAGGCGACGACAGTTAGCCGAAGGTCGCGTATTCGTAATAAAACTCGGCTTCCTCCGCAAGCAGGTAGATCACGCTGACTTCGTCAGGATCTGCCAGGAATGCCTTGGGATGGGTCTTTTTGACGACCTCTAGCCGTTTTTTGGCAAGGGCCAGGATCTCGTCCCGCTCGCCAAAGACCATGGCCCCGGTGGGGCAGGTCTTGACACAGGCAGGCAACATCCCGGCTGCGATGCGGTCGGAACACATGTCGCACTTGGCAAGGGTCTTTTTGACCTTGTCATACCTGGGGATATTGTACGGACAGGCATGGATGACGTCTGCCATGTCCTGTTCACTGAGCTTCCGGATCTTGTCGGTCACCAGCACGGCGCCGGTCTTGGGATCCTTGATCATGGCGCCGGGCACGGCCATGTCGGCCACATCCACGCAGATGGGCGTGACACAGTGACGGCACTGGTCCGGGAAGAAGTTCCAGACCACATTGCCCTGCTTGTCCAGATGCTCATGGAAACGAACGATCTTGTAGTTGTTGGGGTTCAGATCCGGCGGATTCTGATGGCTCCCCCGCTGCTTGGTCTCGTTGGCGGGCAGATCGTGCCATTCCTTGCAGGCAAGCTGACAGCCGCGGCATGCCGTGCAGCGTGTGGTATCTACTAAAAATGCTTTCGGCATATCTTTGCTCCTTGGGGGGCGTGCCCCGAAGGGCACGCCCGGTGCTGGTTAAGCAATTTCCGTCAACTTGTCCGCCTTGCGGATGTTCACACAACAGGCCTTCGCTTCGGGGATGGTCGTGTTGGGGTCACAGGCCACAATGGTCAGACGGTTGGTGGAGTCGCCGCATTTCGGCGTCGTCCAGCCATAAGCAAAGGGCATACCGATCAGATGGACAGTCTTGCCCATGACCTTGAACGGACGGATGCGGACCGTCACCATGGCAATGGCTTCCACCTTGCCGCGGGCGCTTTCCACGATCACGCCGTCACCGTTGGCGATGCCCTTTTCCTTGGCCAGCTCGGGGCTCATTTCCACATAGAGCTGGGGCTCGGCTTCAAGCAGGTTGGGCACATTGCGGGTCTCACCGCCGCCACACCAGTGTTCCGTCATGCTGTAGGTCGTCAGCACGATGGGATACTTGGGATCGGCCGCCTTGGCCAGTTTGTCCATATCACTGGTATGGAACTTGTAGACCGGGCTGCTCAGCTGCTTGGAGAAGGGATGCTGCGCCACGGGCGTTTCCGCCGGTTCGTAATGCTCGGGGAACGGGCCGTCCAGACGGCCGGGGCCGTACAACTGGGCATAGCCGTCTGTTGTCATGATATAGGCCAGCTTGCCGTTCTTGGTATCGGCCTGCGGTGCCCAGGGACCGTCCGGCACGTCGCCCACCCATTTCTTGCCGTCCCATTCGATGACGGCCTTCTTGGGATTGTAGGGCTTGCCGTTGAGGTCCACGGAGGCACGGTTGTACAGGATGCGCCGGTTGACCGGCCAGCACCACGACCAGTTGGGATACAGGCCGATGGCGGCCTGCATGGGCGTCTGGGTCGGGTCGCGCCGCTTGGACTTGTTGCCTTCTTCCTCCGTATAGCTGCCGGTGTACAGCCAGTTGAGGGACGAGGTGGTGCCGTCGGCCTGCAAATTGCCGAAGGCCGGGACCAGGTCGCCCTTTTTGTACAGACGGTTGCCGATCTTGGTATCGGCCCAGAAGAAGCCGTTGATGCGGCGGGTCCATTCCTCGGGATCGTACTTTTCGGGCCAGTTCATCTTCAGCAGGGCTTCGGGCAGCTTGCCGCCTTCGGCCTTGTACATTTCACGCAGCTTGTTGATCAGCGGCACGAACATGTCAGCGAAGTTGCGGGCCTCGCCCGCCGGTTCCACGGCCTTGTCAAACCACAGCAGCCAGCGGCCGCTGTTGCTGATGGTACCGGCCTTTTCCACGCGATGGGCCGACGGCAGCAGGAAGACTTCGGTCTTCATCTTCTTGGGGTCGACGCCGGGACGGTGCCAGTTGTCCGTGGTTTCGGAATTGTGCAGCTCGGCGCAGACCATCCAGTCCAGATTGTCCAGGGCCTTGCGCATCTTGTTGGTGTTGGGGAAACTGTTCATGGGGTTGACGCCGAAGACAAAACCACCCTTGATCTTGCCGTGGTACATCTTGTCCATGACATACATGTACGAATAGTCCGCTCCAGGCTCGCCCTTGGGCAGCAGGCCGTAGCAGAAGTCGTTTTCCGGCTTTGCCTCTTCACCGAACCAGCCCTTGAGCAGGCTGGCGAAGTACTTGGGCCGGTTGCCCCACCAGTTGGCACTGTTGGGGATCTTGGTGACCGGGGTATTGGCCTTGTTGAACTGGGCCAGGGTCTGCCAGGGCGCCAGCGGCAGGCCGATATACCCGGGCAGCACATGGTACAGCAGGGCATGGTCCGTGGAGCCCTGCACATTGGGCTCGCCACGCAGGGCGTTGATGCCGCCACCGGCCACACCGATATTGCCCAGCAGCAGCTGCACCAGCGTGGAGCAGCGGATGTTCTGCACGCCCACGGTATGCTGGGTCCAGCCCAGTGCGTACAGGATGGTGCCGGCCTTGTCGGGCTTGCCCGTGGCACTGAACTGCTTGTAGACCTTGAGCAGGTTTTCTTCGGAAACACCCGTGATGTCGGAGACGTTCTTCAGGGTGTACCGCGAGTAATGCTTCTTCATCAGGTTGAAGACGCAGCGCTCGTGCTTCAGCGTGGCGTCACGCAGCGGGGCGCCGTCCGGGCCCTTTTCGAAGCCCCACTTGCTCTGGTCATACTTGCGCGCCTTGGCGTCATAGCCGCTGAAAAGGCCGTCCTTGAAGTCATAGCCCTTGCCGACGATGAACGAGGCGTTGGTATAATTGATAACGTAATCGTGGAAATAGCTGTTCGATTCCAGGATGTAATTGACCATACCGCCCAGGAACGCGATATCCGTACCGGAGCGCAGCGGCACATGATAATCGCAACGGGCGGACGTGCGGGAGAACTTGGGGTCGACGTGGATAAGCGCCGCGCCGTTGTCCTTGGCCCGCATGATCCATTTGAACGAAACAGGATGATGTTCAGCGGCATTGCTGCCGATAATAAGAACCACGTCGGCATTCTTGATGTCGATCCAGTGGTTGGTCATAGCACCGCGTCCGAACGACTCTGCCAGAGCCGCAACAGTGGGGCTGTGTCAGACCCGTGCCTGGTGGTCCAATTGGACAACACCCAGGCCGCGCATGGCTTGATGGATAACGGCGCATTCCTCGTTGGAGGCGTGCGAGGTGCCCATCATGAAAATGCTTTCCAGACGGTTGACCGTCTGGCCCTTGCTGTTTTTGAGGATCAGATCCTTGTCACGCGTATCCTTCACGCGACGGGCGATCTTTTCCAGCATCCATCCCCAGTCCTTTTCTTCCCACTTTTCACTGTAGGGCGCCCGGTACAAGGGCTTGGTGAGGCGATGCGGATTCGTGTACATGGAGAACAGGGCGGCACCCTTGGCGCACAGGGAACCTTCGTTGACGGGGAAATCGGGATCCCCCTCTGTGCTGACGAGCTTGCCGTCGCGCACATAAGCGATGACCTGACAGCAGACGGCGCAGAACGGACAGATCGTGATGACTTCCTTTGCGCCCTCTATCTTGAGACTCCCGGCATAGGCCTGGGCCTCGCCGAGGTTGAAACCGAACTGGCTGAGCGAGAGGCAGAGGGCACTCACGCCTGCCAGTTTCAGGAATCCCCTTCGTGTGTAGCTCATAGGCTTCCTCTCCTGGGTCAGGATGAAACAGGTATATGCCGAAAGCCGAGCATGCCTGGCGGCTGCGGGGTCCGGCACGTTTTTTCTGTGAAGCGTTCCTGAAACAAAGCACTCCACAAAAAATGTTTTATGAAACCGTAGCACTGAAACAGAAAGTTCGCAAGGGGATACGGCAAATAAACAATCTCCCCCAAAGCGGGACATCCTGCGGCCCGGGACGCCAGCCGCCTTCTTCGGCTCCCCTTGTCGCCGAACGCTGCCGCACAAACAGGCAGTGACCAGAACCGCCCTCTGTGAATAGCCCACCGCCCTGGGCCCTGACCACCAGGACCAGCTGTACTGCCGGATACGCGCGCAAATTGCTGCCAATAGCGCCGCAAACTTATTGATATCCGCGATCAGCAGCGCGATGCCTTCCGCGTCATCGGACAAGTCCTCTGGAGCGGCCGGGAATACTGATAGAAAGCAATTCGCCAGCTGCCAATAAAAGCGCAAAAAACGCGCGAACGTGTGCAAAAATGATGCACGTTCGCGCGTTTTCCTTTTTGAGCCTCTGCGCCCGAAATTCCTTGACCTTCGCGGCCTTACGCTCAGGTGACGGCCTTGGTCCCCGCTGCCAATATTATCGCTCCCCTAGTCAAACTTATTTTAACTTATTCCCGGTCTACGGCGGTATGCAGAGGTATACGGAAAATACGAAAAAAGGGTTTACGGACTATCCGTAAACCCTTGATTTTTTTATGGTACCGGGAGCGAGACTCGAACTCGCAAGGTGTTGCCACCGACGGATTTTGAGTCCGCTTTGTAGTCTTTTATTATCAGCTACTTACAAAAAAGTTGCACCAAAAAACATGGTGCAAGCCTCTTAGAAAAGAACCTTCTCGGCATCCAATACAGGCATCAGAGCAGCCGCCCTTGCCTGCCCTCCTGCCGTCACATGGGCATAGGTGTTGCCCGTTGTCGTGACCGAAGAGTGGCCCATCTGGGCAGCCACCGAGGCAAGGTCCGCTCCCCGGGCCAGCATCTCACTGGCCGATAGGTGCCGCACATCGTAGGGCCGCATTTTCACACCTGCTTTCTTGCAGGCAGAAGCCCACGCATCCTTATATGATATGATCCGTCGGCCATGACGATGGCAGACCAGATGGATCCCGGCGCCTCTGTCCACCGCGTAACGCTGGGCAGCTTCCTCCATATACATGGCTGGCGGAATGACGGTCTTGATGAGCCCTGTTTTGCCCTGACGCACATGGACGAAGCTCCGGCGCCAATCAAAGGCATCCCAGGTGAGGGAAAAGAGCTCGACCTGACCCGGTCGCAAGGCCAGTGCAAAAGCTGTCTTGAAGGCCCATTGCAGGTGGGCGGGAAGAAAGGCATAGACCCGCCGAAAATCTTCAAGCGTCGTCATGCATAGGTGACGCTGCACACGCAAACGTTTGTAGTCCCGCCAGGGATTGCGGCTGATGAGCTCCTGATCGACGGCCCAGGCCAGTATGGCGTGCAGGTAGGCCTGATACTTGTTGATGGTGTTGTTTCCTGTCCCTCTGGAGCGGAAGCCTTCCCGCATCCGCTCCAGATCCTGTCGTGTCAGGGCATCGGCGAACTTGTCCCGCAGGAACTCCCCTACTCCGGGAACATGCTTTCCATCAGCGTCGTGCCCCGCCAGGAAGTAGACGACATTACGCTTGGTCCGGGGATGACTTTCCGGGTGGCTCCGGTAATAGAGCATGACCACCTCGCCCAGTGTCAGGCGCTCTTCTTCGGCTGTAGATTCCGCCAGGAATTCAGCTTCCCAAGCCCGTGCTGTCTGCTCGTCCACGAAGGTTTTTTGTCTCCATGCCCTTTCTCCGTGGGGCTTGTACTTCACCATCCATCTGCCGTCACGTCGCTGCGAGATGCTCATACGTCCACCGATTATGAAAGGCCGCACCCCCGGACAAAATCTTGTGCGCTCAGGGGGGCGGCCTTTCTCTTTTTGTCGGGGCATAGCCCCGCAAGTTCCTGTATTTGCCTGTCGATGATGTCTACTTTTTTTACGACTGCCTGTCGTTCCTGCAAAAGCTTCTGGATCTCTGCCAGTCGCTCCTGGGCGTCTGTCCTGCTCATGGCAGTCAGCTCCTTGTATCGTGTACCGGCCACGGGAAAAGGTGAATTTCTGCGCGGCTTTTCCAGATTTTCAGATCCGCGGAATTGTGACAGCAAAGGAAGTTTTTAGGGGGCCTGTTTTACGCGGCCCGCGCCACGATCTTTGGCATGCCATTGGCCGTGGCCAGAAGCTCCCCTGCTGTGCGCCCGTCTTCCAGCTTTTCGCCCAGGTCGATGCCTTTCATGGCGAGGCCGACGAGGCCCGTCTCCGTGCGCAGGATTTCCCGTGCTTCGGCCTTGGTTGGTGCGGCGATCCAGAAGCGTTCCCCTGCCAGGTAGAGGCGCATGTCCGTCTTGCGCTCGGGAAGGATGAACTCTCGCAGGATGTCATAGGCGGGCATCACCTTGTCGATATGCGGGTAGTCCTCTGTCCCCTCCGGGTTGAAAAGATCAAAGAGGGCGTCCGTCTCCTCCTCGATCTCAGCCCACACGTCGTCGGTAGCCCACGCCGGGTAATGCTGCCAGGCTTCGTCCAGGGCGCGGCGGACGTCGTAGAACAGGGTGGACATGACGGCCAGCAGGTGGGTCATGTCGGTTTTGACCGGCGGCCAGATGGATTCCAGCAGCCGGGCCGCTTTGGTGGTTGAAGCATCAAAGACCGCCATGCCGCAGTGCAACGTGATAACCCGCGTGTACAGGATGTCGATGAGATCAAGGCAGTGTTGGGCATGTTGCTTGATCTCCCGGTAGTCGCTGTCATCTCTGCCGCACTTGAGGAGCGGCGCGGCGAAGAACTGGACGCAGGCAGCGGCTTTAAACTGGATGTCCGCGATCTTCCGCCTGTCGCCGGTGACGTTGTTGTAGATACGGCAGAGAGGTCTGCGCAGGCAGCGCCGTGCCATGCCCTCGTGCTTGTAGACCGTGCCGCAGTAGGGACATTTGCTGCCATAGACGGCGATTTTTTTATGCTTCTTCATACTGTTTCTCCATACGCTCCTGTCAGAAACAGGATAAAAAAGGCCGCCTTTAGGGCGGCCTTTTTAAATTCCGATTTATTTTGAAAAATTGGAAATTTGTAAATTTTTTATAAATAACATATTGTAATAATTTATTTTTACATTGTTCACAAATTAAAAACAATTTGTCTATCCTAGTTGTGGGACGTCAGCCCTTGACATCTTTTGGGAATGAGGACTATGGTGGGTAGAAGAAAGAGGCCGATATGGAAAAGCTGTTCGATTCTCATGAAATAGACGACCTGAAGCAGCAGGTCGAAAAGCTGGAGTCTTCCTCCCAACAGGAAGACTTGGCTGTCGATATGCTGCTGCTTTTGTCGATGAAGTTGCGCGGCACTTTCCCTACTCCGGCAACCGCCATCAAGTTTTTCCTCAAGCGATGGGAGCTGACGGAAACCTATTTTGCCAAGGTGCTTGGCAGCCGTAGCCGGGCAAGCGAAATCCTGTCCGGCAAGCGCAACCTCTCGATGTCTGACCTGCGGACGTTGCGGGATAACCTTGGAATCCCTTCTGATCTTCTACTTGGGGATCCCAAGGCCGCAGAGGACCAGGGTATCGACTTCAGCCGTTACCCTGTAGCTGAGATGGCCAAGCTCGGCCTGGTACGTCCCCGCCTGACGAAGCGCAGCCGCAATTTTGAGGAAGCCATCCGCGGATTCTTTGAGAGTGCCGGCTTCTCGCCAGAGCAGGCCAAGCAGGCCTGTTATCGCCGTTCCATCCGCAAGAATGAAAAGTCGGACGTCTGTGCTTTGCAGGTCTGGCTGGCTGCTGTGCGCAAGCGTGCCCTTGGCATGGATGCTCCCGACTATGGGACCATCACCAGGGAAGACCTTACGGCTATCGCCCGTCTGAGCGTCTATCCTGACGGCCCTGTCCGGGCTGTCAACGCCTTACGGGAAAAGGGCATCCGCGTGGTCACCATGCCGCATCTGCGGAGCACCTATCTGGATGGTGCGGTCTTTCTGCTGGATGGAAAGCCCGTCATCGGTCTGACACTGCGGTATGACCGTCTGGACAATTTCTGGCATACGCTGATGCACGAACTCGGCCATCTGTATAACGGGGACGTCTCGGAAGAGCCCGTTTTCGATGACCTTGAAATCTCGGCCCAAGAAGATAACCAGGAAGTGGCGGCGGATATGATCGCACAGAACGTCTTCATCCCCCGCGAGCGTTGGGAGAGCTTCTGTGCCCACCGGATAAGCACCATGAGCATCTGCGCATTGGCCGCAGAGCTGTCGCTTTCTCCTGCCATCGTGGCAGGTCGGTATCGCTTTGAAACGAAGAATTACAGGGTATTCACTGCGCTCGTCGGACACGGCGAAGTGCGGCGTCTTTTCCCCTCTTTTACAGGAGAATAACCATGCGCTGTGATATTTACAGGTAAGGCCACGAGCCTGAACCGAGGGGCAGGATCGTGGCCTTGTGGCAGCAGATCACGATATGGGATCGTGAACTACCTAGAACCTAGGAAATTCTAGCCTAGTTTTTATTTGCCGCCCAGTCAAGCCCTGCCTCCATATCCTCTTGGAGGATGCTTATATGTCTTCTGAAAAGACATGTACGGCTGAGGCTGGCGGCTATTTTGTCGCCTCGTACGTTCACCCCAAAACCGGCAAGCGGATCTACGCACGGACGTATGGGAAACGGGCGTTTTTTATCCCCTACAAGACGGGCTCTGCCAAGTAGCCCCGACAAGGGGGTGAGAAATGAGGCAGCCCCTCACTATCGGGTCTGAAGACCCCAATCGTCCCGGCTACTACCTCATGGGCTTTTCGCGTTCTGTACGCCACTCGCGTTCCAGCCGTGTCATAAGGCCCAGACGGCACGGGCATTTCCCCTCTGGCGCAAGCTTGATCATCCCCCGTGTAAGCAGCTCTCGCTGCTTGATCTGCTCTAACCTCTTTGGGGCCCCTTTCGGGGCCCCTTCTCCCTATCTATCTTCCCAGCGCCACGGCCACGTTGAGGCTCAGGCGCAAGTGCAGGCTGGCGTCATCCAATGCCTGGCGGAAGCGTTGCTCGGCTTCCGTACGGCTCTGGAACAGGCTGTCCAGCAGGCACTGCGGGCTGAACATGGTATCCGCATTGCGGCCCAGGTCGGACACGGCGTAGCTGAAGACGTTTTATCTTACGGAGATAATCATGGAATTGTATAAGTATATGTCTGCTGAGAGTTTTGAGAAGTTTATCGTCAATGGGCCGACGATTAGATTTACCCCATCAAAAGAATTTAATGATCCTTTTGAGTGTTTACCTGCATTAGGCAGAGAAGAGAATGAAGATGAACTCGAGTATGCTGTTCGATATTGTATTGATCGTTTTTGTAGGGATCATATAGAATTTGATATATCACAATTTGATCCTTATATATTTGAAACAAAAGAAAAAATGTTCGATAAACTATGTACACATTTTCATGATCAACTTTATGAGTTGAGGAATAAATATGGAACGTTTTGCTGTAGCAAAAATAACAGCAATATTTTAATGTGGTCACATTATGCAGATAACCATAAAGGTGTGGCTATTATTTTTGATTCATCTAGATTTAGGGCGAGTAATGATGAGAGAATTTTGTTTCGAAAAGTAAAGTATAAATCACAAAGGCCACATATTTCAATTGGAAGTATAAAAGAACCCGATGTATTTTTTACGAAATCGTCTTTATGGAAGTATGAAGAAGAATACAGATCAGTTGAAAATCTTTACACCCCTGAAGTACTAGGATTGAAAACTATAGATGGGAAGCAAGGTATATGTGCTATACAAAGAGAGTCGATTTCAGGGATAATTTTTGGATGTATGTTTAAGGGGAATATTGAATCATTACGTGAATCATTGATTAAGCAAGGCGGCTTTGAGCACCTGAAGTTCTACAAGGCTGAAATGGACAAGCTGGAGTACAAGCTGAACATTGTTCCCCTTGAGGGCTAACGCTCAAACAGGCCGCTGCCCCGCACGACGCGAAGGCAACGGCCTGTTTTCGTTGGTGATGCTCACTTGCCGGTAACTTTCCCGGCTAGGCGATGACATTCAGGCCGGACACAGCCTCCTGCATGAACTGCTTGATGTTGGCCATGGCCTCGCTGCGCCATGCGCCACCGTCGGATTCCACCAGCATGAAGTTCATCCCGTCCTTGTCCTGGGCGCGGAAGACAAAGCTGCTGGCGGGCTGCTCCACTTCCGTAAAAGTGCGGAAGGGACGCAGAGTAACGGGGTTGGGCATCGTGGTATTCTCCACGCTGACGAGGTTCTTGCGGACGGTGACGCCCTGGGTCACGCCATCATCGGACAGCGTGTTTTCCAGCGTGGTCTTGACGTTGGCGGCGAATTTCAGGACAAGGCCGCGATCCGTGGGCTTGAGATCGTCATCCGTGAAGCAGGCCTGCATGGCGATACAGAATTTTTCGGACGGGATCCATTCGTTCACCGGAAGTTTGAGCTGGTCGAGCTTGGCAATGATGTAGGTCTTGCGGTCTTCATGGTCGCCCACAAGGGCGGACTTGATGCTCACGGTATCAGGGGATTCGACGTGGCAGATGAGCTTGTCCAGGGGAAGTTCGTCCACATTGCGGCTCAGGAAGTCCACCAGGGACGACAGGTTCTTCACCGTGATCGCTTCGGGCTTGGGTTCACGGACGGGTTTCAGGTCGCTGGTGGAATATTTTTTGCCGTTGACTTCGATGACGACGGGCTTCGCGTCCTTGCGGATGGCGTTATACAGGGCTTCCAGCATAGTATTTCCTCCTTCGGCTAGTTGCCGGCACTGGCGGTTTTGGCATCAGGGAAACGGGTGATTTTTCCGGGCATGTGTTCCTGCGCTCCTGGCAGGAGATTCTGGTAGGGATTCTCGCCGCTGGTGATCTCCGACGCGGCGACTTCGCCTGTCCGGGGGTCGTTTCCGATGTAGATGCTGGTTTCCAGCGGTTCCGGCGGGCAGAGGGTGGACGAGGTGTTGACGACGACTTCAGCCATATTGCGCTGCTCGTTGGGCTTGACTACGAGCTCCAATTTGATCTTGCGGACCTTTTTGGCCGGAGTGTTGGGGTCGCAGATGTTGGCGATGACGCGCTGGATCTCTTCCTGGAGTCGTTCAACGGCTCCGCCGCCGTACAGGGTTTCGATTTTCAGAGGGATCATGCATGTCTCCTTGATAAAAGGCCGCCCTCAAGATGAGAGCGGCCTGTATTTGTTGAAAAGATGCCGGGTACGAGGCCTCCGGCGGGGCGCTTGGGGATGATGGATGGCTGAGAATCACGCATCCGCTGCCGGGGCGTCATCGTGTGCCGGGCAGCCTGTGCGGTGCTTGCAGTCGTAGCAGTCGTCTTCCGTGACCTGGGCGCCGTTGTGGGGGCAGGTGAACGTCTGGTACGGCGGGACGAAGGCCTGTTCCGGTTCCGGCGCTGTGTCGGCGCTTCCGGCCTGCGTGGAGTCAGGGGCGGGTGGCTCCTGGAGATGCAGCTTTTGCGCTTCACGCAGGACGCGTTTGCAGTCCGTTGCCGTCCAGGCATCCATGGAACGTCCGGCCAGCCATTCGGCCTTGCCCCTGTCGTAGCCGCGCTCCAGCACGGCATTCAGGGCCTGCTGGCGCAACGCATCCAGCTCTTCCTGCGTCATGCGGGGCTTCCGCTCCGGTGCAGTTTCCTGCGGCTGCGGAGAAGGGGCAGCGCTGGTCTCAATGGCATCGTTGTCATCCTCTTCCTGGGCCTGGGGAAGGGGGACGACAGCCGTAGCCGCCAAGGCGTCATTGATGGCTTCCGTCTCGCTTTTTGCGGAGGCGGCGAGGGCCTCGCGATCCGCCTTGCTGTCTTCTTCCACAGCCATACTGAGAATCTCCACTTGCGGCATCCAGGCAGCCAGGCGTTTGATGGCTGTCTTCATCCACATGGCCTCTGGATTGGTATACCACGGGGACATGTCTGGCTTGTTGCAGGATCTCGCGGCCTTGAAACTGGCGCTCGTCTTTTGGGCGCGCTCCACGTCCTGCCGGTCTATGACGCGCATGATGGTCTGGCCGCCCTTGAGCGTGCAGGCGGCATACGCCGCAACGATCTCGCCCTTGCGATAATCGCCAAGCAGATCAGTTTCGTGGATGATGTTGGGGCATGCCCCCTTGGCGTAACTGAACAGCCCGGCTTCTATCTCCGCCCTGTACACGATATCGGCATTGATGGACTGCACCATGCCGGAGCGATACGCCAGCTGTAGAAGCCCCTTGTAGCCGATCTGGAACTGAGCTTCGTAGCCTTTCTTCCCTTTATACGGGATGAGGTAGGCAAGTCCCTGCGGCGTATTGGGCTCAAGATCGAGCTGGGCGGACGTCATGATGGCCGCAGCCAGGCTGGGCATGGAACATTCAGAAAGGTGCGGGGTATTGCGTACTGCGGTCAGGCAGATGCGGGCAAACTTTTCGGCCCGCTTCATGCGTTCGCGGGGAGTGCTGCCTGCAACCACCATGGCGATGGCACTCATCTGGGCCTCAAGCAATTGACCGATGGTCTGGGGCTTTTTTACGGCAGTCTGGATCTGGGACATTACTGATTCCTCTTGTAGGCCCATGCGGGCAGGTCTAATTCGATGACGGGGGATTCCGTGTAACCGGGCCAGATGCCGGAAGCCATGCAATCCGCGAAGGTGTCGACACAGTTTCTGATCTCATCAAGAGCAAGCTCCTGCGCGCCTTCGGAAATATTGGTGGCGACAGTGAGATACGGAGGCTCTTTTTCGACGAACAGGAAGAGGAACGCGCGGACTTCCATGCCGGCGGAGCGCAGGCCACGTAGATACCAGGCAGCCTGCCGGTGATAGCCGTATGTGTAGAGGCTCTTTTCGATGGCAGCGAGGCTGGCGTCCCGTGTGGTCTTGAGGTCGATGGCGCAAAGCCCATAGTTGGGGAGCGTCACCAGCGCATCGACACGGGCCTTGCAGGGGACCGTCCCGCCACGCTCTGTCCAATACACGGACTGCTCTGTTCGAAGATCTCCGGCAGCGTGCGCGGAACGCATGACAGGGTGACGCAAGGCAGCATCGGCCATGGCTGAGCAGGTCTCCCACATGTCCTGGGAAACGAGCTGGACGCCATCCTCTGCTGCCTTTTCCGCCTCTTCCTTCCCTGCCTTGGTGTTGCCGCGATTGACCTTCACCCGGTAGCGGCTACTGACTTCTGATGGTTCAAGAACCATGCAGTGCAGCAGACTGCCAGCAGTGAAGGCATCGTTCGTCTTGTCATCCTGACCGCAACGGTCAAGCATGGCTTTCAGATGAGCGGGACAGCGCAACAGCTCTCCCATACCGGAATTGGAAAGGGCCAGGCGCCCGTAGTAGGCAGCCTGCTCATCCTTAATGATCATTCCTTCCATCGCTATCCCTCCTCACTGTCTTCTTCCACGAGCGCGTGCAGGCGCTCTTCCTCATCCGGGATCTCTTCCCAGCAGCGTTCGCCACGGGGCTTGCGGCAGCGCTCCACCCACGGCTCGAACCAGGTGCAGCTATTGTAGCACATGGAATTCACCTTCTTGATGCAGAAAGCCCCCGCATACGAAACGTAGCGAGGGCTTGTTTCAGGTATTTTGCTTTGCCGACGTAAACGAAGCACAGGCGACGGGACATCATCGTTGCCCCTTGCGATATGCTGTGGCCACGAGGCTGTAGCCTGTGAACAGTTCACGGGGCCACTCCTGGCCGCTTTCAAAGCGGGCCATGGCGTGCAGCAATTCCGGCAGTCGTGCCAGGACGTCAAATTGTTTGTCCGGCTGGATGCCAAGCCGCTTGGAAAGGAACGCAGCGTACTCTGCCCTGTTGCCGGTGCAGAAGCGGCTCAGGATGCCGTCCAACGTGTCCAGACCGTGGCGCGTGTAGTAATTGAGCAGGACATTGGCCCCGGCCCGGATGCCGTGTTCCGGCGTATCGAAGACAGCGTGCCCATGCTTGTCCACGGCTATCTGCCCGAACCACGGTCTCCCCTTTACGGTCTTGACGTTGAGGGGATTGTTGTTGCGAATGGCGAGCGTCTTTACGGCAGCTACCGCCATTTCTCCGCCGCTGTCAGTGCCCTGATCTTCGTCCTGTTCCTCATCCCGTGCGGCCATGGCCTCCTGGAGCCGTGCAGCCAGGGCGCTGGAGCGGGCCTGTTCGGCGTGATAGGCCTCTTTCAATTCGCGGTACTCGTAACTCCCGACCGCCCCACCAATGGTAGCAATGGCGGCCAGGCAGGCAAAAAAGTATGCCTGCTTTCGGGTGGTGCTGTCTGGCATATCGGACTCCTTGAGAAAAATTGACGCCCGGCGGGAAGGTAGGCCACCGGGCGTTTGCCGCTGTCGTTCGGGGGAATGACGACGGAATGAAGCGCCGCCCCGTTGCGCTCTGCTGTCGATGCCCGTAACTTCCTTCGTCGTAACGGGCACGGCCCGGCGGGCCGCCTTTCGGTCGCGCTGTCCCGGCTATCAGCAGCTTTTGCCGGGCTCTCCACGGGGAGCGGGAGCAGAGGGAAAAAGAAAGGCCGCCTCCCCGATGGAAGCGGCCCGCAGCGTGACAGGACACGCCCCCGGCATACGCAGTGAGGGACGCGCCAGCTGGCCTGCTGCTCCAGGTGAGCCCGCGAGCTTCGCGGTCTCTATGAAGCAACATATGGCGGAAGGAGGGGGATTTGAACCCCCGGAAGGCGTAAACCTCCAGCGATTTTCAAGATCGCCGCAATCAGCCGCTCTGCCATCCCTCCGTTTTGGTGGAGCCAGCGGGACTTGAACCCGCCTCACCGCCGTGCAAGGACGGCGCTCTCCCTGATGAGCTATGGCCCCAGATCCAGGCGGTCTGGCCTGATGACCGCCTGGGATGCCACCGGGGAAAGTACAGAATGACCCGGCGGGAAAATCATGGTCGGAGCGGCGGGGATCGAACCCGCGACCGCCTGCTCCCAAAGCAGGCGCGCTGCCTCTGCGCTACGCTCCGAGCTGGCCGCCAGCCCGATGCCGACGGCCACGGCCACGATGGCAGCCTTTTTGTCTGGCTTCCGCACAAACCATCGCGGCCCCAGTCCCGGCAACGACAAGTGGTTATTTCCAAAATGGAAAACACCGCGTCTTGTGGTCACTGCCGGTCAGGGGAGGCGATTCCTAGGCATAGTTTTTCTTGATCCACTGGTCGCGTCTGGCGCGGGCATCATCAAGCGTCTTGGCGACGCACGAAAAAAGCTTTCCGTTCGTGTGCCGGTAGTCATACTGAACGTATGTAGAGGGCTTTCTGAGCATCCTGGACGTGAAGGTTTCGTACTGCTCCTGTCCGTTACCGAGATTGCGAGGGGTCAATGACATGGCTATGTCCTTTTCTTGAAGTACAACTTGAGGATTTCCGGTTCCATTTCCGCCACCCATCGCTGGATGCCAGTCTGGAATCAGAAAACGGTATCGGCCCAGCGGCTTTCCCCGCCTTCGCATCTCCGGGAGTTGTCCCGGCTTTTTCGGCGTCGTCATGCTGTCCGGCTCTACGGCTCACACTTGCGCCCCGTGCGGTCTGCCCGCGAGTGTTGCCGGGGCATTCTCCCGGTCTCTGCCTCTCCCCTTCCCTGCCGTCGCGTGCTTTCCCGCTGCATCTGGGCCTCCTCGGGCATCCGCCCTCCGCCCTGACCGCTTGCGGCTTGCCGAGCTCGGTACTTGTGGGGAACGTCCACCGGGGGAGGCTTGTGGTACTCTGGGCCGTGGCCCGTGTTCCCGACCTTTCCCGGTGTTCGTGAGGTTATTATGTTCACATATGTGAACCTAGTCAAGAAAAAATGTTCACCATAAGAAACAAATAGGATATAAAAAATCCCACCCTGTAAGGGCGGGATCCTTCGCAGCTGTAGTATCTAGGGTAATGGCTTAACCCCGCCACGGCGCCCCAAGCGAAAACCTACTCGATATAAGTCAGGAATGTTAAATCGACCATCATTAAGCGTTACACAAAAACCTAATTTTGCTAGCTGATCCCTAATGATAGTCCAACTCTTTGGAGAAAGGGTAGCTGTCATATGTTGGGGATATTGCTCAAGCGTCATAGGACCATCAGGATAAAGCGCCCGCCATTTAGACTCTACATCCGTAAACAAGCAAGGGACATTCATCCCCCGTAGAGCTTGGAGTAAGTTCCTTGCCCAAGGATGATCCTCCCCCATTTCATTTACTCGAATATCGGAAGCAGATAAAACTCCTCGTTTAATACTTTCATAATGAATTGGGAATGTATGATCTGGATAGCGCTGTAATGAGTCTGCGCATGCTGAACGTATTGCTGCAAGAAAGGATCGAGGAGATGTTTGCTGTAAGGTGTCTGCGAGATGACTTACGGTCCAGACATACGGAACGCCTCTTCGTTTGTCTTTCCCCATTAAAGGTCCTGTTAATTTATGAAAGAGAGGGCGTAAGATGTCGTCATTTAAGCGAAGATACTCGTCAAAAAACCAAACACTAGAGTTTTCTTCAAGTCCATGGGGAATTACTGTGCAAAATATATCTCGCAATATTTCTCCAGACTTTCTTTTACCGTTGCAAAGACGTTTCCATAAAAGTCCATAAAGATCTGCACGCGTCCATTCAAGAGCAATTTTTGAACTCAAAAGCTTTGATGAGTCTGGAAAGGAAAATGAAAGACGATTACAGTGGTCTTCCCTAAGAAAAATTTTTGTTTTTATATTTGTATATGTTGAAAACTGAAGAGCAGTGCGTAATAGTCCATCTGTAATTTGATCAATATCATCCCAAGTTTTTGCTACGCGATCAAGCGCATCGAAAATAACGAGCAATTTTTTTTCTTTTGTCAATAATTCTTGGTTAGCATTATAGAAGATTCTATCAACTTTCTCTGGGTGTTGTGCAACCCAGGCTATTCGTTCATCCCAGCTTTCTATATGAAGAATTTGTTCATAAATAGTTGTACAAAGATTATTGTATATAATACAATATAATAAAACACCTCGCCAGATACTTTCAGGCTCATATTTTTTGATAAGAGAAGAAAAGACGTCTAGGGAAGGGTAGCTAGGGCTATTTTGAGTAGAATATCCAACTACGACATATACATTTTCAAGCTCGGGAAGTCTTTTTCCAAGTACCCCTCTGACCTCTTTATTTTGTAGTGCTTCAGACCAAAATGTTTTTCCTACACCTCGTGCTCCAACTACTAGCTGAGTATATAACCTCAAAGCCTTGATATGAGATTGAGGGGCATAGAATGTCGCTAGCGTAGGAGATTCATACTCGGTAGAGGTAAGAATATCTTCAGTAGCCTGAACGAGCGCAGTTTGAATCTCATGTACAGAGATCATTATTCATCTCCAAAAAAAATTTCATATAAATTGTCTACAAATGGGAATATAGCCTTGATCATTACTGGATCAAAGCTTTCAGAAAGAGTATAAAGTTGTCTCAATGAACTAATTCCTTGATGCCATTTTATTTCCCATGGACTGTGAGGGGCCTCGTTCGCTAGAAGATCAAAGGTAAAAAAATCATTTTCTGAATCAATTTCAGCAGGGATAGAGTCATAAAGATGCTCTACGAAGCAGTCCCAAGAACTTTCACGCAATTTTTTAATATAACTTTCTTTATTTTCTCCATCAAGAATCATTGCGGCAACAATCTGTAGGGACTCACGAATTTTTTTAGCAACTTCGACAGTATTCCAGTACTTAAAGAGCATAGAATACCCAGACCAGGTTTGCATATTTTCAAGTGCAAAAAGTAATACTGACTTTGGCGCAAGCCCTAGTACACATGCAGAGGATATTTCATCTAAGCCAGAACGTGCATCGATAAGGATTACATCGGGATGAAGTTTTTTATCTAACTCTAATAAAACACGACGTAAACGATGAGGCCATGGGATACGAGAGCCATTTCGTAATTGAGGCATCCATGCACGCCCCATTTTTGAAATATATTCCCCGTATTCTTTTCCATGTGCTGGAATAACAAAAATATTCCCATGAATGTTTTTGGCCAAGGGACTAAGGCCAAACATAGAGTCTACTAGCTCAGTTCCGTTATCAACTAAATCTTCAACTAGCCAATCAAGAAGTCCATAAGTTGGGCAGCGGTCTTCAGGCAGTAAACTACTAGAAATACCAGGAGATTCTAAATCCATATCTACGACCATGACGCTCTTCCCTTTTTGGGCAAAGTTCCATGCCGCAGCGGTTAAAGCAGTTGATCTTCCAACGCCACCTTTAATAGAATAAAATACGACTATTTTATCAGAGATACTGAAATTTTCATCTCGATGGTACCATGAACTTTCAGTAAGAACTCTATCAATGACTGTAAATCTTACTTGAGAGCCATACTTAAAAATAACAGCTCCTTCTTTTTCTGCCTGAAATGGAGCCTCCCGTTCAAGAATAATCCGTTGCTTTGGGTAAGTATGTTTTCCAAGTGTTGCTTCGATGGTAGCACAGATATTTTCAAGAGCATTTTTAATTTGAGAATTTTCGTTCAGATGATCTTCATCCCAAACAATTGAAATTTTTCCAAATAAATCTCTATTTATAAAAAATTTATCTTTATACTGATTCAAATCAATAAGGCCGTTATAGGAAATAAATATTTCCTCTACTTTATTTAAAAGGTGATCGAATGTCATTAGATAACCCCATCTGATTCTGCTTTGTTTACAATAGATTCGATTATACTAACCCCAGATTTATGATTTAATACAATTAATTCTGTAAAATCAGTTTGTATTGAATATCGCTGGTTTACATGCCAATCGTTAAATATATTTGCCCCGCTCAAAATATATGCATTATTAGACTGCATAAAACGTATATATTCATCCCAAAGATTATTAATGTGTTGTTTGTGTTTTTTATCAGTTGGAGTATTATTATTATCTACAGCCATTCCACATCCAAGCATTACTGCTTTTAGTCCACATTCTGCTGCAAGTCCATACAAATGATCAGAGTTGGCCCAACGATTTTGTCCAAAGAGAATATCGCCATCATCTCTGTGACGTCGAAAAGCATCTTTAAAATCAGCTACTATGTTATTTTGTTGAGACATTTTATCTCTTCATTCCCAGATTACAGTGTATTAGACTTGGGGCCAAGACTTTGAAGAATTAGTACCCCCACATGACCCAGACAACGCGCCCTACAATGATTTGTTCTGCTTCAGCGATACCCAAGCGGAAATCTGGATAGGATTCCTTGTTGGGGTTTTCAGACTTGAACACGAACTCGTTTTTCTGGCGATCAACGCCGATACGCTTGACCACCATCCCTTCATAGGGGATGCGCGCCGCGTAGAGTTCATTGGCGACAAAGGGAGCATCCTTTTTGACCCCCACAACAGAGCGATGTGGGATTAAGGGCTCCATGCTGTGCCCATCCACCAGGATGGCAAAATCAGCTTGGCGCAGATAGCTGGGAGGCGCGTAGACAGAGAAGAGCGGTGTCAGCTCGGCAACGTCGATGGCCGGGCCAGCTCCGGCAACATCATAGACGGAAAGCTCCTGCAGATTTTTTCCCTGGACCTTCTCCGTCGGGGCATGGCTTGAGACCCTGCGGATTTCTGGTGTCCGGACAGGAAAAAAATCTTGGTAATCGAGGCCAAGGCGTTCCAAGTATCCCATCAAGTTGGAAAAAGGAGCATTGGCAGCTTCTCTGTTGCCATTGAGCCATTCGCCTATGAGAGAACGATTTTTTACGCCGATGATATCAGCAATTTGTTGGAGCGTTTTCCCCTCACTCTTCATGGCTTGAACCTTGGAGAGTATCGCCTGCCACGCCATTTGTGCGGTATATTCCCATTTATCCATCTTGATTTCGTAGGCTAGGCTTGCGTTCACGGCAAGAAACGCAAGAATTATATGTTGCGCTAAATGTCCACATGTGTGAACATATCCCCATGAAAAATGCCATCGAACACTTCCGATTGGTCAGTGGACTGTCATTTCAGGAAATTGCCGACCGCTGCTCTATTCGCTCCCGATCAACAGTGCTTCAGCACTGCAAAGGGAGCAGACTCATTTCGGCAGAATCGGCTGTGAAATACGCTCAAGGGCTGGGCATCCCCCTGTCCGAGCTCCGTCCCGACCTCTGGCCGCCGGAGGAGAACACGAGTTCCAGCCCTGCCCCGGCGAAGGAGGCGGTATGAGTGAAATGCAGATCTTCAGGAACGCCGAATTCGGCGCTGTGCGCGTCGTGGATGTAAACGGTGACCCCTGGTTCGTGGCCAAGGATGTGGCTCGGGCGCTGGGCTACCCGGAAAGTTCCCTTCGTCAACTCAACAACCTTTTCGGGCATGTCCCGGATGAATGGAAGGGTCGTAATTGGATTATGACCCCCGGTGGCGAGCAGGAGATGCTCATCATCTCCGAGCAGGGGCTCTACTTCTTCCTTGCCCGTTCCGACAAAGCGGCCGCCCTCCCCTACCAGATGTGGGTAGCCGGGGACGTGATGCCCAGCATCCGGCGCCACGGCGCCTACCTGACGCCCGCCAGGCTGGAGGAGGCGCTGCTGAACCCGGACACCCTGATCCGGCTGGCTACAAACCTCAAGGCGGAGCGGGAAAAGCGGCAGGCGCTGGAAGCACAGGCCGCGGCCGACCGGCCCAAGGTGGTGTTTGCGGAATCCATCGAGGTGGCGAAGACCTCCATCCTCGTGGGCGAGATGGCCAAGCTCATCAAGCAGGCCACGGGCTATGAGATGGGCCAGAACCGCTTTTTCGACTGGCTGCGCGCCCACGGCTATCTGCACAAGAGCGGCAGCGCCAGGAACATGCCCACGCAGCGCTGCATCGACGCGGGCTGGATGGAGATCAAGGAAGGGACGCGCATCGGCTCCGGCGGGGAATGCCACATTACCCGCACGCCCAAGGTGACGGGCCGGGGCCAGATCTACTTCGTGAACCTGTTTCGGAAAAGGGCGGCGGAAACTGCGTAGCATCATGCTGCCAGACTGCCTGACTGCCCCCCAGGGGGTAACCGTTCATATCTTCCGGTAATTGCCCCCTTTGGGGCGCAAGAAAGGATCAGTCCCATGAAAGACCAAAGAGACAAGGACGAACAGGGCGGAGACATCCCCCAAGGGTACGCGTGCTACATGAATGTCCACGCTTTTGCCTGGTGCCGGACCGAACGTCTGGAAGACCTGTTTGACGTTCAGGAACAAATCCGAAGGGCTCTCTCCGCCCTGCTCAAGATCGAAAACGTGGATGTCGAGGTCAGCTTCAGCGACTTGCAGGTTTGCGAGGCAGAATATGAATCCCCTTTGCTTCAAGCGTCTTACGGATCTGGCTCGTCAGAATCTCAAGCTGGGTAATTCGAGTGTTGGCGTCACGCAATTCAGCCTGAAGCTTAGCAATTTGTTGTTCAGGCGACGTTGAGGAAGGAATAAGACCCATAAGATTTCCTCCTGATTTGGATAATGGATGTGGTGATCCCAACCTTACAGGAGGACAGCCGCCGGGAGCAATGCTCCCGGGCGGCTGCATAAACGCCAAAGAGAAGCACTACCATGCCTGACTATCCCACCATGACGGCCACAGAGGCCATCCGTCACGCCAAGGACGTTTCCGGCATGACGGCGGAAGAAATCGCGGCGGCAGCCGGTATCAGGCCCGCCGCCGTGCGCCGCTACCTGGCCATGGATTCTGACGACTACTTCCCCGGCCTGGACAAGATCCCCGCCCTGTGCCGTGCCATGCACAATGACGTGCTGCTCCAATGGCTCCAGGCCCAGATTAGCAGCAAGAAGCGGGTGGAACAGGCCACGAGCCGGGCCGAAGTGCTGACCGCGGCGGCGCGCGCCGCTGCCAGCCTGGGCGATGTGCAGCGCACGCTGGCCAATACTGAGGGCAGCGGCATCACACCCTTCCGGGCCCGCGAGCTGCGCAGCCTGCTCCAGGACGTGGTGCTGGACTGCCAGCATCTCCAGGACATGCTGCTGGAACTGGCCAGCGCCAGCGACATCACAGAAGCGGAGCCGCTGTTCAGCCTGCGGCAGGAGCCCGCCACGACTCCGTGGTGGAAGAAGATATTTCAACGGTAGGAGGGAACCACATGCAGACGTCACTCCCCAATTCTGCCCAGCGCGCCATCACGGTGACCAGGCCGTACCAGCTTGCTTATGCCTCTCCCCTGCCCCGGCGCCGGTGGCAGGTCAACCTGCCCGAGACGGGAGAGATCCAGGAGCTGAGCGAAAACGACTTTATCGAGACCTGGGTGCTGGAATCCGAGTGTCCGCCGGCGGTGCGCCGGCGATTCTTCAACGGCCTTGAGAGCTACGCCAGCTGGCGCTGGGGGAGAAAGTGATATGGCAGACGACATCCGTTTATCGACGAATTTCTGGCGGCATCCAAAGACCGTCAAACTGATCCGCAAGGGCGGCCTGGACGCCGTGCGCAGCCTGCAGATCCTGTGGTGTTTTTGCGCGCAGGAGCGGACGGACGGCTTGCTGCACGGCATGGACGCCGACGACATCGAGATCGCCGCCGACTGGCAGGGAGAGCCGGGAAAATTCGTGGAGCTGCTCTTGTCCGGCGGGTGGATGGAATGCTCTCCGGGATGCTCCGGTGAAGACACATACGCCCTGCATGGCTGGGAAGAGCGGCAGGCATACGTCAGCAAAGCCGAAAGCAGACGGGAGCAGGCGCGGGCCGCTGCTGAAACGCGCTGGCGCAACAAGCGCGGCATGCGGCAGGAAAAGCCGGACGATGCCGCAAGCAATGCCGCTGTATGCGACCTGCATGCTGCGCATGATGCTGACGCATGCTGCCAGCATGCTGCGAGCAATGCGGGCAGCATGAACCAGCATATGCCCAACCATGCCGAACGCAATGCCCCTATTCCTATTCCTGATCCTATTCCTGATCCTGATATCCCCCCCCTTACCCCCCCACAGGGGGGAGCATGCGGGGAGGAGGGGGAAAAGCCCTCCTCTGCCGGAAGGGATGCGCCTGCCAAGACCGACGCGCCCAGCAAGGGCCACCCGGAATGGACAGCATTTCTGAGCTGCTGGGAACTCTGGCCCGTGAAGCAGGGGCAGGAGGAAGCCTGGCGCGAGTGGATGCGCCTGCATGGCAACGGGACGCTGGCGCCGAGCTATGCCATCCGGGAGGCCATCGCTGCCATGATTGCCAGCGACAGCCGCTGGAGGCGCGGCAAAGTCCCCCGCATGGCCAAGTGGCTGCACGGCAAGGGCTGGGAGGATCAACCCTATGTCGAACCGCAACAGCCACGACAGGACACCGGCGACGATCTTCTGGCCCGCATGGATGCTTCGCGGCGTGAGGCCCGCGAAGCGGCGGAGCGGCGGGCGCGGCAAAACTTTCCCTGGGGGGTGGCGCAATGAGGCTGGAAAAATTCGATGAGCTTGTCCGGCAGGTCTACGCGACCTTCGGACGGACGGCCCCTGTGGGCGACGTGAAAGTCGTGATCTGGGACAAAGTGCGTGATGTTCCCGACGAGGCCGCGCCTTTCCTGGCCGACCAGCTTTGCGGCCGGGACGAGTTGCCCCGCAACGTGGGCAAGGCGCTCATGGACGCCTGGGGGACATGGAAGAGCCAGAATCCCGGCCGCATCGTCCGTGAGCACTGCCCGCATTGCCAGGATCAGGCCGTGTTCCACTGCTGGGCCCAGGAGCCGGAAAAGGAGAGGTGGCACACCTTTGTCGTGCCCTGCCCGTACTGCCAGACACCCGCCGACGGCAGCCGGGTCCCGGCGGACCTCAAGGCCATGCGCGAGGCCGGGGTGGACATCATGCCGCCGGATTTCAAGGGCGGCCCCGTGGCCTATGACCGCTGGCGCGGCTACGGCTGCCTGTGGCCTGCGGGACTGGATACCGGCACGCCAAGGCCGCAGATGCGCGTGGGCGTGGATATGCGGCAGGATGCCCGCAGGATGCGGCATATCCCGGCGCGGGAGCGGCAGGACGCGGCCCCGGCCGAGAACTGGTAGGAGGAGAATGCTATGTACGGGAAAGCACGCATACCCGGCCCGGGCCGTTCGTACAAGGGCGAGGGCATGAACAAGACGGAGCGCCTGTACGCCGCCCACCTGGAAGCGCTCAAACGGGCCGGGACGATCCTGGGCTGGGCCTATGAACCCGTGAAATTGCGCCTAGCTGCCGCGACCTTCTACACGCCGGACTTCCTCGTCATCGGCGCCGATGGAGCCATGGAGCTGCATGAGGTCAAAGGCCACTGGGAAGACGACGCCAGGGTCAAGATCAAGGTGGCCGCGGAACAGCATCCCTGGTTCCGCTTCCTTGCGGTCAGGGCCAGAGGCGGCGTTTGGGAAATAGAGCGCTTCGGCGCCTGGAAACATGAAAAAACTGAGGAAGCCCCGTATGTTCGTTGAAGTCCGTGTCCATCTCCAGAAGAGCCTTCAAGGCACACTCGACAAGGCAAAAAGCGGCCTCGACCAGGCCTGCCAGATCTTCACACACCATGACCGTCAGGAGCTGGCGATCTCGCGCCATGCCATCGTCAGGGGCAAAAAGCCCTATATCACATACAGGGTCTATCCCTGCGACGACGACCCGCTGCGGGAGGAGATCCCCGTGCGCATGCTTGAGGTCTTCTGATGGCCCGTCTGTCTGCGGAACAATGGGAGCAGGCCCGTGCCGAATATGAGGTCCACGGCGTGAGCCTGGGAGAAGTGGCAAAGGCTTTTGGCGTGGCCACCTCCAGTGTCTCGCGCCGTGCAAGGGCCGAAGGCTGGACGCAAGGGAAAATGCAAGACCTTGTGGAACGCAAGGTGGCGGCTGCCAAGGAAATGCAGGCCGTGGAAACGCAAATGCAAGAGCTGCCGTTGCGTTTTCAGCTTACCTTGCAGGAGGTGGTGCAGGAACGCCTGCGGACGGAAGGGGCCGCCCTGAACTTTGCCCGGGCCGTGGCCATGAAGGGCACGGCCATGACCAGGGCGGCGGAGAGCCCCGCGGAGCTGGAGCTGCTGTCCCGCGCGGCGCGCAATGTAATGCCGCAGGTGGACAAGGGGCAGCATACCACGGTCAACGTGCAGCAGCATGCCCAGGCACAGGCTGCCGCGGCTCCTCTGCCCCCTGCTCCACCGGCCGCTGATACCGTCGTGCGGGCCGTCCTTGCCGGTACCCTGGATGGGGACGAGGAGTAGGCCCGTGCTGTTTGCCAAAGCATCCACAGCGGAGCGAGAGGCCCTGCGCCTGGCCTGTGAACAGGACCTGCTGACCTTCACGGCGCTCATGTTCCGTGCACGCATGGCCCAGCCGTTCCTGGTCAACTGGCATCATGCCAGGATCGTGGACGCCCTCATGGCCGTGTACCGGGGCGAGATCCACAACCTGATCATCACCATGCCGCCCGGGGGGACCAAGACCGAACTGGCCGTGATCCACTTCATGGCCTGGTGTTTCGCCCGTTCGCCACACTGCCGCTTTCTGCACCTCTCAGGAGCGGCGGAGCTGGCCGCCCTCAATTCGGCTACGGTGAAAGAAATCATCGAGCTGGACGAGTTCCAGAGCCTCTGGCCGCGCCGGATCAGACCGGATACGCGTGCCAAGAGCCGCTGGAACATCGACGTGGGCGGCAGGACGGCTGGCGGGGTCTATGCCACGTCCACCGGCGGCCAGGTGACGGGCTTTCGTGCCGGCTACATCCGGCCAGGATTTTCCGGCGCCATCATCATCGACGATCCGCTCAAAGCCGACGACGTGTGGAGCGATGCCAAACGCGAGGCGGCCAACCGCAAGATCACGGGCACCATACGCAGCCGTCGTGCCAGCACGGAGCATACGCCCGTCATTCTCATCATGCAGCGGCTCCACGAAGACGACCCCGCGGGACACGCCCTGGCCGGAGATTACGCTCTGGACTTCACGCATCTGGAGATCCAGGCCGTACTGGACGAAGACACCGACAAAGAGCGGAGCTACTGGCCGGAGAAGGAGAGCCTGGCCTCCCTGCAAGAGCTGCGGGAGAAGGATCCGTTCACGTTCGCGGCCCAGTACCAGCAGCGCCCTACCTCGCTGGGCGGTGTCATGTTCAAGCGGGACATGATCCAGCGCTTCCGCGGCAGGCCGGAGGGATTGGTGCGGGCCGGGATATTCTGTGACACGGCCATGAAGGAAGGCGAGAAGAACGACTATTCCGTGCTGCTCTACGCGGCTACGGACGACAGGGACGTATATATCCTGGACCTGGACAGGGGGAAATGGACGGCACCGGTCCTGCTGGAACGGGCCAAGTCCTTCTGGGAGCGGCACAAGCCGCACCGTATCAGCAATCCTTTGCGATTCACTGGATGCCATATCGAGGACAAAGCCAGCGGTACCGGCCTGATACAGACCCTTCGGGCGCAGACGTCCATCCCCGTCATCGCGGTGCAGCGCAACCGGGACAAGGTGAGCCGCGCCAATGACGTGCTGCCCTATGTGGCCGGGGGGCGGCTATACATTCCTGATGACCAGCCATGGGCGGACGCTCTCATCGCGGAGCTGTGCGCCTTTTCGCCGGCCATGACCCATGCCCATGACGACCAGGTGGATACGGTGGTGGATGCCATCGATACCCTGCTTATGCCCACCGGCGGCATGCTGGCCGGTGCTGACTGGAGCTAACATGCTGCGACGACTGACGGATTACATCACCGGTGAACATTATTTGCAGGATCGAACGGGACAGCAGTACCGCCGCACGGTCTGTGCCCTGGCCTGGCCATGGCACCCCCTGCCCGGCTGCGTCCTGGTGCTGGGGGAGCTGCGCCACCGGCCCACATGCATAGGAACGCCGCGGCACGTCTTTTTGCTGGCGGAGCAGCGCAGCGATGACCCGGCCGCCTTGTTGCGCACCGCGGAACGCTTCCAGTTCCAGCACGGGACGCCGCGCATCATCACCCCCGAGGATGATGACCGCATCCTGCTGATCGACGTGGAGAACGACCGCCGGCGGGAGGAGCGCAAGCCCCCTCTGCGTACCGAGCCGCCCTTGCGCTGGCACGGTAAAGGAGAAGGCCTGCTGCCCTACTACCTCTCCCTGGTGCAAACACGGATCGTGGGGGACAAGACCCTGCATTTCAGCAGCACCAGCTCGGTTCCTGCCGAGGCGGGACTGGCCTCGACCGCTGCCGCGGGCAGCATGACGGCAGCCATGATCCAATGGCCGGCCGTCTGCGCCCTGTGCTGGGCGCTGGAAGCCCTCGACATGCAACCCATGCCGGAGTGGCGCGGATATGGCCACGGAACGCCCGGCGGACCGGCCGACAGCCTGGGAGGGTATTGAGATGGCTGTGGTGTATATCCCCAAGGTCCTCAAATCCATGACCGAGATCTGCGAGGCCTTTGGCGTGGGCGACAGCGTGGTCAAACAATGGGCGGCGGCAGGCGCTCCCATTGCCGTGGAAGGCAGCGGGTCACGGATGCGCTACAGCGCGGAAGTGGCGGCCCTGCAGGACTGGCGTCTGGGCAGAGCTCATGCCTGCGCCACTGCTCCCGCCGAAGCATGGGGGACGATGCGGCAAAGCTCCGCCTGCCGGGAGGATTCCACCACGGAGACGTCATAGGCGCTTTGCAAGTTGCACCAGAAGGAGGCGCTGGTTCCGAAATAGCGGGCAAGACGGGCCGCCGTATCTGCGCTGATGCCACGACGCTGGTGGACGATATCCGCGATGCGCGTCGGCGGGACGCCAAGGGCCAGTGCCAGCGCATGCGGGCTGATATGCAGCGGAATCAGGAACTCTTCCAGCAGGACCTCGCCGGGATGGGTACGGACACGCATGGGATCTCACGTTCTGTTTTACGTTCACTGCCTTGCAGTAAATTGACGGGGTGGCAAAAACCTGTCAACCCCCTTCCAGCCCCCCTGCAGCCCCCCTGCAGCCCCCTTACAGCTCCCAACAGGGCAAAAGCCCGTGCTACGCTTCCGGCAAAACCGGAGGCGTTTTTTCATGCCTGACAACGACAACAGTTTTTCCCGCGCTCATGCCTTCACCGCCCATTGGGAGGGCGGCTTTTCCGACCACCCTGCCGACAATGGCGGCCTGACGGCCTACGGGGCCTCGCTCAAGTTCGTGAAGGGCATCGCCGCGACCCAGCAGGGCCGCGACTTTTTGCAGCGCATCGGCTTCCGCCTGCCCGTCAACAAGGCATCCATGCGTTCCGTGACGCCTGATATGGCCCGGGCCATGTTCAAGCGCGAGTTCTGGGACCGGCTGCGTCTGGATGACATGCCGTTCCGGCCTGCCTGCGCCCTGTATGACGCCGCCGTCAACAGCGGCTGTGCCCAGTCCGTCAGGCTGGCCCAGCGCGGCTTCAACGCCTGCGCACGCGGCAGCAATGTGGCACTCGACGTGGACGGTATCCTTGGCCCCAAGACACGGGCCGCCCTGGCCTGTGACACGGACGCCCTGATCAGGGCCGTCATCCAGGCGCGCCGCATTTTCTACGAGGAGCTGGCCCGCGACGATCCTTCGCAGGCCGTTTTCCTGGAGGGCTGGCTCAACCGGGCCGATGCCCTGGAAAAGTTCCTGCTCGAATCAAAGTAAGGAGACCAGCATATGGACATCAGTTTCGTTTTTTCGGCCCTGACCGAATTCGCCAGCCAGAACCCCGACGCGACCTGGGTCGCCGTCGTGGTCTCCGTGCTGACCTCGCTCTGCGGCATCTGCGCCGTGGCCACCATCTGGATGCCTGTCCCCAGTGCGACCACCGGTCTGTATGCCACCGTCTACGCCCTCGTGCACTCCATGGCCGCCCATTTTGGCCAGAACAAGGGCGCTGTGGCCGATGGCAAGAGCGCGGAAGTCCAGGACGCCGTCAAGGCTGTCAAAGGAAAGTAATGTGCAGTCCCTGGCATCCATCCTCCTCGCATTGCTGCAGATGGGGCTGCATCTGCTGGAAAAGCTGGATGCGGCCAGTGCTGCTGATTTTCGCCGCCGTGTGGCTGATGACGGCGCCGGGGTGCTGCTCGACCAGCTCAACCCGGGACATACCGGCACTGCCGGTACTGCCCAGCCTGCAACGGGCCAGCCTGAACGGAACGATGGGCCTGTGGATGGACAGCGATGATGCCGGACACCTGGCAACATGGATCCACGATGTGACGGGGGAGAATGGACTGTGAACCAGTTCGGAAAAGACAGCGCGGAACACGCGGCGGAATACATTGGTGTCGTGAAAGGCACTTGGCCGCTGGTGCTCATTGCCGGCGCTGTGGCCGTGGCATCGGCAGCCAGACAGGTCAAGCGCGGATATAAACAGAGAACCATGGCCCAGAAGGCCGTCACGGTTCTACTCAACGCGATTCTAACCACAGCCCTGGCCGTGAGCTGTGCGCTTTTGCTGCCCCTGGTCGTCCCTGGTGTGACGCCGGAAGTGCAGATCGCCGTATCCATGACCGCCGCGGGCATGGGAGGAGAGACCGTCAAGCTGTGGTTCCTCAAGCGTCTGGGGCTGTCCGTTGTGGACCTCATGAATCCTGACGACATCAACGACATCAGGAAAGGGATGCCCCCGGAAACACGCAAGCGCCACGCCGAGCAATGTCCCTTCCGTGGCGACGAATGCCTGCCCGCTGACAAGTAGAGGCTGCCATGTCCATGCTTCCCTCCACCACATCCCCTTCTCCTGCTCCGGCAGCGCGACCCGCCGTTGACCGCAACGTGCTGGGCGTCACGCTTGGGCAGGAGCTGGGCGAGGCCCAGAAGGCCCGTACCCTGTACGAGCTGCGCTGGCTGGAAGACCTGCGCCAGTACAAGGGCGTTTATGCGCCGGAGATCACCGCGGCGTTGAAGGGGAGCAAGCGTTCCCGTGTCTACTACCGGCTGACCACCAGTAAAATCAATACCATGGTGGCCCGTCTTATGGACCTGCTCTTCCCGCAGCGCACCAAGAACTGGAGCATCAACGCCACGCCTGACCCCATGCTGCCTCCAGACATCCTGGCTGCTGATATGGCTGATGACGTCAATGCCGGCATGGCGGCCATCCTGATGCCCCAGATGCAGCAGTTGCAGGCACGGCACATCATCCCGGACAACCTGGCCATGCAAAAGATGATGGCGGCCGCCTATGAGCAGGTCACGGCCCAGCTCAATACGCCGGAGAATGTCCAGCGCGTGGCCAGTGAGCGCGCGAAACGCATGGAGACCCTCATCGACGACCTGCTGAAGGAATGTAATGCCAACGGGCAGCGGCGTCCATCCTGGGCACAGAACTGTCGCAGCGTGGTGCACGATGCCTGCCTGTACGGCATGGGCGTGCTCAAGGGGCCGCTGGTCGAAAAGGTCCAGACCAAACGCTATGTCTGTGCGCGAGACGAGGCGGGGCAGCTGTGCTGGTCCGAAGAAGTCTATGCCGAGGAACTGCGCCCCTATCATGAGGCCGTGCCCATCTGGGATGTTTTCCCCGATCCCGATGCCCGTGATCCTTCGGAACTGCGCTACGTCTGGCAGTGTCACCTGATGACGGACAAGGACGTGCTGGAGCTCAGGACGTTTCCCGGTTTCGACGGCTCGGCCATAGCGCGTTATCTGCGCGAGCACGAGGACGGGGACGCCACCCTGGAGACATGGGAAGCCAGCCTGCGCAACCTGGATAGCGAAAGTACCGGGACGGCCCCTCTCAAAAAGCGCTTCCGGGTCTGGGAACGCTGGGGATTTTTGAGCGGCAAGGAGCTGCGTGATGCCGGGGCCGACGTCCCGGAAGGAGATGATGCCAGGGTCTACAGCTCCAACGTCTGGATGATCGGTGACAACACCGTCATCAAGGCCATGGTCAACCCGCTCGAGGGCGTGGATATCCCGTACTACTGGTACCCGTATTCCCGCGATGATTCCACCTTCTGGCCGGAAGGCATCGCCTCCCTGCTCCGCTCGCCGCAGGCCGGTATCAATGCCGCCGTGCGCGCCATGCAGGATAATGCCGGTATGGCTTCCAGCCCCTTTCTCGCCTTCAACATGCAGGCCCTGTGCGCGGAAGACGCTGCCGACCTGCAGGGAGCCATGGCCCGGGGCATGCTGCGTTTTGACAAGGTCGGCGTGACCATGCCCCAAGCTTTCCAGGCGGTCAACGTGCCGTCCTGTATTTCCGAGAATCTGACCCAGCAGCAGTTCTGGGCCAACTGTGCCGACGAGATCAGCACGCCGCGCTTCAATGCCGGTGACGGCAACGTGAGCGGTGCGGGCAAAACGGCTACGGGCCTGTCCATGCTCATGGGCGCCAGCAACATCCTGCTCAAGGATCACATCAAGCTGTTCGACGATAACGTCATCAGCCCCTTCATCCGCGCCATGTACCGTTGGCTCATGCAGTGGTCGCCGCGTGAAGACTGCAAAGGCGACTTCGAGGTGGTGGCCAGCGGTTCGCAATCGCTCATCGCCAAGGAAGTCAGGGCCCAGCAGATCCCCGGCATCATGCAGTGGCTCGGGATCCCCGCCTTCTCACCGCACATCAACGAACGCGGTCTGCTCGAAGTGGCCTTTGAACAGACCGACCTGCCTGTGGAGCGCATCCTCTACAGCAAGGAAGAAGCCCAGCGGAACCAGCAGGAAATGCAGGCTGCCACTGCCCAGGCCAACGTGCAGGCCCTGACGCAGGAATTGCAGAAGCAGGGGCTGCCGCCGGAAGAAATACAGCGCCAGATGATCATTCTGCTGGCCCAGCTTGGACCTCAGCAGACCGGTCATCAAGGCGCTCCAGGAGCAACCGCACAGGGGGTGGCGCCATGAGTGAAACGCCACAGACGACGCGGGATCTGATCCGGAAGTCTCTGCGAGACATCCGCCAAGCCGGGGCCGCCAGTGAATATGCCGTATGCACCCTCATGCAGGCAAAACTGAGTGAAGCGCGTGAGGAACTGGAATCCGTCACGGACAGCATTGCCATTTTTCGAGCGCAGGGACGAGCGCAAATGGCGCGTGAAATCCTCGATGCTCTCACCCGTAACCAACACTAACCAAGGAGTTCCAGGATGAGCCAGCAGCCCATGGAACAGCAGGACGCCACGGGAATCCCGGGCGAGGAAGATCATTTCGCCGAAGGGCTTGCGGCAGCCCTGAAGGACGATGAACAGCCGGAGGACAGCTCGCAGCACCCCGAAGATGCAGGGGGAAGTACCCATCATGAAGCGGCTCCACAAGGCGTTCCTGCCGGCATTGAAGCCCCTGAAGCGGCCCCGATGCCGCAGGAGCCCCCTGCTCCGTCCCCTGCCGGTACTCCCCAGCAGACAGCAGAGGAAAAGAAGGCAGAACCGGAGGCAGCGCCTGCACAGCCTGCTGCGGTCAAGCTGCCTGAAGAGCTGCAAGCCGAATACGAGCGTCTGCAGGAGATGGATCCCGAAGCAGCGAAGATGGCCCTGGAAGACAGCCCGGCAGGGCAAGCCGTGCGTCACAGGCTTGAGCAGTACGGTGCGGAGCTTGCCTATGACCATGCCAGCCTTGTGATGATGCGCCGCCAGCAAGACACCGAGCGTGAGACCATGCGGCAGGAGCAGGCCCGACAGGCTGTCACGGCCCGGCAGCAGCACTTCCTGCAGGTCATGAAGCAGGATCACCCTGATTTCCATGCCCTGCTGACCGGAGGAGACCAGGCGGCCCAGATGCGTTTCCGCAATGACGTCCTGCAGTGGATCCAGGCCAAGCCCTACGCGGAGGCCGCCCCGCTCATGGACATTTTCACCAACAGCCAGGATCCGCAGGAAGTCGGCAGTCTCCTGGCCAAGTTCAAGAATGAGCGCAACGCCCGCAGGCCTGACCCCACGGGCGCCCTTGCGGTACCGGGACGCGGCGGGACCGTAGCCCCGGCCGGCATCGGAGACAAGGACGACTTCGACGCCGGACTGTCCCTCTCCCTTTCGTCCAAGTGAGGATAACCTATGCCGCCCATCACCGGTACCGGGGATATTTCCTACCGCACTGCGGGCTTCGTCTGCGGTGAGCTGCTCAAGCGTGCCCAGCCGCTTATCGTGCTGTCCCGCTTCGGCCAGCAGCAGCCCATCCCCAAGAATCACGGCAACGAGATCAAGTTCCGCGGCTATCTGCCCCTGGACAACATCCCCAAGGCCCTTGTGGAAGGCGTGACGCCAGCGGCTTCCAAACCCACTTTCCGCGACGTGGTGTCGCGTCTCCAGCAGTACGGCGACTACATCGAGATCACCGACGTGCTGTCGGACACCATCGAAGACCCCATCTGGGTCGAGTTCTCCGACATCCTGGGAGAGCAGTCCGCCATCATGCTGGAACGAGTGGTGACCAACAAGCTGCTGGCCGGCACCAACGTGTTTTTCTCCGGCAAGACGGGCGGCATCCAGGCAACTACCCGCGATGGCGTAAACGAGCCGCTGACCCTGACCTTGCAGCGCCGTGTGACACGCGCCCTCAAGCGGCAGGAAGCCCGCACCATCACCGATGTGGTGGCTGCCAGCGCCAACTTCTCCACCTTTTCCATTGCCCCATCCTATGTGGCTGTCTGCCACACGGACGTGGAAGCCGACATCCGCAACATGCCCGGCTTTGTGCCCGTGGAAAAGTACGGCTCGTACAAGCCCATGGAAGGGGAAGTCGGCTCCGTTGAGAACGTGCGCTATGTGACCACCAACCTCATGGAACCGTGGCTGGATGCCGGTGCTGCTCCCGCAGGCGGGATGGAAGTGGAAAGCAATGAAGGCGCCTGCGCCGATGTCTACCCCATCCTCTACCTGGGCAAGAATGCCTTTGGTGTGACGCCCTTTGCCGCCCAGCGGGCCAGAGGGGCGGCCCCTGTGAATGTCATGGCGCTGAACCCCAATACCCCGCGTGGTGGTGACCCGCTGGGCCAGCGTGGCAGCCTGGGCTGGAAGGCCTACCGCACGGCCGAGATCCTTTACGACATGTGGATGGCCCGTGTGGAAGTGGCCGTCACCCGCCTGTAGGAGGGCGATCATGGCTGAAAACAAGACTCAGGACCAAACCCCTTCCGATGATGTGCAGAAGCTGCGCACCGAACTGGAGGCGGCCAGGGCAGAGACTGCGGAGGCCCGTCAGGCCCTGCAGAAAGCCGAGGAGGAACAGAAGGCCGCTGCGCAAGAAGTGAAGACGCTGCGCAAAACAGCCGCCATGCAGGCCGCCATGGAAGAAAAGCGGGCCATGCACCAGCTCAGGCAGCAGGAAAAGGTGCTGCTGACCATCAACAGCGAGCCCAACGATTCCACGCCGGTGATGGTCTCTGTGAACGGCTATGCCTACCGCATCAACCGTGATGAGCCTGTGCTGGTCCCCAGGGCCGTTGCCGAAGCGCTGAAGCTGGCCATCATGGAAGTACCGCAGGTGAAACGCGACCCCAACGGCCAGGAAAGGACCGTATTCCGCCATGTCAACCGCTTCTCGTTTTCTGTCGAGACACCGACGGAGAACGACCAGGCGGAGGACGCCTAGCCATGCTGCTGGCGGCTGACGTCCTCCGCCTGGTGTCGGGTGCGTTGCAGGACCTTGAGCCGGGCATGGCCGCCCGCTGGCCATGGGAAGCCGAAGAGGGCCGCATCGGCCTGCTCGACTTTCTCAATGCCGCCCTGCGGGCTGTGGCCCTGCAACGCCCCGACTGCTGTGCCGTGACGGAGGTCATCCGCCTGGAGCCAGGCATGTTGCAGCATATCCCTTCTCGCAGGCGGCACGGCGCCAGCCGCGATGCCACGGGATTTTGCGGACTTGTGCGGAACATGGGCATGGACGGCGAACACCCCGGGGCATCCATCGTTTCCGCGCAGCCCGACGTGCTCATGGCCTGGGCCGACAGCGTGCGACCTGACTGCCGGGTGGAGAACTTTGCTTACGACCGGACCAGCAACAGCCAGGTGTACTACGTGTGCCCGCCTGTCCCGGACGATGTCGATGTGTATGTGGAAGCCACCTACTACGCGGCGCCGACGGCTATCCAGACGCCGGACCAACCCCTGGGAGTGGCTGATGACTATGCCCAGGCCCTTGTGCACCACATGCTGGCCTCCGTTCTGTCCGGGGACAATGAAAGCAGCAATGCGACCAAGGCCAGCTACCACATGCAGCAGTTCAATGCCCTGCTGGGCGTCAAAACGCAGGTGGACAGCGTCTGGCCCAAAGCCAAAAGCAGCGTGGGAGGAGCGTAATGGTACGCATGGAATCTCTGGACATCCTCGTGCGCCAGGTCCTGCCGCAGGTGCTCCCCTGCCCGCGCGGCATGGTGCTGGATGCCCTGCAGGCTGTGGCCAAGCATTTCTGCGAGCAAGCCGCTGTCTGGCGAGAACGCCTGGAAGAAACAGGATTGCAGGGAGAAGCGGATATCCCGCTTTCACTGCCCACTGGCAGCCGGCTGGTCATGATTCTGGGCGTCTGGCTGGACGGCAACAGGCTGCTGCCGGACGACTACCGGGCCGAAGGAAACAGCCTCTGCCTGCGGACGGTCCTGCCGCGGGAATGCAGTGTCGTGGTGGATGCGGCCCTGTGTCCGTCCCGCCTGTCAGAACGGTTGCCCGAACAGCTCATCGAAGCCTGGGGCGACGTACTTGCCTATGGTGCGCTGGCACGCCTCAAGGCCATGTCCGGCCAGAATGTCACCTGGACGGATGCTGCCGGAGCTCAGGTGGCACTGGAACAATACAACGAAGGTGTGGCGCGGGCGCGTATCCGGGCCATGTCCCGGTAGGAGATTGTCATGAGCAACCTGCCTCTCGTCAACGTCACAGCACAGATCAACGACCAGCAGGGGCATGCCTGTGCCGGTGCCGTGGTCAGGATGCGGCTGTGCAGCCCTGACAAGTATCAGGGCCTTGTGGTCCCCCGTGAGGTCACGGGAACGACGGACAAGACCGGACGCTGTGTGCTGCGTGTTTTTCCCAATGCCCTTGGCTACGAAGGCAGCGTCTATGACGTGCATATCAGCTTTCCTGCATCCGGGGCCGGTGTGTGCGGCAGCGTCCCCGCCACAGCTCCCATGCGGACCATCCGCGCCAAGGTCTTTGTGCCCAATGCGGACTGCAACCTCATGGACATCATGGACCTGGCCCCGCGCGAGCCACTGCCGGCGGGATCCCTGCTGCCGGAGGAAGTGGCCGGTTATGCCGCGCAGGCGGCCGGCAGCGCTGAGGCGGCGCGGGATCAGGCCGAGGCTGCGGCATCGACCCTGGCACAGGTAACGGCCAGCGTGCAGCAGGCCGAGGCCGCCAAGACGGCCGCACAGGCTGCGGAGGGCAACGCCAACGCACAGGCGGACAGGGCACAGGGCCTCGTGGACAGCGTGGAAGGCAGCATCAGCGACTTTGAGACCTCTGTGACGCAGCGGGTGGAAGAGACCGCCGGCCGCCTGGTGGCCGATGCCACGCGCTGCATCCGGGAACAGGAAGCTGTTGCCCTTGAGGCCATCGAGCAGCGCAGCGGAGAAGCCCTGGATGATATGAGCCGGGCCGTCAGTGATGCCCAGGGGTCAGCCATCGCCAGCATCACCAATGCCGGCCAGAACGCTGTCCACGACATCACGGATGCCAGGGACAACGCCCTGGAAGAACTGCGCGAGATCGCTGCCGAATACGAGGATGATGTCCTCAACCTCGTGGAGCGGGCGGAAAGCGCAGCCAAGAAATCTTCCTGTTCTGCGGCTGCCGCGACGAATTCGGCTACCAAGGCCTGCCAGTGCGCCGAACGGGCCGAAAATGCCGCTCAGGGCCTCGAACGCTACCGCGACGATGCCCTGGATGCCGCGCAGAAGGCAGAAACATCTGCTGCTTGTGCCAATGCCGACGCCCAGCGGGCCGAGGCTGCCGCAGATTCCGCACAAAAGAGCGCCGACCATGCCGCAGGTTCCGCCCTGGCTGCCCAGAAGGCAGCCCAGGCCGCTGATGCCAGTGCCGACGACGCCAATCTGGCAGCGGAACAGGCCCTTGCCGCACAGCAGGCGGCCGCCAGTGATTTGCAGGCTGTGAAAGCAGAGCGGGCAGACGTTGAAAAGATCGCCACCGATGTGGACCAGTCCATTCTGGATGTCGCCGTGGATCTGCTCACGCCGCAGGTGGTGACAGAAGCCGTGGAGCGTGCCACCGCCGAAGCGGAAGGACACGCCGCTGCGGCAGCGCAAAGCGCCGTACAGGCGAAGGACAGCGCCACGGAATCCGCACGGCAGGCCAACTATGCCAACGTTCGCGCCGACAGGGCGGAAAAAGCCAGCGACAGCGCGGAAGATGCCGCAGCCAGGGCGGAAGGCTTTGCCGGAAAACTGGAGGATTCCTACACCGTCCAGATGGCCGTGGCCGGACTTGCCGAGCAGTTCTATACGCTCAGCGACCGTGTGACCAAACTTGAGCTGCGCCATGTGACGGAAGACCCCGACTGGATAGAGCCCGAACCGCAACTCCCGCCGGAAGGCGTGGAGATCGCGCCCGGTGTGACCGTGGCCCCTGTGACCCTGGTCGAACCCGGCGCAACGCCCCCCTCCAATGCGGCCCTGGTCGCCAAATTTGAAGAATACACGCCGTAGCGGCTGTATCCCTATCCACCCCTAACCCAATACAGGAGACTACCCATGGCTGAAACCACCAAGAAACTGTTCCGCTTCTTCGACGCCGAAGGCAACGCTGCGAGCATCCAGAGCGAGGACGTGTTCGACAAGACCTCCGGCAAGACCCTTGCCGAGTACCTGGCCGCTGCGCCCAGCACGGAAAGCATCCAGGGCCAGATCGATACGGCCATCGAAGCGGTGAAAACCGGCGACATCGCTACCCTGCAGAGCAGCCTCTCCAGCCTTTCCACCACGGTCAACAACTTCCTGACCGGCGAGCCCGACGATGGCACCATCGACCGCCTGTCCGAGCTGGTCAATGCCATCAACGAGAACAAGGACAGCATCGACGCCCTGCTGGCCGATCATGTGAAGAAGAGCGAGATCGTCAATGACCTGACCACGGGCGGCGCGGACAAGGTGCTTTCCGCCGAGCAGGGCAAGGCCCTCAAGGCCCTGATCGACGCCCTGGAGGCGGCCAAACACAGCCATGCCAACAAGGACGTGCTGGATGCCATCAGCAAGGCCGAATCCGGCAACCTGGTCTTCAACGGCAAGGAGCTGACCGGTGAAACCGGCATCGCCTTCGGTAACAGCATCGAAAACGCCACTGCCTACACCGGCAAGCTGCGTGTGGTGGTGGAAGACTATACCGTGCCCGGCGTGTAGGCCTGACGCACGCAGCAAGGGGCAGGAGGAGCGGGAACTCCCCTGCCCTGTTATGGAGGCATCATGCCGGAAAGCATGAAAATTTTGGCACAGTACATGTTCGTCACCCTGGAGAAGCCCCTTGCTGTTGGAGGAGTCACTATCCCGGCGGGGACAACTGTCATGCTGGCGCCACAAACCACGGCCCACAGTGTGCGCGTGCCGGGCGGGCAGAGCCTGCTGGAAGCGTGGCCCAGCCTGAGCAAGGAGGGGCACACGCATACGGACATGCAAGAACTGTTGTCCGGCTTCCAGGCGGAACAGATCAGTACGTCGGACAGACTGACCAAACTGGAACTGTGGGCGACTGAACACGGCTACGACGCGGCCAGTGCCGCGCAGGAGTAAACATGAGCCAGACCACCGAAGCACAGACCACGCCGCCCACCTCGGAAGAAGTCATCGGCAAGGTCAATGAAAGCATCGCTGCCTTGCAGCAGGCGCAGAAGACCGTTGTGGAGGGGGCGCAGCTGCTGGCCGAGCATGTGAACGACCCCACTGCGCATGGTGCGGCTATCCCGGACGCAGTGGAACAGCAGATGCCTACCCCCGTCATGGAAGGGACCAGCCTGAAATGGAAAAAAAAGGACGGGACGATCGTCGCCGGCCCCGTGGACCTGAAGGGAGAACAAGGGGAAACCGGTCCCAAGGGGAATACCGGCGACACCGGTCCGCAAGGTCCCGAAGGTCCACAGGGACCGGAAGGCCCCCAAGGCCCCAAGGGCGATACCGGCGACACCGGCCCCCAGGGTCCCAAGGGCGAACAGGGCATCCAAGGCATCCAGGGTCCCCAAGGCCCAGAAGGCCCGCAAGGTCCTAAGGGAGACACCCCTCCCCTGACCTCGGACCTGACCTCCACCGCCACGGACGTGGCCCTGAGCGCCAAGGCTGGTAACGACCTCAAAAAGCTGGTCGATGCAGCCCAGAGCGCCGCTGATGCCGCCGCGAATACTGTCCCCATCGCCACCCCTGCCATCGCAGGCAAAGTCATGCCCCAGACAGGCGACGAGGATGGCCTCACGCTGGAAGAGGACGGCACCCTGCGCGTCCGCCAGGCCACGGCCATACAGCGCGGCAGCGTGCTAGCCAGCACCACGGCGGCGGCCAACACCGTGCCCCAGGCCGGGAAAGACGGAACGCTGGATGAAAGCTGGGTTCCCAAGGCCGACTATTGGGACATGTTCCCACCCTTCGTGCCCATCCCCATCTGGGGCGCAGGACTGGGCGGCAGCGACGGGCGCCGGGCCATCATGCCGGGAGAGTCCGGGGCCAGGGAAGAGTGGGTACTCTGCGACGGCGGGAGCGACGGCAAGGGGGATGTGGTGCCTGACCTGCGCGGACGCTATGTCCGGGGCGCCAGCGAGGCCGAGCCCGAAGGCACAGATGGTGGTAGTGAAGACATAGATGTCAACATTTCTGGCAATACCGGGGCAACGACGCTTACTTCAACGCAGATTCCAGACCATATCCACCCAACAGCGCGTCGCTTGAATTTACGGACGCCGGGCTCATCTAATTTTACTGAGCCCGCGAGTTTTGTAGCGAAAACTGGCGCCGGTGTCGTCAGTACGCCCGACACAACGGTAACTAGTGGCACTGGCTGGCATGGCGGATGTGGCAACGGCTCCCACACGCACCCCCTGTCCGGCTCCGTCTCCGGCACGCACACCGACCCGCATCTCGCCATGAACTACTTCATCAAGGTGGTCTAGCATGAAAACACACGTTACCGTCATCCCGTCCGACGGCATCGTCTCTGTGGACGGGGAAGTGCTGTTTCTGGACAGCATCACATCCGAGACCTTCCACGCCCTCCAGTGGCACGACGGCGCGGGACATGTGGAACCAGCAGGCGACCGTCCCAACGAGGAGCTTTCCGCCGACGACTACAAAGAGCGTGTGGCCCCCTATGTGGCCCTGTGGGAAGAGGAGAAAAGACGGCTGGAAGCTGAAGCGGCGGCCGCCGAGGAAGCCTACAACTCCCTGGAGAACGTGAAGGCCCGCAAGCTGGTTGCCATCGACGCCCAGACCTCGGCCGCCATCATGGCCGGTTTCGAGTGTGTAGCAACGCCGCCGGATGCCAGCACGCCGGAGCTTCTACACTTCTCGTATGATGAGTTCGACCAGCAGAACTTTGCCGACGCCGCTCTGTCCATGCAGCTGGCGGCAGCAGCCGGCGGAGGCATCCCCACGTCTACGCCGTGGAACGCCTACCGCAACCACACGGCGGACAGCAAAGGAGAGCTGGTCATCCTGAACCTGACGGCGGAAACCTTCCTGCCCATCTACGCCGCCGCCCTGAACCACAAAGCCGCGAAGATGGCCGAAGGCGGGCAGCGCAAGGCCGCCGTGGCCGCCGCGCAGACCGTAGAAGACGTGGAGGCCATCTGATGCCCGCCTATCTGCACGGCCTGCTGGTGGCCTGCGACCAGCTCCTCAATGCCCTGCTGGGCGGCTGGCCCGACGAGACCCTCAGCTCCCGCTGCTGGCGCTGGCACAAAGATGATGTGCGCTCCTGGCCCTGCCGTCTCATCGACATACTGTTCTGGTGGGACAGAGAACAGCGTGGTGGGACCTCCATCCGCCACTGCGAACTGAGTTGAGAAAGCGAGCGCACCGGCCGCCAGATGCCGCCTGAACTGCGCTGACGGAGAACTCCATGCAACTTGGATTCGTCGTCTCCAATGCCACGGAAAAAATGGAGATCGCTGTCTGCAACGAACCGGGCAGCGACCAGAACATCATCAAGGTACGCACGACGCACCAGGGGGCATGGTCCCCCTGGATGCGTATCGACGTTCACCGCAAGGGCAATGACGATCATGGGGAACTGGATGCTGTGGTGTACGAGGCCAGCGTGGCCAAGACGGCCAAAACGGCCCAGGCGGCCCAAAGCCTGGCATCACCGGTGACCATAACATTTACCGGCGACATATCTGGATCGTTCTCCTTCGATGGCCTTGATCCTTCCGTGCAATGCAAGATCAGCGGTGTGCAGAGTGCCATCAATACGGCCATTGCCGATCATGAGAAGAAGTACCACAGCTACAGTCCGGGAGATGCGTACTGATCATGCCCACCATTACCGTTGCGGCTTTTGCAGGTGCCATACCTCGTATTTCTTCTCGGCTGCTGGAAAGCCAGAATGCCCGTGACTGCGTGAACTGTGATCTGGACAGCGGCGCCCTGCGCGCGCTGGCTGGGCCGAATAAGGTGCTTGCCCTGCCCGATCCGGCGGGAACCATATTCAAGCACGACACAGACGGCTGGTTGCACTGGCCCGGCGAGGTCAGCGTAGTCAAAAGCGCGGTACTGGACGCCGATGGGGAAAAGCCCCTGGGGCAGCTGCTGGTGACCGGAGACCGGGCGTACCCGACTATGTATCTGGCAGGGGGGGACGTGTATCGTCTTGGCATTCCCCGTCCTGCGGCAGCCCTGACGCTGGCTGCCGCAGCAGGTGCCCAGCTACAGGAGACGGAAGGGCGCGCCTGGTCTGCGGATCACATTGCTGCCGCACCGGCCCGATATGGCAGTGAGAGCGACGCGCTGTGCGGGATCATTCAGGACAGCGACACGGCGAAGGTGGAAGTGCTGTCCCGCGCTACGCTCATAGAAGAAGGAGAAAGCGAGGAAGAGGACAACGACACTCCCATAACGGACAGCGGCATCCAGCGCAGTACAGCCTATGTGTACACCTACGTCCAAATGCTGGCTGGTGGGGTCATCCAATATGAAAGTGCGCCCTCTCCCGCTTCTGAGGTCATCGACGTGCTGGACGGCGACGGCGTGACACTGACGGGGTTCGCTCTGCCGGATCTGGAGGGGCTGACCGTGACGCACATCCGTCTGTACCGTACGGTTTCCGGGCTGGAATCGTCAGAGTTCCGTCTGGTGGTCGAAATCCCTGTGGAAGAGCTGGAGACGGCCGACTGGCAATACACGGACGCCCTGCATGACAAGGACGTCTCCACCGAAGTCCTCCAGACGAGCACCTGGGACCCCATCCCGGACAATGCCCGCGGTCTCATCAAGACGGACAACGGCATCTATGCTGCCTTTCGAGGCAATGAACTGCTGATCTCTGAACCATTTATCCCTTATGCCTTCCCCGCATCCTACCGCCTGACTGTCGAGGACAGCATCGTGGCCCTGGCCCATGTGGACAATACCATCGTCGTGCTGACCACAGGCCGCCCGTATCTGGCGCAAGGCTCGGTGCCGGAAAGTCTGGCCCTGACCCACCTGCCCATCGAGCAGGCCTGCGTCTCCGCCCGCAGCGTGGCCACGCTGCCCGGAGGTGTGCTGTATGCCAGCCCGGACGGGCTGATGCTGTTTTCCAGCAATCAGCAGACGTTGGCCACAGATCAAACATACAGCAGGGAACAGTGGCAGGCGCTGGGGCCGGAACGGCTTATGGGGGCCGTGCATGAGAACCGCTATATCGGCTTCTTTGAGGGGAGCAGCAGCGGCATCCTGTTCCACATCGGGCGTGCGGACGTCACCCGCCTGGAATTGCCGGAAGGATGGAAGGTGCGCTGCCTGTACCACCACAGCGAGGATGATGCCCTGTATCTGAGCGTGGAAACGCCGGATGGCCCTGGTATCTGGAAGTTTGAAGCCGACGATGCCGCCCCCCTGCCCTATTGCTGGCACAGCAAGACCTTCTTTTCCTCGGCCCTGTGTGCCATGGCCGCTGCCCGTGTGCAGGGAGAGATGTCCCCTGGAAATCCTGTCAAGATGGACATTTTTGGCCCGGACAGCGTACGGCAAAGGGAAACCCTGTTTTTGACCGGTGACAAGGCCGTACGCATACGGCCGACACGCGCCGAACGTGTATGGAGTTTTTGCCTGTCCGGGACGGCCGACGTTTACGAGGCGCGCCTGGGAGGCAGTATCGAAGGGGTAGAAAATGGTATCTGAAAGCCTCGACCGCGGGCTGCAAAGCGTCCCACGCGGACTGCCTTCCGGACTGACCATCTACCTGCAAAGCCTCGACGCTGTCGTTCGGCGTTTGGCCGGCCTGTCTCGTGGTTCTGAAAAAGCGCAGGCCGTGCGGCGTGGAGATTCCGGTATCACGTTGGGAGGGAATACCCAGACGACGATAACGACAACGAAGCTGGCTGATGGAGCTGTAACGGCGGCCAAGTTGGCAGACGGAGCCGTGACTTCTGCCAAGATCGCTGACAACGCCATCACCGGGGCCAAGATCGAGATGGGCAGCATCGGCAGCCGTGAGCTGGGGGTCAAATCCGTTGGTGAAGAAGAATTACAGCCTGGGGCTGTCACCACATCGCGGGTTGCCGATGCCGCCATCACCACGGAAAAGCTGGCGGACGGAGCTGTGACACCGGAGAAGATGGCGCCCGGGACACTTTTCGACATGGCCCAGGAAGCCGGCACAGCGGCGGATGGTGAGCAGGTAACGCTGCTGGGCAACTTTGCCATGATGCCGCTTCTCGCCATTGCCGGGTTCAAGATGCCCTTCCCGGATGATGCGTCCAGACCGGCAGAAGGAAACCTTAAAGTAGCACTTGAAAATCTCCACAAGGATACTGCCACAGGACGCTGGACCTTCACCGCCCGCTGCTGCCTTGAAACGCCCCTGGAAGACGGGACAATCGAGACCATCAGCAGCGGGACGCTTGCCTGGAGCGCGGCAGGAGAGGAGGCAGACGATGCAGGATAGCCGTTTGCACATGCACTATCTGGGGGACACCAACGCCGAGCGCAATCTTTTGCGTGCCATCTACGGACGTCTGAAAAGCGAAAAGACGCTCTCCTGTACCTACTATGACGGCACGATCCGCAGCGAGGAAGAATTCCTGGCGGACATCCTGCACCCCGGAAGCCTGCCCTTTCTGGTCTTCTGGGAAGGACGTCAGGCCGGTTTCTGCTGGTTCAATACCGTCCGGGGGAAGAGCGCCTACGGGCATTTTGTGTTCTTCCGCGACTTCTGGGGCCACCAGACCACCTGCCAGATGGGGCGGGCCATATTCTCCCGCGTGCTGACCTTCAAGGATCAGCAGGGCTACCTGTTCGACGTACTGCTGGGCCTGACGCCAAGGAAAAATGCTTTGGCGTGGCGCCTGGCTCTCCTATGTGGTGCGCGCCAGATCGGCGTCATCCCCCATGGAGTTTTTGATGCTGCAAACGGCAAAAGTGCTGACGCCATGCTCGTGGCCGTGACCCGTGACAGCCTGGGGATAGAGAAATGAGGATCTACACCAGAATCGTTTTCAAAATGGACGATATGTCCGTGATCGAAGCGGATGCCTACGATTACGACGGGCCCGTAGCCCTGTGCGGCGGTAGCGGGGGCGGCAGCAGCACGACCAATACCGTGGACTATGAGTACAACGCCCGCATGGCGGCGCTTTCCGAAGAGCAGCAGGCCTGGGCACGGGAATACTTTGAAATGTGGCAGACGCATTTCAAGCCTTATGAGATCGCCCAGGCCCAGGCCAACATGGAAATGCTGCCGCTGGAAACGAACCTGTACAAGAACCAGTTACAGGCAGCCACGCAGCTGCTGCCCCAGCAGACGGAAGCCGCCCAGAAGTTCCTGGAAGCGTCCACCTCCGGCGTTGACATCAATGAACGCATGGCCCTGGCTACCGCTGATGCCTCCAGCGCCTGGAAGGACGTGCAGGGGCAGACACTGCGGGCAAATGCCCGGATGGGCGTCAACCCGAACAGCGGACGCTTTCAAGGCGTCAACGCCGCGCTGGATACCCAGAAGGCCGCGCAGCTTGCAGGCGCCAGAACGCAGGCCCGTGTGGGTGCGGAACAGGAAAACTATGAACGTCTGAAGAATGCCGCCAGCTTCAATGCCACGGGCGGGATCCTGAGCGGGCTTGGCGCTCTGTCCAGTTAAGGAGGAATCATCATGGCACTGTACGCCTCCAAAAATCCTTTCAACCGGGCAAGCGATACCTTTCAGCAGGCCACTCAGACCATGGGCAGCCGGACCAAGGAAGGGCCCAGGACAGAATATGAGCCGGCGCCGCCCACTCCCGGGCAAGTCATCACGCAAGGCCTTGGTGTGGTGGGCACGGGCAAGCAGCTCTATGGCATGGGGCAGGACGCCTACGGTTTTCTGGCAGGACTTGGGGCCCCGGATGCCGCTGCGGAAGCAGCCAGCGCAGGAGCCGGAGCCGCGCCTGCCACAGGCGGTGTCCAGGCGGCACAGGCCGCCGACCTTGCCCTGCCCGCCGTGCAGGCCCAGACAGGGGCTCAGGCCGCTGCCAGTGACGTGGCGACATCCGGGCTGCACATGGCGCCCCAGGAGGCCGCCCAAAGCCTTGGCCCGATGTCAGGAGACCTGACCAAACCCATCGGCGAAGGCGTGTCCGGCGGGGCTTCAGGGACTGCGGAAGGCGCCGCGGCTGGCGCGGGATCGGGATTTTCCCTTGGTCCGATGCTGGGATCAGCCGCGGGCGGCGTGCTTGGTTCGCTGGGCGGTCAGACCCTGGGACAAGCCATTGGCGGGAATACGGGCGGCCAGGTGGGCAAAGTCGTGGGGGGTGCAGCTGGCGGTGTGCTCGGCAGCATGGCGGCAACGTCCCTTGCTTCCAGCCTAGCAGGCGGAGCCGCGGCCGGGTCCGTGGCCCCTGGTGTGGGGACGCTCATCGGCGCCGGTATCGGCGCTCTGACCTCTTTCTTTTTCTAGGGGGGCGTCATGGCTCTTTACAAGACGGGCATCAATCCTTCCCAGATGGCGCAATCCGCCATGAATGCCGCCACACAGGCTGCGGCCTCACAGACCAAGCAGACCACCACCAAGGTCAAGAAAGAAGGCAACGTCTGGGATGACATCTACAAGGGGGCCGCAGCGGTCGCCGCTGTGGGCAGAGGCGTCAATTCCCTGGTGGATGCGGCGGGCAGCGCGTGGGACATGTACGACCAGTACAAACTGCGCAGCGCCTATGACGACGTGAGCAAGACCTTTGGACAGGGTGGCTTTGAAAGCATCCAGAACAACCCGGACATGCAGGACTACTGGCACGCCCAGGCTGTGGGGCAATTCGTCAAGGACAGGGCCGGCACGGAAAAGGGCCGCCTGGAGATGCTGAAGAGCATGGATGCCGCTGCCGACAAGCAATACCAGGACTGGCGGATGCAAGCCATGACGGTCAACAAAGCCTTCCAGGCAGGAGATATGCAGCAGTTCATGCCCCTTATGGAGCAGCTGGCTGCAACATCCCCTCTGCCCTACCGGCTTGAAGGAACCCAGGACGGAAAGTTCAGGGTGTTGTTCCGTTCTGACCAGCACCAAGGATGGACGGCCACAGACCAAGTAATCACCCCACAGGAAGCCATGAACGAGGTGAACAAGGTTTTGCAGGGCGAACAGTCCGTCTTGCGCGGTCTTGACGGGAAACTGCATCCCGTCAACCCGGGATTCAATGCCGCAGCTGCCCGCTACTATTGGGGTACCGTCATGGGCAATGCCGAGAACAGGCTCGACCCGAAGAAACAGATCCCCCTCTACGATTCCGACGGGAATGTCGTCGGCCTGGGCGTGATCCAGAATCCTGTGGATGACTACGGCGCCCAGCCAAGGCTGCTGGTTTTTGACCGCCGCGGCAGACAAGTCGGTGTGTATGATGGCATGGAAGGCGTCCTGCAAGCCGGTATGAGCCCCTACAGGCCGGCAAAGCAGAAAGGCAGCGGCAATGACCAGACCGCAGGTGGTTTCAAGCTGACCGACGGCGACCGCTCTGCCCTGCGCCGGGCCTGTACCGTCATGGATCCGAACAGCGGAGAGGAACGTGTGGACCACGGCAAGGTCGCCGCTCTTGAAAACTTCATGCAGCGCCATGGGCTTTCTGCCGACGCTGTCCTGGCCGCTTTTGACGAAAACGTGGCCATAGCCATGCAACAGGGAGCGCCCAACAGGCAGACCGCAGAAAAAGCTGTGCTGGATATGATGCGGGGGAGAGCCCCTGTGCAACGGAATTCCGGCAATCAGGCCGGTGGCAGTGCCCATGCCGGAGGCCAGCAAGGTGTGCTTTATGGTCTTGGGGAAAGGATCAGAAAAGCTGCTGACGGCAAATCCGGCTCCACCAGTGCCAGCGCGCCGACATCAGACAAGACCGCTCCCTCTGCTGCGGAGAGATTCTGGAACGAGCCAGGTTATCTGCCCCAGCTGCTGGGTGGCATGGGGAAAGGGGTCCTTGATGACCTGAACGATCCCAAGGCCCCGACATCCATCCCAGGCTACTACTAGCCAGCCAGGACTTTAAGCTCTTTGACAACGGCATAGAGAGGAGAGGAAAGGGCCGGGAATCATCCGGTTCCCGGCCCATGTTTTTTAGCGGCCCAGCGCCACGGCCACGTTGAGGCTTAAGAGAAGCTGACGGGACCAAGAAAGCCCCGCCGAAGCGGGGCCTCAACCAAATATGGTGTTCAACCTACGAAGCTGCTTCCAGTTCCACCTCGGAGTTCTGACACCGGCACGACGGGCTCAGCGTCCCGTCATTACACACGACGCGCCCATTATGGCACCGCCCAGATACTCCGCCATGCCACGAGCAGCAGCCGCGCTGGACACTCAAGATACCAGCCAGCGGGTCGTCATCATTTTGTGAGAGGTCTGGGGCGCATTGCAAGGGCTGCGTTTGGGACAAGACCTCGGTTTCTTCCGCCCATGCCGGCGCGGAAAAAAGCATTCCTGCCACCGCTACTGTGCCAAGGATTTTCCACATCATCGTTTTCATCTCCCCCTCCTTTTTACCAAAGCCCCACCTGCTGGCAGGGTGCCTTGACGAATCGATTTTCGTTTCCCTGGAGTTTTTCAATACGTTTGGCGCGGGTACACTCCCATTGATCGATAGGGTACATCTTGTTCCACGCTTCGAAAAGCTGACGCTGTTGACGGCTGAGACGGTACTCGTCATAGCTGTCTGCCATGTAGAGGGCCGCGCGGGCTACCTGCCCCTTAGCACGGGTTGGGGGCTCAAAGCGATTTCCGTCCATCTTGGCTTCGCAAGTGCCAAAGGCCGACTTAGCCGAAGGCAGTTCTGAGTACTGCTTATTGCCCCGGACCGCGTTCACAGCGCCGATGGCGGGGAACAGGTTGTACATGTCAGCTTGCATATGCCGGTACTCCATATTCACCTTCTCAGCGCACTTGCGGCCCTTGAATGGTTTGCCCTTGCTTACGCACTGGGGATGACCTTCACGCCATTCTTCGAAGGCTCGCCCAAAGTTTTCAGCCGGTACGGCATGTTCCCACTCGACTTTGGAAGCACGCTTCTGGTGCTTCTCCGTCACGAATCCGTCGGGCAAGTCGATGTTTTTTCCCTCATCGAATATGGCTCCGCAGTAGAGCGTAACCCTGTGGTCGAAGTAGACCTGACGCTCCAGCATCTTTTTCGCTTTGGCGAAGCTATCGTTTGTTTCATTGCCGGCGGCGAAGGTGACACCTATGCACAAGAAGGTGAAGATCAGGGCAGCGGTCAAGGCAGAGGTGATCTGGCGGAAGTGTCGGTACATGATTTCTCCTATGATGCGGAGAGGCTACCACGCGGCAGGGGGCGGGGCAACAGGGACGGTGAAAGAAGAGGTAAAAAGAAGGCGGCCCCGAAGAGCCGCCCCTTGTCGGCCAAAGAGCTGCCAGCACAGGTAGGCAGCGAAGGTGAAACTCAGTAGTGGTAGCGACACTGGAGGACGATCAGGGCCATCCCCTGCGCATCGAGGCGATACACAAGGCGGTCTTCCTGATTGATGCGGCGGGACCAGCATCCCGCAAGGTCAAAGCGGAGCGGCTCCGGCTTGCCAAGGCCTTCAAACGGATTGCGGAGCGCATCACGCAGCAACTCATTGATGCGCTTCACCGTCCGTTTGTCGGTCGCCTGCCAGTACAGATAATCTTCCCACGCTTGGGACGTCCAGGTCAGCAGCATGGCTAATCCTCAAGGTCATGCTGTACCGTCTTTCCCGCGTCAGCGGCGTGCAATGCTTCCCGTAACCGGGCGGCATTGGCCGGGGAACGCAGTAGATAGGCTGTCTCCATGATGGCGTTGTAGTCCTCCAGGGACATCATGACGACGGAGGGGGACTTCTGGCGCGTGATGATGACGGGTTCGTGGTGGTCACAAACCCGGTTCATGGTTTCCGCAAGGTTCTGCCGTGCCTCGGTGTAGGTGATGGCCTGCGACATATGCGTCTCCTTTTTGTACAGAAACGAGTACATATTTTGTTTATTTTGTCAACTCCTCTCCTCCGGCCGTTGTCCATACCCATGGAGAACATAGATGGCCAGAGAATCCCATCGCCCGACCAAGACCAATTATCAGGACTACCTGTTCGACTTTTCCAACGTCGATTTTTCGCAGTATGCGGGACAGGGCAGTGCCCAAGGTCCCGATGTTGCGGCACAGCAGACTGACGAGCCCGGCTTTCTGGCACGTCTGGGAAACACGGCCCTTGCCATCGGCGAGGGGCTGACCATGCTGCCCGGCGGTATCGTGGGCACGGTGCGCGATACCTGGCACGGCGGCGATATCGATGTGACGGACACCGAGGCCATGCGGGACCGTGAGGAGCGCGCCCGCCAGCAGGCTGCCTATGTGCAGAAATATCAGGGGAAAGCCTTTGATGGTGTGGCTGATGCCATGATCTCCATGCCCTACAGCCTGGCAACCATGGGAGCCAGCCTGGGTGCCGGTATCCCGACGACTATGGCTGCGGGACCGGTGGTGGGCGGTGCTACAGGCATGGCAGCGTCCGGGGCTGTCGCCTACCGGGCCAGCAAGCAGAACTTCATGGAAAATATGCTGGCCGAGACCACCAAGATGTTGGGACGCACGCCGACCCAGGACGAATGGGACAGGATAGCCCAGGAGTTTGACAGCGAGGCGACGCAGTACGGTCTGTGGGAAGCCGGGCCGGAAGCCCTGAGCAATCTTTTCATGGCCAAGCTGCTGGGCCCTCTTGGGAAGCGGGTTTTCTCGGGTGGCATAGGTAACGCCGCAAAACGTGTGGCCGGCCTGTATGGCGAGGAGATGGCGACTGAAACTGCCACCCAGATGGGACAGGGATCCATCGAGGCCGATCTGGGCCTGCGCGATGAGGCTCCGGGCGTCTTGCAGGCGCTGGGGGAGGTGGCGCCAGCCACGTTCTGGCAGACGACGCTCATGGCTGGCGGAAAGAAGGGGCTGGACCTGCTCTCCCGCCGTTATGACCGTGGCCAACAGGTCGAAGAGGCTCCGGCTCCTGACCAACAGGAAGGAAGCCAAAACAGGCCGGAGGCTCCGGCTGCCGGACCAAACAACACTGCCCCTGCCAGTGACTTTGGCTCCCTCAGTGGACCGGAATGGAACGCCCCGGAAGCTCGCATCGACGAAGCCATGTGGAACCGGGAGGCATCTGCCAGGGGCTGGAACCACCTGCGCACGGATGCCCCCAAGCCAGATCCTGCCTTCATCCCCGGCGATCCGTTCACGGATCCTGCTGCGGCCCAAGATACCGAAGACTTTGTGCGGCGTTTTGAGGAGGCGGAGCAGGCGGTAGAAGAAGATACGACCGGTATGGCACAATCTCTTGACCAAGGAAAAACCGTCGACCTGCTCGCTACGCCCCCGCAGCAGGAAGATAGCCCGGCACCCGGGCGGCCGAGCGCCCCTGTAAAATCCGCTCCGGCCGTGCATGCTCCTGCTCCCGGGCCTGATATTCCACGCCAAACTTCACCGCTTTTGTCCCCCCGGAGCGATAACGGCATCCATGCCCAGCCGAACCAGCAGGGCATGGCCGCGCCGGCATTCCCGGTGGGACCTTCTCCCCTGCCCGCTGGTGGCGTACTCTCCCAAATGGGACAGGCAGGACCTCAACGGCAGCCTCCTGTCACGGCTGTGCCTACACAAGCCCAAGTGCTGAATATCCAGGCCACGCCGCGGGCCGATACCACGGCCCCTGCCGAGGCGCTGGGCATGCCTGCTCCCGATGCCATACCGCGGGAGGCACAGCCTGCGCCGCAAGTTGGCGATATGGCGGCGCCTTCGGCCATGCCGGCACAGCAGCCTGTGGCACGCCCTGTCGTCCCCATGCCTGAAATGACGCCGATGGATGCGCCACGTCAGGAAGCCCCTGACGCCTCTCCCCGCAGAGAGGAGAAGCCCGCTTCCGTACAGGCGGCTCCCGAAGTGACGGCTCCTCTCATGTACAGGGGGGCTCCCATCTCGCGTATGCCCATCGGGGACGACAGGCGGGAGAATCAGGCTGACAGCATCCTTCAGGCTGCCGAACAGAAGGCAAAGGCTGCTGGCGACGCGCGGATGCAGGCGGCCGTGGCAGAGATCCAGCAGGAGCGAAAGTATGTTGGCGTGACGCATGACGCGCTCTGGGAGCGCATCAATAGCGATATTCTCCCCTATGCCGCGGAAGATGCCCACGACGCGACGCAGCAGCCGTCTCCACAGGATGATTTCCTGCGGGACCATCTCGTAGTGGCGACCATTACCGGCCCCGCAGGCTCACCGATGCCGCCACAATCCAAAGGGACACCGGCGAAAAGGCAGAAATCCGGTACATCATCAGTAGCCGAGCAGCGGAAAGCCATTCTGCAAAGCCTGCCGGAAGACCTCCGCAAGGCTCACAAAGGGGCTCCGCTCAGCAAGCTGAAAGAACTGGCGGCGCAGCATGGACGTAACGAGGAATCTTCCCCAGAAGATCAGCTTGCGGCAAACGGCACATCATACGGCACGGTGGACAAGCCTGATACCATCGCTCTTGCCCATCATTTTTCTGCGGCTTTCCTGACAGGCAGGAAATTCGGCACCATCGTCGAAGCCCGCAGGGAGGCAGCTTCGCTGCTGGGCGGCGCCATACGCCCGGCCACGGAAACGGCCAAGGCCGTGGATGAAGCTATCGAGCTGGGAGTGACACTTGCCGCGCGCAAGACTGTGGCGGAAATGCGGGAACGGCGGGAGAACGATACGGCCATTTATCGGGCACTGGTGGACCTGTACCAGCGTCAGCCCCGATTGAGCGTGCGCACCAGCACCAGTGTGGCCCAGCAGGCCTACAGCACACCGGCCCCCATCGCCTTCCTGGCTTCGCGTCTGGCGGGTATCGATACGGGCACCAAGGTATTCGAGCCCACAGCCGGTAACGGTATGCTGCTGATGGAGGCAGCCCCCAAGAATACCACGGCCAACGAATTGAACGCTGACCGGGCAGAGCGCCTGCGCTCCCAGGGCTTCACCGTCTCCGAACGGGATGCTGTGGACTACGCGCCTTCCGGCATGGACGTGGTCATCGCCAACCCTCCTTTTGGTCGCGTGAAGGATGCAGGCAGGCAGACCAAAGAATTTTCCGCCAACGGTCTCACGACGAAAGAACTTGATCATGCCATCGTCGCTCGTGCTCTGAGCTCGCTGAAACAAGATGGCCGTGCCGTACTGATCATCGGCGGGAAGAAAGGTGACGACGACAGCCGGAGCAAAAAGTACCGTGCCGCCGATCAGGTACACTTTTGGGGTTGGCTGTTCGAGCATTACCGGGTGTTGGATCATTTCAGCGTCGATGGTAAACTGTATGAGCGTCAGGGGGCAGGATACCCCATAGACATCGTTGTTCTTGAGAACAGCGGTCCCTCTCGTGGCCGCGTGTTCCCGGGCGCCGCCCTGCCGCGTCATTACACGTCTTTTGGTGACCTTGAGGAGGTACTGCATGGGCAAGTGGTGGACGCCGCCGAGCGAACGCCCGGCGCTGACGGTCCAGATACCGGACGAGTGGGAGACGGACCAGATAGCCAGTCAGGACGAATTGATCGAGCTGCTGACGCTGAAATTGCAGACGCTGATAGAGGACGCGTACGATCCGGAAGAGACGCTGGGACAGATGGTGCGCGATCTGGAAAACGCCTCGATCCTCGGGTACGGGATGACCGATCTGCGGAAACTGGCGGAGGGCGAATACTGGGAAGTGAACGGCCTGCTGGCGAATCCGGAAATGACGTATCTGCTGATACAGAAGGCGGGCGTGCCGGAGGGACAGGACAGTCTGACCTGGCCGCAGACGGCCACCGAAGAGACACCGGAGAACGGCGCGGACGAGATGACGCTGGAAGAGTGGGCGAACTCGGTGACAGCGGGGATGTACGTCCCGAGCTGGGAGTAAGCTCCCCTGCCCGGCAGCAAAAGACCGGTCACAAGCCAGCGGCTGCCCAGAAGCCAAAAGCCACAGAATTTCAGGTAGCCTATGAACCGGCCAGCTCCATGCAGAGCATGGGGACGCTCGTGCCCAAAAACATGGCTACCGCTGCCAGACAAGCCCTGGCAGACCTTGAAAAACGTCACGGCGGCATTGACCAGTATGTGGCGGATCAGCTCGGCTATCCTGCCGCAGAGCTCGGCAACTATTTTGCCGCCGAGCAGGTGGACGCCTTGGGCATGGCCATCAGCAATATTGCCGATGGTTCCGGCTTCATTATTGGCGACCAGACCGGCATCGGAAAGGGCCGAGTCAATGCCGGCATCATCCGCTGGGCAAAGCGTCAGGGCTACATCCCGGTCTTTGTGACCATGAAGCCTGACCTTTATGCCGATATGGTCCGCGACCTGGCGGATATCGGCATGGAGGGATTCAACCCCTTGCCCACAAACGCGGGCCTTTCTGGTAGCGATGCCATCCTTCTCCCTGACGGACGGGAGCTGAAAACAAAGTCTGCGCAAGCGCATGAAAAGATCCTGCGCGACGTGATGCAAAACGGCATGGGAGCGTATGATGCCGTTTTCACCACGTACGACCAGCTCAACCCCGTCAAGGGGCAGGATACCTTCCGGCGTCAGTTCATGATGGACATCGCGCCCAATGCCGTCTTCATCCTGGATGAATCCCACAATGCCGGCGGACAGGCCTCCACCCGCAAAAAAGCCAATGCCGCAGACGACCGTGCGCAGTTCGTGCGCAAAATGCTGCAATCCTCGCGGCAGGGAACATTCTATTCCAGCGCCACCTATGCCAAGCGCCCTGACGTCATGTCCCTGTATTTCAAGACGGACATGCAGTACGCCGCCGATGATATGGGCAAGCTGGCCGAGGCCATCGAACGTGGCGGCATCCCCATGCAGCAGGCAGTGGCCGCGGAGCTGACCGAGACAGGACAGTATCTGCGCCGGGAGCGCTCCTTTGAAGGGGCGGAGGTGCAGACCTCCACGGTTTCCATCAACAAAGACCGTGCTGAAAAGACCGCCGACATCATGCGGGCCATCATGGCCTTTGACGATGCCAAAGAAGCGGCTGTGGAAGCGGCTGACAAGGCGGCGGCAAAGACGGGCGGTTCTGTTGGTGACAACAAAAGCACCGGCAAGGGAGGTGCTTCCAGCACCAATTTCACGGCTGTCATGCACAACGTCATTGCCCAGAGCCTGCTGGCCCAGAAAGTGGATGCTGTGGTCGAAGCCGCGGCAAATGACGTGGCCAGAGGGGAGAAAGTCGTCATCGCCCTGTCCAATACCATGGGCAGCATGATCAAGGAGTTTGCGGAACAGAACGGCATTGCCGTCGGTTCCCCCATCAACTTCACCTTCAATGACATGTTTGTCCGCTATCTGGAAAAATCGCGGATGATCGCGATCAAAAAAGCCGGACAGAAAAAAGCCGATACGAAGCGCCGCCTTACGGACGAAGAGCTGGGGCCCGACGGCGTGCAGGCCTACAACAATGCCCTGGCCGTTATTCGCAACTCCGATTTTGGCGGTCTTCAGGTCTCGGTCATCGACAGGATGCTGGCCGAATTTGAAGCCAGAGGTATCAAGGCGGACGAGATCACCGGGCGTACCGAGCGTATCGACTACACCACAGACGTCCCGACCTACGCCAAGCGTGCCACTGGTCCTTCTGACCGCATCCGTGTCGTGGACGAATTCAATTCCGGCAAACTGGATGTGGTCATCCTCAACCAGGCGGGCAGCACGGGCATCAGCCTGCATTCATCAGAGCGGTTCAAGGATCAGCGTCGGCGCAACATGATCATCGCGCAGGCGGAATCCAACATCGACGTGTTCATGCAGACGCTGGGCCGAGTTTTCCGCACCGGTCAGGTCGTGCCGCCAACCTATCAGCTCATCATGTCCGATTTGCCAGCGGAAAAACGTCCTGCCGCTGTCCTGGCGAAGAAAATGAGCAGCCTGAATGCCAACACAACGGCATCCAAGGAATCCGACACGTCATTCAAAAATATCCCTGACTTCCTCAACAAGTACGGGGATCGTGTCGCCAAGCAAGTCATGGACGAGAATCCCGAGCTTTCCAAAAAACTTGGGTCTCCGGTCAAGGAAGACGGCGAGGACGCCATGCGCAAAGTGACGGGACGCATCCCGTTGCTGCCGGTCAAGGAGCAAGAACAACTCTATGCTCTGCTGGAATCCGAGTACAACGACCTCATTGCCCAGCTTGAAGCCATGGGCGGCACTGGCCTTGAGGCCAAGAGCCTGCCGCTGGATGCCCGCCTGCTGGATGAGGTGGAGATAGTGCCGGCCAAGGATGTGGGCAAGGATACCCCCTTTGCCGGGGCGGCCAGGATCGGGACGTATGACGTGAAGAAACTGGGCAAGCCCTGGCCGTCCGCGAAAGTAAAGGAGATGGTGCAGGCTGCGGATGTTCCAGATACGGAAAAGCTGTTTCAGGAGGCCCAGGTCTGGCATAACGGCAAGGTCAGGGACATGAGCGACGAGGCCGCAGCAAACCAGCAGAACCGGCTGAACCTTGCCCGGGATGTCATTGCTGATGCGGCCAGGATGCGCCCAGGGACACCGGTGCTGATCTCTGGGGAAAACCTGCTGATGGAAGGGGTCATGCTCAGGCTGTACCACAAGGGCAGCGCGGAGAATCCCCTGGCGCTCAGCACCTGGAAGATGGACATTGCCCTGCCGGATGCCTCCCGAAAGATCACCATCCCGCTGTCACAGACCGTGAGGAAGGAAGATGCCCTTACGGTCACTCCATCGCATCGCGATCCTGACGTGCTGTACGGGATGTTCGATTCTGCCCAGAGAGAAAGCAGGGAAAAGGCCCATATCATCACCGGCAACATCCTGGCCGCCTTCCAGAAAGTCAATGGAAAGGGCAATGTCATCACCTTTCAGGATCATGAGGGGAATACGATCCCGGGCATCATGCTGCCCAAGGACACCGATCCCCAGAAACTTCTTGACGGGATGGATGTTTCCCTGTCGCCCGATGCGGCCATACGCTTTTTGCGGGGTCTGCCCGGCAAGGCTGCTGTCAAAACGGCGGACAAGCTCCTTGTACTGTCCCATGACGGGAGTGATTTCACTGTTTCCGTCCCTTCGTCCAAGGCCAAGGGGGCGCAGTATTTCCTGAACAGGGACGTGCTTGAGGCTGCGGGGCAAGACTTCATCCGCTCCGGGCAGAGCATGGTGCTGCGGCATCTTTCCGAAGGTCAGGCCGCCGGCATCCTGCAGGCGCTGTCAGGCCAGGGCTACGGATTCGTAGCCGACAACAACCGGGATGAAGCCCGCAAAATCATGGCTGATACGGACAGTCAGGCCCTGGCGTCACTGGCCTCACGCCCTGCGCGCAGGCCGGACAGTCTGCCTTCACGCTTTGCCGACATGCCCACGATCGAGGCCGACAGCACGCAGTGGTTCGGGCCGGGAAAGGCTATTGATGCGGACAGCCGGAATATGCGCAAGGCAGTATATGACTGGGCGCGTACCGCCTTTCCCCAGGGGACGACGGTGGACAATGCGGATACCGGATGGAGGGTGCAGGTGACACCATCTGGTATTAAGGCCAGTCTTCACCACGGATATGATGAGCTGCTGGCCCGATCCGTGCCCTTCATCCCGCAGATCATTGAGGGCGGTATCCATGTCGACAGCATCAGGAAGACGCCTCAACTTCTGTCCCATATTTTTGCCGGCAAGATCAGGCTGGACGAACAGGATTATGTGGTGGGCTTCGTGCTGCGTGAAGATGTCAACGGCAACCGTTTTTACGATCACGAGCTGACAAAAATAATAAGCCCCGACTGGCTAAAGCCGGGCCATCCTTCAAGTGAAGGTCCTTCGAGTGAAGGGTCGTCTGGACACCGGACCAATCGGGGTGATGTGATGAACATACTTCGGGAACGTCTGGGCGTCAATGATGGGACGGGGCAGGTATTGTTCCGGACCGCCGGCCAGTTCCTGCCGCCCAAATTCAAGGGGAGACGCGCCCCGAGCATGGAGGCTGTGCGTCGCCTGGCTGACAAAATGAATGGCATGGCCGCCAATGCCGCCCGCGTGGAGATCGTGGAAAATGCCGGGGCCCTGCCGCAGAACCTGCGCGATGCCTATGCTTCTCAGGCGGACAGCGTTGAAGGCCTGTACGATCCGACAACGGATACCGTGTGGCTGGTGGTCGAGAATCTGGAAAGCCTTGAACGGGCCGCAGAGGTCTGGCTGCACGAGAACGTGGTGCATCATGGCCTGCGCTCTGCACTGGCACCGGCGCAGCGTAGACTGCTGCTCAACCAGCTCTGGCAGATCATGGGCGGGATGGGAAACAGCAGCATCCGCGACATCGCCAGCCGGTATGGACGAGACCCGCGCAGCAACGAAGCTGCCAGGCTGCTCATCATGGAAGAAGCACTGGCCAATCTGGCGGAACGCCGTGCCCAGAGGATGCTGCGCAGCACGCAGGAACAAAGCCTGTGGCGCCGGGTCGTCGATGCCATTGTGCGTGCCTGGAACGGCATGGTCTACACGCTGACCGGTCGCAGGGGGCGCATGGGCCGTAGCCAGATGGAGCGGCTGCTGGACGCCCTGCAGGGGCATGTGATGGAGGGAAGGCCTGTTGCCATGCCTGACGCGGCCTTGGAGGAAGGGACGGACAGTGCCGGTGCCTTCGCTTCCCTGAGCGCTGACCAGCAGGAAGCCGCCCGTGCTGCCTGGATGCAGCTACAGAAGGATATGGAAGCCTGGGGAAGGCAGCTTGATGACATTGCTGATGGACGCGGAAACAAAATCAGCGGGCTCACGATTGGAGCCACACCAGATGTATTACAGCGTCTGGGGGCCAAACCTCTGCCGATGGAAATAACGAGGCACAATCTGACAAAGGTGTTGACGAAGCACGATATCCCACTTGATACGCTTCGAGACCTGCCGAAACATCTGGCGAATCCAATCATGGTATTCAAGTCGGCCACCATGTCCAACGCGTATGTCATGTTGACGGAAATGGAGCGGAATGGGGAAAACCTTGTCGCAGCCATTCATTTTGACGTGGACAGAGGGCGTACTCGCGTTAACGATATTGCCAGTATTCACGACCGCAGCACGAGGCGCGACACGGGGAAAACTGTTCCGGGCTGGGTGTGGGCCAAGAACCAGATCGCAGCAGGAAACCTGCGCTACTATGACAAAACACGTAGCTCCCGCTGGTTCAGAGAACGAGCTGGACTGCAATTGTCCAGTGTGGTGAACCGCGAGAGCTATCGTGGGATTAAAATACTCACGGAAAAGGACGTGGTCAAGCCGGCGGATCACGGAAGGGGCGGGGAAAATACTCCCCTGGCCTCCCTCGCCTCTCGCCCGTCCGGTCTTACCGAGAGCGTTGCTTCCGGCATCCGGGCACTGCGAAAGGTCATGGGCCGTGGTGTGAGCGCTGACGTGGAAGACATCCTGTCCAATGAAGAAATGGGCAAGCTGATCCCGCGCCATGACCTGAGCCTGGCCGAACGCCTGTTCAAGCTGCCGCACTGGGTGGCCAAGGACCATGCCGGATTCGCCAAGGTCTATGACAGACAGCTGCGGCGTGTGGAAGAGCGCTCCGCCGCTCTCAAGGCCACGCTGGAGCAGGTGCCTCTGCTCTTTGATGGTGATGCCAGCAAGCGTCTGGGCCAGAAGGAGCAGGAACAGCTGGCTGCCATGATCTGGAAGTGGGACGGGAAGCAGATCGGGCCCTTGAACGCCATCGAGAAATTCAACGTCGTTGACCAGACTGTGAACGGACGCGACGTCCTGGAGCTGAACCCGGACTACCAGAAAAAGTTCAGGGCATGGCTGAAGGAACAGCCGGAGCCGGAGCGCGTGAAGCAGGCCTTTGGGCAGGTGCGCGAAGCTCTGGATGCCGCCTTCCTGCGTGCCTACAACAAAATGGCCGCCATGTCAGACCTTGCCGATACCGACCTGGAAATATACCGGACGGAGTTCGGGAACATCCACAACTACTTCCCGCATCAGCGTACAGGGAAATATTTCGTAGTGGCAAAGGTGGGCAAGGAAACGGTCTTCCGCAAGCATTTTGACGTACCTTTTGGCTCGTCGGTGCGCGAGGAATGGGCCAAGATCGTTGCCGAGCACAGGAAGGACTTTCCCGACGCCACATGGGAGGATCCGCGCGAAGCCCAAAAGCTGCCGGATGACATCCTGGGGGCTCCCATTGATCCGGAAGCCATGGAACAGATCATCTCCGCCGCGGCGTCCCGGCTGGGCGACAGCGAACAGGCCGAGCGCGTGCGCTCCACCCTGCTCTCTGGCGTGGCCGACGTCCTGAAAGCCCGCGGTTTCGGGGCCCATGGCATCCACCGGCAGAATATCCCCGGCTTCGAGACCCAGGACGTGAAGGGCGTCCTTTACAGCTACATGGCCGGTCTCAACGGCTGGCTGACCAAGATGGAAGCCGCTGCGGACTTTGCCCGGGCCCTGGGCAAGATTGATGCCAGCGCCTCTCCCCGACTGTGGGAATATGCTGCGCAGTACACCAAGGATATGCTGCGCAACAGTGACCAGATCGACAGGATCACCGGCAACATCAAGTCCGTGGCCTTTGCCTGGTATCTGGGCGGGAATATCAAGACCGCCGTGGTCAACCTGACCCAGAATGCCGTGGTGGGCGTGCCCCGCTTGCAGCAGTATGTCACCGGCGGCGGGGGCCACTGGCTGAAAAGCGCCATGGATACCATCGGCCTGACCTACTCTGGCAAGGGACTGCACGGTGCCAAGAAGCTGACTGCCGAAGAAACGGCCATGCTGCAAGAACTGTACGGCAACAGTGTCATCACGGATGCCTACATGGAAGAAATCCGCGGGCAGATCTCTGCTTCGCCGTCCCTGCGGATGTGGGAACGCTTCACGCGACTGCTGGGCTGGCCCATGAGCAAGGTGGAGATCTTCAACCGGGCCTCCCTTGCTCTGGCAGCCTACCGGGCGGCCCGTGTCGGGGCCTTCAAGACCAAGGCCTTAAAAGAATATGGGCTTGAGCCGGGCCAGAAGATGACCCACGAGCAGGCACGGGACTTTGCGGCCATGCTGGTGCGCGATACGCACTTTGAATACGGGCGCGGCAACCAGCCGGAGTTCCTGCGCAGCAATGTGGCCGGACGCATGCTCTCCCCCGTGTTCACGTTCCGCAGCTTCGGGGCCAACATCCTGAACCTGTGGTGGCGGGCCCTGCTCTATGAGGGCAAGGAGGGGCGCGCCTTCGTTGGCAAGAGCCTGGGGGCGACCGTGGCCCTTGGCGGGCTGACGGCCTTCCCCTTCTATGCGACGCTGGCGGCCTTGTGCGCCGCGGCTTCCGGGGATGACGAGGACTGGACCGCAAAGATCAGGAACGCCCTGCCGGCAAACAACCTGCTGCGGGACGTGGCCTGTTATGGACTGCCATCCCTGCTTGGGGTGAATATTGGCGGCTCCCTGCGCATGGAGACGCCCTTCACGGAGGGCATGAAGCGTGGCGAGACGTTCAAGGAGGCCATGACGGAAAGCCTGGGCGATCTGCTGGGCATCCCCTATGATCTGGCCGTGAACAAGCCGTCCAAATTCCTGGAAGCCAGGCGCTTCGGCGCTGACTACAGGGCGGTGGAAGCGCTTGTGCCGACCTTTGTGGCCAATATTATGCAAGCCTGGCGCCTGACTACGGAGGGACAGACGACCATGCGCGGGCGGCCCATCAACAGCCCTGGCCAGCCCGGCGCCCGGAAGCTTTCCACCGGAGAAGCCTTTGGCAAGGCGCTGGGTTTTCAGCCCACCAGCAGTACCAAGAGTTATGAAGCCTATGCGGCTGAGAAAAGGCGCACGTCGATGCGTAGCGACAGGATAGACGACTTCACCAACCAGGCCCTGGATGACCTTGAAAGCAAGGGACGCCCGTACATGATGCGCGAGCTGCATAAAAAATTGCAGGCGTGGAACAAGGAGATGGAAGCGGAAGGAAAGCCGGCCATGAAGATCATGCCCAAGGACGTGCTGCGGCGTGTGGCCGCACGCAGGCGGGAGAACAGGCCCACCAGGGACCAGAGAGAAAAAGGCGCAGCCCAGATGGCGACGTGGGGAGTGTAATAGGGGAAAGCCCCGCTTCCGAGAGGAGGCGGGGCCGTTTTTACTTCAGGGGAAGAAAAAGAACTCTATGGGCTGGTTGTGGCTTTCCTTGCTCAGGAATTTTTATCATAAAACTAAATTTTGATCTTCCAGGGTAAGAATGACCTTTAGGAACTACCAAATCTTTATCGATATAGTCATATATTCTCATATCGACTTCATAGTCGCCAGGCTTATCAAAGGCAACAGGAGCTGTGAATACAAATGGAGAATGACGACCGGATGTAACCAATTGCTGCTTTACAAAAATGCATCCATACTTAGAGCCTCCCTCTGAAGTCATAATTATTGTGTATGAACCAGCATCTTTAACTCTTAAAAACCCAACTGCTCTATATAGTCGTGCTGTATGAAGCGGAACACCAATATAATTTACAACCTCTTTATAAGTAAACTCTGATTTTTCTGCTACAAAAGATCCTAATTCAGCATTCGGTATGGGATTGTCAGCAACAGAATCACCAACAGCTAAATTATACTGATATAATTTGAATCCATGCGTATATTTGCCTTCCTGAGATTTTGAATAAGGAACAGAAGTAAATACAATACACAAACAACAGAGGCAGCAAAATGTAAAAATACTAAACTTGCTAATTTTTTTAATTGTAAACACGTATAGCTCCTTGTGGCTTATCCGTTGATAAATCTTTCGGCATCTCAGTATACCGTGGAGATATAATATCACTATCTGGAATTTCTCCATTATCAGAAATTCCATCTTCACTTCTTACGTGCTGTTTTAATTTATATTTCCCATATTGCTGTTGCTCTTTAGTAGTTATATTTTTCTCTTCACTCCACGAAGGAATGGTATTATCAAAATAGAAAGTATATCTTATATAAATACAAATAATTACAAAAATCGAAAGAACAATTATTGAAATATTTTTGTGACTATTCATATATTTTAAAAGTGCACATAATAAATTTTGAGATTTATAATTATCAACGATATATGGAATAACTGAATAAACTATAATAATAATGGCTATCAAAGCCAAAAATAAAATAATAATATTCATATATCCCATAGCTGAATAAAAATTCATTGTGCCGCCGCAATTATCACTGCTCTAAAATTTAGACAGAAAATACATTTCCATCATACGACAACTTCGCTCCAGCATACCTTTCCTTTTGGTGCAAGCTTGGTGCAGATTTGGTACAAACGTGGTGCAAAGGCCGTTTTTGGTGCAGATTTGGTGCGGAATTTTGGTACGAAAAAAGGGCCCACGTTTCCGTAAACCCTTGATTTTTATGGTACCGGGAGCGAGACTCGAACTCGCAAGGTGTTGCCACCGACGGATTTTGAGTCCGTTGCGTTTACCAATTCCACCATCCCGGCGTAGCTGCAGGCTAGAATCCCACAAAGTCGTTAGAGAGTACAGGCGATGCCTGCCTTCGTCAAGTTTTTTACCTCTGCTGCCTGCATTTCTTCAAAAAAATATCTCCATCGTCTTCTGGCAAAAATACCGTCTCCTGCTCAGGCCAAAGGCCTGCAGACAGACAAGGCTCCTTGACGAATCTGTTTTCGTTCCCCTGCAGCCGTTCGATGCGTCTTGCCCGGCGGCATTCCCAGGCATCCACAGGATACTGACGCGCCCAGGCCTGCATAAGCTGCCGTTGCTGGCGGCTCATGCGGTACTGCCTGCCATAGCTGTCAGCCATGTACAGACAGGAACGCGCGATCTGCCCGCGTGCCCGCTCCGGTGGCTCTGCCTTGTTGCCGATGATCTTCATGGAACAGGAACCAAAGGCGGAAGGGACACCCGGCCCCAGCATCTGGAAATTTTTGTTGGACCGTACGGCATTGACCGAGCCTATGGCGGGATACAGGTTATACATGTCGGCCTGCATGCGGCGGTAATCGGCGTTCATTTTTTCCGCACACGCCCGCCCCCGAAAGGCTTTGCCCTTGCGGTCGATGCAACGGGCGTGACCTTCCCGCCATTCTGGAAATGCCCTGCCGAAATTCTCGGCCGGGACAACGTGCTCCCACTCCACACGAAGTGAACGTTTGCGGTGCTTGTCGGTCGTGAATCCCTGCGGCAACCGGACCCGTTTGTGCTCATCGAACACGGCGCCGCAATAGAGCGTCTGGCGATGATCGTAGTACACTTCCTGCTCCAGCAGCCGCTTGGCTTTGGCGAAACTGTCATTGTTCGTATTGCCCGCTGCCCTGCCCTGCACAGGCAGGACCAGCAGCACGGCCCACAGCAGCGCTCCGGCTCTCCTCATGATGATCCCCCGAGAATGTCCGCGCATGGTCTGGTCACGGTCCGTCCAGAACGTGAACTCCGCGAACTATCTTCGAGAGGTATAGAAAATAAAATTATCTATATCAAATTTTATATATACCTCGGTGACATCCGGGAAAAGCCCATAAAAAAAGGCCCTCTCCAAAAAGACGGGCCTTTCATGTCCTGCCTCAGCAGGGGCAGCGAAAATACGAGGCTACAGAATATACTGGCTCAGATCCTGATCTTCCCGGACATCGCGCAGGTGCTCCTGCACATAGGCCCGGTTGACCACGATCTGCGCACCGGGCATGTCCGGTGCATCGAAAGAAATATCCGCCAGAATCTTTTCCATGATGGTGTAGAGACGACGCGCGCCGATGTTCTCACTGGTGGCATTGATCTCTTCGGCAAAAGCGGCGATCTCTTCGATACCGTCTTCCGAGAACTGCAGACGGATCTGCTCCGTCCCCAGCAGGGCCGCATACTGGCGCGTCAGGGCATTGTGGGGTTCCGTCAGGATGCGCAGGAACTCTTCCCGGCCCAGGGCATTGAGTTCCACCCGCAGGGGGAAGCGCCCCTGCAGTTCGGGGATCATGTCGGACGGCTTGCTGAAATGGAAAGCCCCGGCCGCGATGAACAGGATATGGTCCGTGCGCACCATGCCGTACTTGGTGTTGACCGCTGAGCCTTCCACGATGGGCAGCAGGTCGCGCTGCACACCTTCGCGCGAGATATCGGAGGTGCGGTTCTGGGAAGAGCTGGCGATCTTGTCGATCTCATCGATGAAGATGATGCCCATCTGCTCCACACGCTCGCGGGCCTTGTCCACCAGGGCCTCCTGATCCACCAGTTTGCCGGATTCTTCCTGGATCAGGACGTTATAGGCCTCGCGGACCTTCATCTTGCGGCGGCTGCGACGCGGCGGGAACGCCTTGCTGAACATGTCCCGCACCTGGTTCCCCATTTGCTCCATACCCGGGATGGCGAACATGTCCACCCCCTGGGCAGGCTGCTCAGTCACTTCGACTTCCACTTCGCGGTCATCCATGAAACCCAGCCGGAACTGCTGGCGCAGTTTTTCACGGGTGTCATTGCGATCACCGCCAAAGGAATTGGGCAGCAGCAGATCCAGCAGTCGGGATTCGGCCGCCGCTTCGGCGGCAGCCCGGACGCGGGTGTTTTCCTCTTCCCGCACAAGAGTGATGCCTATCTCCATGAGATCACGCACCATGGATTCCACATCGCGGCCCACATAGCCCACTTCCGTGAACTTGGTGGCCTCCACCTTGATGAAGGGGGCCCCGCTCAGCTTTGCCAGACGGCGGGCTATCTCCGTTTTCCCCACACCGGTGGGGCCCATCATGATGATGTTCTTGGGCGCGACTTCGTCACGCAGCTCCTCAGGAAGATGCTGACGACGCCAGCGATTGCGGACAGCAACAGCGACCATGCGCTTGGCCTGCTCCTGTCCCACCACGAATTTATCCAGTTCTGCCACGATTTCACGCGGGGTGAGTGTGCTCATTGCATCTCCTGCACGTCCATTGACGCTCTCTTTTCCAGCCGGACAGTACCGTATAAAAGGTCCGGCATTTTTTCGGCAGTCATGCCTTTCTATATATGGGCATGATTTTTCTTCTGACAATGCCCCCATTGCTGGGAACCCGCCTTTTTTCTATCATGCCTCATGCACCTTCCCCCTATTCTTCCCCCCCTGCCTCCGGCCCCTGACTGGCTGCCGCCGCTGCTGGGCATGGCGGTCCTCCTCCTGCTCCTGGGCATGGCGGTGCGCGGCACCTGCCGGCGATGCCTGATGATCCTTCTGTTTCTGCTGGCCCTGGCGGCCTTCCCGCATCGTGACCTGACCATGTTCGCCCTGGGAGGGCTTGCCGTCTGGTGCCTGATGCCGGGCCGCGATTCAGGCAAAAAAGGGCCAAGCGGCAGATCCTGAACCCGGCGTCGCGTATGCCCGCCTGCACCGTCCTCGGGACGTGTGCCCAGGTGCCCGCGTGACGTTCCGCCAGGACATACGGCATACATTCGGGCCAGTACGCGTCCTGTCCGTGCTCCACGCACGGCAGCCAATAAAAAAGGCCGGACGAACCGGCCTTTTTTATTGGCTGCCCTAGCGCAGTCCCTATTCGGCGACCTTGCCCGCCGGGCCCTTGGTCAGCATCTTCTGGCTGATATAGATCACGACCAGAAGACCGCAACCGATGGCATCCGTGATGGCGCCGGGGGTGATCAGGGTGATGGCGCCCGCCAGCAGAATCAGACGTTCCCACCAGTAGAGATCACGCCGCCAGTACCCCACACTGGCAAAGGACAGGCTGGCGATGCCCAGCGCCGCGGTGGAGGCGTAGAAGAGCACTTCCCAGCCGGTGGCGCCGATCATCAGCAGGCCGGGATTGTAGCAGAAGATGTACGGGATCAGGAAGCCGGCCAATGCCAGCTTGACTGCCATGAAGCCTGTGGCGTTCGGCTCTGATCGTGCGATCCCCGCCGCTGCATAGGCCGCCAGGGCCACAGGGGGCGTCAGGTCGGCCAGGATGCCGAAGTACAGGATGAAGAGGTGCGCCGCCATGGCAGGCACGCCAAAGTGCATGATGGCCGGGGCCGCGATGGTGGCCAGCACGATGTACTTGGCCGTGGTGGGCAGGCCCATGCCCAGAACGATGGAGGCCAGCATGGTCAGCAGCAGGGTCAGGGCAAAGCTGTCGGCCGAGATGGTCAGGATGGCGTTGGCCAGCTTCAGGCCGAGACCGGTCAGGGTCACCACGCCGATGACGAAGCCGGTGCAGGCGCAGGCGGCGGCGACCCCCAGGGCCAGGCGGCCACCGTTTTCCATGGCCTGCAGGACGCCCTTGAGGGACAGGTAGTTGGTCTGGGCCAGGGCACGCGCCACATTTTCATTGCTGTAGCGGGCACCGTGCCAGGTTTTCCAGTTTTCCGCCACCAGGGAAATGACCACGGTGGTCACGATGCAGTAATACGCGGCCTTGAGCGGCGTGTAGCCCTGCATGAGCATGTAGATCAGCACGATGATGGGGATCAGCAGATAGCCGCCCTGGCGCAGCACCACCCAGGTACGGGGCAGGCGTTCCTTGGGGATCCCCCTGAGGCCCAGACGTTTGGCTTCCATATGCACCATGAAGCCCACGGCCAGATAATACAGCAGCGCGGGGATCAGGGCCGCCTTGGCGATCTCCACATAACCGACCCCCAGGAACTGGGCCATGATGAAGGCCGCAGCCCCCATGATGGGCGGCATGATCTGGCCACCGGTGGACGAGGCGGCTTCCACGGCGCCGGCAAAGGCGCCGCGATAGCCCACGCTCTTCATGAGCGGGATGGTGAAGGTACCGGTAGACACCGTGTTGGCCACGGAAGAACCGGAGATGGTGCCGAAGAAACCGCTGGCCAGCACGGCCACCTTGGCGGGACCGCCCACATAGCGGCCGGCGGCGGCCAGGGCCAGGTCGATGAAGAATTTGCCCAGACCGGTGCTGTGCAGGAAGGCACCGAACAGGATGAACAGGAAGACAAAGGAAGCCGACACGCCCAGCGGCATGCCGAACAGGCCTTCCGTGGTCAGGTACATGTGCGAGACGATACGCTGTACGGAGAAGCCGGGATGCCCCAGCATGCCGGGGATCAGGTTGCCGAACTTGGCGTACAGCAGAAAGACCACGGCCACCAGGGTGATGGGGAGGCCCACGATGCGGCGGGTCGCTTCCAGCACCAGCAGGATGGACGCGCAGCCCATGATGAAGTCCAGCTCGGTGGCCGGACCGGCATCCAGCACGATGATGTCGTACTGCCAGACGATATAGCCGCAGACAACGGCCCCGGCGATGGCCAGGATGGCGTCATACCAGGCCAGTTTGTTCATATTGCCCGTGGCGCGGGCAGGGTACAGCAGATAGATCAGGGTCAGCACAAAGCCCAGATGTACCGCGCGCTGGATCTGCGGCGCAAAGGGCGCCGTCGCGGCCGTGTACAGGTGGAAGGCGGAAAAGGCGATACAGAGGATCTTGATAAAAATATCGAGCCACCCCTTGAAGGAGCGGTAAACGGATTCCTTGTCGTATTTGGCAACGATCTCGGAGACGTCCACGGTCTCCTGGATCCTTTCCACGGCGTCGGAATCGAGTTTGTTGCCTTCTTCCAGGGCAAATCCCCCTGCCCCTTTTTCATCAATCATATGCATTCTTTTTTCGTGGCTCATCCTCTCATGTCCTGTGTAAGTATGCGCGGCGTGACCTGTCACGCCAAGTCAATGTTCCCAAATGGCATCAGGGTAAAACGACTGTAAGGGTAATGGCTTGTCCCGGCTCCAGCAGGGAATTCAGGGGGATCTCCGTTTGTCCCCCGCCCTCTTCAGGCAGCAGCAGGGTGTGGTTCGCCACACGTCCCACGCGCACGTCAAAGGAAGGCAGGGCCATATGATACCCGCTGATGACAACTTTTCCGTTTTCCGTATACATCCGCTGTCCCGGGCCCGGCTGATGCGGCAGGCCGGCCCCGAAATCCTGATAGACCGTTTTTTCCAGATAGATGCAGCCCCCGCTGACACTGAACCAGTCCTCCACCGGACTCAGAGCGACGGAATGCCTGTAACGAATGGCAAACGCGCTGCCGTCCGGTGCTGGACGGCTGAAAAGTTCCCTGCCGCTGCTGTCGCGCAGCACCAGGCGTTGCATATCCTGCGCCTGCACACTGGAAAAAAGATGCGGCGCAACCCACAGCATGCCCGCCATGCAGACCAGCATGGCCAGCAGAAAAGCGATGGTATTGCGCCGCATCATCATATGATCCCGAATCAACTGTCTGCCTGGGGGCCCTAATTACTTGATGTCCAGGCCCTTTTCCTTGAAGTACTTGACCGCACCGGGATGGAAGGGGATGGTCACACCGTCAGCGGCGTGCGCCAGAGAGATCTCGGAACCCTTGTTATGCGCCTTGGCCACATCGGGCAGGTTGTCATACAGGGTCTTGGTCAGGGTGTAGGCCACATCGTCAGGCATGTCCTTGTTGGCCACCAGGATGCACTGCACGGACAGGGTGGGCACAGCGTCCTTCTGGCCCAGGTAGGTACCGGCCGGGATGGAGTCCTTCACCAGGTAGGGGAACTTCTTGACGATCTCGTCGACCTTCTGGCCGGCCAGGGGCACGAAGACCACTTCCTGGGCGGTGGTGATGTCCTGGATGGCGGGGTTGGGCGTACCGATGGTGAACACGAAGCCGTCCACCTGGCGGTCCTTGAACTGGTCGGCGGTTTCACCGTAAGGCAGGAAGATGGGTTCGATGTTCTTGTAATCCAGGCCGTAGAAGCCGAAAATCTGGCGGCAGTTCACTTCGTTGCCGCTGCCGCGGGCGCCCACGGAGACCTTCTTGCCCTTGAAGTCTTCGAGAGACTTCACACCGCTGTCCTTGCTGGCCACCACATGCAGATATTCAGGATACAGGCGGCCGATGACGCGCACGTTGTCCAGCTTGCTGCGGAAGGGAGCCAGACCGTTGAAGGCGGAATCGGCAACGTCGTTCTGCACCATGGCAAAGTCCACATCACCGGCCTGGACCAGACGCATGTTCTCACCGGAAGCACCGGTAGCCTGGGCCGTCACGGAGATGGCGCCGTTGCTCTTGTTGGTGATCACCTGGGCAATGGCACCGCCCAGGGGGAAATACACCCCGGAGGTCCCGCCGGTAGCCAGGGTCAGGCGTTTGGTATCGGCATGGGCCAGCGAAGCGGCCAGCAGCAGACCCGCGGCCAGGACAAGACTGAGAACTTTTTTCATACGACTCTCCCGAGAAGAGGTTATAGAACGCATCGCCCAAAAAACGGCGTCCTCACTACCATCGTTGTCCATATACCAAATGCGCAAAAAGGGCAAATCAGGCGCCCTGCACCTTCCCGATGGCCGGGCCATTTGACTTGCTCCCCGGCAAAGGCATATCATGGCAAAAGCGAGACACCATGCATCCAGCCAAGGAGATACACATGGTCAAGCGTCATCTCAGCCTTCTGGCCGTGGCAGCGGCGTGCATCTTCCTGCTCGGCGGCTGCGCCAGCAAATACGGCGCGCAGACGACCCAGGTCAACTATTACCCCCAGTGCTACTCTCCTGTGGCCCAGCTGCGGGCCGATGAGGACAGGGTCACCAACAGCACGGCGGGAGGGGCTGCGGGCGGTGCCCTGCTGGGCGCCCTCATCGGCGGCCTGGCCACCGGCAAGGTGGAAGGCGCCCTGGCCGGTGCCGTGGCCGGTGGAGCCGCGGGCGCCGTGGGCGGGAACATCTACGGCAAGTCCCAGCAGCGGGAGAACGACCGCCGGCTGCTGGCCAGCTATGCCGCCCAGCTGGGCGAGGACAGCGCGGGCATGGATCGCGCCACCGCCGCCGCCCGTCTCTCGGCCCGCTGCTATGATGACCAGTTCAAAAAGGCCGCGGCCCAGTACAAGGCCGGAAGCATAACCCGGCAGGACTTCCAGGACCGCTACATGGAGATCCGCAGCGGTCTTGAGGAAACCTCCCGCATCCTGAAGCTCACCTCCGACCATGTCATCGAGCGCGACGCCGAATACCAGAAGACCCTGGCCCAGGCTCAGGCCAAGGGGCAGGTGTCGCAACGCCAGCAGGCCCCCCGCAAGGAAAAGAAGGCGTGGAACAATTCCCGCCGCGAGCTGGAAAGTACCCGCCAGGACGTGGACATGCGCCTGGCCACGTATGAGCAGACCGTCAACAATCTGATGCTGTAACAGCAGGGCGCCCTTCTTCCCCCGCGAGAAGTGCGCCCTTTTTTCGGAGCATATCCTCATGGCTGACGATCCCGGCAAAAGCACCGCTGATGGCCCCCGCCCCGATACCGCTGAAACCACGCACGCCCCCGGTGACGGCGCTTCTTCCGGCGGCATGGGGCCCGCCCCCCAGGGCATCCCGGTCCCTGTCCCCTGGTACCGCCGTCCCCTGTTCTGGGGCATCGTCCTGTCCCTGCTGATCCTGGCCCTGCTCGGCTGGCTGCTCTGGAAGCAATGGCAGGCCGCCCAGGCGGAAAAGCAGGCCCAGGAAGCCGCCCTGGCAGCCCGGCTGGCCAAAAATGCCGAGATGGACGCCTATCTTGCCCAGCTGCGGGCCCTGCTCAAGGAAGAGCCCTGCGTCATCAAGGAAAAGCTGGCGCAGCTGCCGCCCCCTCCCGACGCCGTCCCCGGTGCCGTGCCCGGCGGCCGCTCCGGCGAGCCCCTGCAGATCCCGTCCGATGTGGCGCCCCAGGGCACGCCGGTCACACCGCAACAAGCCCCGGCCCGCCCCGGCAGCATGGCCCAGCTGCTGGAACAGAGCACGGTCCTTGTGCTGGCCCGGCAGCCGCAGGGCCTGTCCATGGGATCCGGCTTTTTCATCTCCCGCCGTCATGTGCTGAGCAATGCCCATGTGGTGGGCAATGCCGGCCAGGCTTTCATCATCAACAAGGCCACAGGCGGTGTCCTGCAGGCCACCGTGCGCCATCGCAGCACGACCGGGGGCCGGGACTTCGCCCTGCTGGAGCTGCCGGCCGATGCGGCCATCACGCCGCTGGAATTCGCACCCGGTGTGGAGCGCACCCAGCGCGTCAGCGCCTGGGGCTTTCCCGGCGCCGTGACCAATGACGACCCCAAGTTCATGGCCCTGTTGCAGGGCAATGCCTCGGCCGTGCCCGAGGTAGTGTACACGGAAGGTGTTGTCAGCGTCATCCTGGACCGCACACCGCCGCTGATCGTGCATACGGCCACGGTCTCGCAAGGCAACAGCGGCGGCCCCCTGGTCAACGAGCAGGGGCAGGTGGTGGGCATCAACACCTTCATCAAGCTCGATGATGCCTCCTACCGCCAGTCCAGCATCGCCATCGTGGGCAGCAGCATCACCGCCTATTTGCGGGAGATCGGCATCGGATTCTCCCAGGCCGCAGCAACGCCTGCCGCCGCGCAGGCACAAGATGGAAAGGCCGATGGCCAGAAAGGGGTGAGACCATGAGCGTTTTCCTGCTTACCAGCCAGCGCAACGCCATGCGCGCCCTGGCCAGCCAGGGCATCTTCGCCACGGACTGCCACGCCCAGGTCAGCAGCATCATCGCCCAGCACCTGGGTCCGGCCCATGCGGCCCTCATCGCCGAGCCACAGCACGATCCCGGCCAGCAGCGCATCGACTGGTACGCCAGCGTGGACGGGACCGCCACGCCGGTAAGCGCGCTCCCCGCCGAAGAGGCGGAACGCCTGCGGGCCCGTGCCGGGGAGCTGGCCCGGGACATCCTGCACCTGTCGGAACAATGGGGAAAGGACGCCCAAAGCCGCGAGGCCCTGGCCGGCCAGATGCTCGCCCTGGTCCTGCAACACCCCCAAGAAGACGACCTCTGGTCCGTGGGCGGCCAGCCCGTACTGGTGAACTGGGGCTTTGCCCCGGGAGCCGTCGGTGCCATGCCTCAGGACCTCAGCCGTATGGGCGGCGCCATCCCCGTGGCTGCCGCGGCGGCCCCCGCTGCAGCGGCAGCCGTGCCCGTGGCCGCTGCCGGCAGCGGTTGTCTTGGCTGGCTGCTGCCGCTCCTGCTGGCCCTGCTCCTGCTCTGGCTGCTGCTGGCGGCCCTGGGCATCCTGCCCTCTCCCCTGCCCGCGTCCTGCCTCAGACCGGCGGCCGATCCCCGTCTCGACCAGGCCACCCAGGCAGCGGAAAAGCAACGGAGCGAACTGGAAGAGCTGCTGCGCCAGCTGCGGGAAAAAGCCCTGCTCTGCAAACCGCCGCAGCCCAAGCCGGAACCGAAGCATGAACCCGCAAAGCCCGATCCTGAAGTGGTCACGCCCCAGCTGGTGCCTGACAAACCCATCGAACCTGCGCCCGAGCCCAAGCCGGAACCCAAACCTGAGCCCAAACCGGAACCCAAGCCCGAGCCCCGCAAGAACGAGGATCTGAACATCCCCGCCGATGCGGCCAAAAAGAACGACCTGAGCTTCCTGGAAGGTTGCTGGCAGAGCGATACGGGCCTGTTCTCGCACCCGTCCAATACGCCCATTATCGCCGAGTACTGCTTCGACAAGAAGGGACAGGGACGGCGCTTCGTGCGCGAGGAGAACGGCCAGGTCTGCAGCGGCCCGGCCACGGCCAGGTTCGAGGGCAACCGCCTTGTCTGGCGGGCCGGGACGGCCCCCTGCCCCAGGGGCAACCAGTATGTGCCCCAGCAGGTGCAGTGCACCGGCAACGACAAGAGCACCCGCTGCCAGGGCGTGGAACAGAGCAAACGCAACCTGCGCTGGAAAGCTGACTTCAAGAGGAAATAAGCATGGATGCCATCCCCCACTACCTTTCGCCCGTGAGCATCATCCCCGGCGGATGCCCCCAGTTTCTGGACTTCGCCCTGCCGCTGGAAGCCCTGGGCAAGCATGTCCGCTATTTCTATGAAGAGCTCAAGGGAGAAGGCAGCGGCGGCCGCTACACGCATTTCCTCCACTGCCTGGATAACCGCGACAACGTCTTCACCGACCAGCTGACCGGCAGGGAGTATACGGGCGACACCTATTCCATGCAGGCCGCCAAAGAGCTCAGGACCTGGGACGGCCAGTGGCTGCCCGTGCCCTTCCTGCGCACGCTGGAACAGTGCTGGCCCGACGGCGGCAAATGCTTCGAATGCGGTCCCTCCAACTGGGCCCGGGCCCGGGTCATGCCGTCCAGCAGGGACCCGAACGTGCTGCGCGTGGTCATCCTCTTCGATACCACCGTGGAAGAGCGCCCCGCCGGCGAGGACCGCTATCACGCCCTGTCCCCCCAGGATGTCAGCGCCCACGGGCATTTCATGCTGGCGCATCATGTGCGGGACAATTCCTGGTTCCTCAACGAGGCCTGGGTGGACCAGTGGCTGCTGGAGCTGTACACGGCACGCAACCAGGGCAAACGCCGCGGCGCGGCCTGGGGCGAGGAGGATCCCTATGTGCTCAAGCATCTGGCCAGCTATCTCACCTGGCTGGACATCGTGCGTCTGGCCGTCAGGGACGTGGCCGTGCAGGTCATCAATCCTGCCCGGGACACACCGGTGGACGTGGACCTGATCCTGGACATCGGCAACTCCCGCACCACGGGCATCCTGGTGGAGACGCCGCCCCAGTGCAGTACGGACCTCAACCAGAGCTATGTGCTGCGCCTGCGCGATTTGAGCCAGCCCGATCTGGAATATGCCGACCCGTTCGAGACCCGGGTGGAATTCGTGGACGCCACCTTCGGCAACGATACCCTGAGCCGCCGCTCCGGCCGCCAGACCCCGGCCTTTGCCTGGCCCTCGGCCGTGCGCATCGGCCCCGAAGCGGCCCGCCTGGCCACGCAGGCCGTCTGCGCGGAAGGCACCACCGGCATGTCCAGCCCCAAGCGCTACCTCTGGGACGAACGCCCGTGGCAGCAGACCTGGCGCTACAACACCAGCGGCAACACCGAACCCATGGTCAACCGCGGTCTGTTCGCCCGCCAGCTCAATCCCCAGGGCACGCCGCTCTCCTGCTTCGACGATCCCCTGTTCCGCCGCAGCCCTTCCCTCAGGAAGCAGCAGCCCGAACCGGTGTTCGAGTCCCTGTTCACGCGCTCCTCGCTGATGATGTTCATGCTGGGCGAGATCCTCACCCAGACGCTCATCACCATCAACTCGCCCGCCACCCGTGCCCGGGGACGGCTGCCCAACCTGCCCCGGCGCCTGCGCCGCCTCATCTTCACCGTGCCCACGGCCATGCCCGTGGCGGAAAAACGCATCTTCCGGCGCTGGGTTCTCTGGGCCGTCAAGGTCATCTGGGAAGGTCTCGGCTGGTCGGAATGGTATGTGCCGCCGCAGCAGCAGAACAGGATCCGGTCCGGGGATTACCGCACCAGCCCGCTGGTACGCTGCGACTGGGACGAAGCCAGCTGCTCCCAGCTGGTCCTGCTCTACAACGAGCTCACCGTCAAGCAGCACGGCGATGCCCACCATCTGTTCCGCCTGATGGGCAAGAAACGTTCCCGCTACAACGATCATCCCTGCGTGCGCATCGCGTCCATCGACATCGGCGGCGGCACCACGGACCTGTCCATCACCACCTATGAACTGGCCAGCGGCGAAGGCGACACGGCCCGCATCGTACCGCATACCGAATTCCGCGACGGCTTCAACATCGCCGGTGACGAAGTGGCCCGCGAGGTGGTGCTCCAGCACATCATCCCGGCCGTTTCCGATGCCCTGCAGGCCCGGGGCGTCCAGGAGCCGCGCCTGCTGCTGGCCCAGCTTTTCGGCCGCGATACCATCGGCATGTCGCAGGAGCAGCGCAACACCCGCATCCGTCTGGTGCGGCAGGTGGCCCTGCCTGTGGCCCTGGGTCTGCTGCGTGTGTGCGAGCAGGACAGCGACGTCCATCTGGACCAGACCTGCACCCTGGGGGATTTCTTCGAACCTGCCGTGGGCGATGCCCCGGCAAACGGCCGGAACGAAGAAGACGATGCCCGGAACGAAAACGCCGCTTTCCGTCCCGGCCCCCTGGCCCTGCGCCCGCAGCAGTCCACCCTGGATGCCGTGACGGCCCTGGTACGCGACACCGTGCCCGGGCTGGACGATTTTTCCATCATGGATGTGCCCATCACGGTCAGCCCGCAAAAGCTCCAGGCCACCATCCAGCGGACGCTGGCCCCCACGCTCTCGGCCCTTTGCGAGCTGGTGCATCTGTACGATACCGACATGCTGCTGCTGACGGGCCGTCCCAGCGCCTGGAAGGTGGTCGCCTCCACGATCATGGCCAAACTGCCCGTGCCGCCGGACCGCATCATCCCCATGCGCCGCTATCATGTGGGCAGCTGGTATCCTTTCCCCGATACGCTGGGCCGCATCCAGGACCCCAAGACCACCGTGGTCGTGGGCGCCATCCTCTGCGCTCTGGCCGAAGGGCATATCGAAGGGTTCTCCTTCGATTCCAACGCCCTGCGCCTGACCTCCACCGCCCGCTACATCGGCGAGCTGGACATCAATACCCAGCTGCGTGCCGCCAAGGTCTGGTTCAAGGTGGATGTGGACGCCAAAAGCGGCGTGGAGCTGAACCGTACCGTGGCCTTCAATGGCCAGCTGGGCATCGGCTACCGCCAGCTGGGGGCCGAGCGCTGGCCGGCCACCCGCTATCACCTGCTGACCTTCGCCAGCGAGGACGCCCGCGCCCGCGCCTCCGGCCGCCTGCCCTACAAGGTGGACGTCACCCTCAACGTGGCCGAAGTGCTGGATGACGAGGACATGCCCGCCAGCGGCGGCGAACGGGAAGAACGCAGCGAAGGGGAATTCAGCATCACCGCCATCACGGACAATGCCGGCAACTTCGTCCCGCCCCGGGATCTGGAGATCCGTCTGCAGACCCTGCCCACGGACGAAGGCTACTGGCTGGACACCGGCGTCGTGAACGCCGCCAACTAGCGACGGACAGACAGGAGCATCATCATGCAGGAACAAGACATCCAGCTGGCAGCACGCTGTGCCCGTCTGGCGGAACAGTCGCGCCATGCCGCCGCCTGGCTGGCCGACAATCGCGAGACCGTGGGCAGCGAATGCACCACGCTGCAAAAAGAGATGCGCCGGGCCGCCCGCTTTTTCGGCAAGTGCGAACAGGCCGCCCGCCGCAAGATGTGCGTGGGCGTCTTCGGCCCCAGCCAGTCCGGCAAATCCTACCTCATCTCGGCCCTGGCCCGCGACAGCCGCGGCGATCTGCTGGCGGACTTCTGCGGCCGCACATCGGATTTCATCACCGAGATCAATCCCGAGGGCGGCAAGGAATCCACCGGCCTGGTGACCCGCTTCACCACCACGCCGCCCCAGGGGCTGACGCCGGAATTCCCCATCCGTCTGCGCCTGCTTTCCGAGATGGACGTGGTCCGTGTGCTGGCCAATACCTATTATGCCGACTGCGAGCACAAGCAGATGCCCGATGCCGACGCCATGCGGTCCGCCCTCGAACGTCTGACGCAGACGGCCCGCCAGTCGTCGCCCGGCGTCAGCAGCATCACCGCTGATGACATGGAAGACCTGCGCGAATACCTCAACCGCAACTTCCTTTCCAAGCCGCGCGTCCAGATGCTGCAACAGGGCTACTGGACACAGGCCGTCAGCCTGGCCCCCCTGCTGCCCCTGAGCTACCGGGCGGAACTTTTCGGCATCATCTGGAACAGCCAGCCCAAATTCCAGCAGCTCTTCCTCGAACTTTGCCAGGCCCTGGAGGCCCTGGGCAACCCGGCCGAGGCCGACTGCCCGCTGGAGGCCCTGCTGCCGCGCCAGACCAGCATCATCGACGTGGCCCTGCTGGCCGGGCTGGGGACCGGCAGTACGGAAGACCGCCTGACCCTGCTGGGCACGGGGGGACGCAAGGCCGCCCTGCCCCGTGCCGTGGTCACTGCCCTGACGGCGGAGATCACCATCTTCATGAGGGAACAGCCGGACGACTTCTTTTCCTACACGGACCTGCTGGACTTTCCTGGCTACCGCTCCCGCCTCAAGATCCTGGACCTGGACAAGGAGCTGGAACGCGAGGGCGCGCTGCAGAACCTTTTCCTGCGCGGCAAGGTGGCCTACCTGTTCGAACGCTATTGCGAAGAGCATGAACTGACCAGCATGCTGCTCTGCATCGGCCCCGGCAACCAGGAAGTGCAGGATCTGCCCCGTGCCGTGTACGACTGGATCTGCTCCACCCACGGCGAAGACCCGGCCCACCGTGCCGGAAAGGCGCCCTCCCTGTTTTTCGTGCTCACCAAGATGGACATGGAGTTCGAGAAAAAAGCCGGATCGCCTTCCGTGGAACAGCGCTGGAACACGCGCCTGCAGTCCTCCCTGCTGGACTTTTTCGGAAAGCAGCATGACTGGCCCACCAACTGGGACGGCGCCCACCCCTTCCGCAACATCTTCCTGTTGCGCAACCCCAATTTCCGTTGCGAGGCCATCTTCACCTTCGATGCCCAGGGCAACGAAAGCGGCATCCGTCCCGACCAGACCGCCTATGTGGAAGAAGTGCGCCGGGCCTTTGTGGATTCGCCGCTGGTGCGCCGCCATGTGGATGATCCCGAAGCCGTCTGGCAGGCGGCCATGACGCTCAATGACGGCGGCATCAGCCTGCTGCGACAGCGCCTGCGCCCCCTCTGCAACCCCGAGCTCAAACGGCATCAGATCGGTGTGGGGCTGGACGAACAGGCCGAACGCGTCCTGACGGCGCTGCGTGTCTACTACCAGAGCGATGACCGCGAGGAACTGCGCCGTCAGAAAGAGGCCCTGGCCCGCGATCTGGCCGTTCTGCTGGCCCGCGTGGCCCAGAACCAGACCTTCGGCGAGATGCTCCACCGCCTGCAGGTCAGCGATCATGACCTGTATGTGCTGTGCGCGCAGGTCACGTCCGCCACGCCCGAGGCGGAAAACGGCGGGGCCGCGCCTGCCTCCATCGGGGTGCGCGTCTCGCAGCAGGACATACTGGACGAGCTTTTCGGCGATGAAGCCCCTGTGGCCACCGGGATGCCCGGTACGCCACCCGTCACAGGCAAGGACGGCGCGGCCGAGCTGGCCGAAGCCGTGTTCGATGCCTGGGTGGAGCAGGCCCGCCAGTTCGCGGCCGACGCGGAGACGCGCACCTTCTTTGCCATGCCCGCGCGCGAGCTGGACCAGTTCTGCCACGAGCTGCTGCTCTCGGCCCAGCGCTGCCGGGTACGCCAGCAGATGGAGGAAGACCTGCGTGCCTGCTCCGCCTACAGCAACCTCGAGCGGGAACGCCTGCTCTGGAAACAGGCCAGCCTGGCCGCAGATGCCATCAACGCCTTCGTGGACTGGCTGGGCTTCGATCCGCGCCGCCACAGCGAGCAGGAACGCACCATCCTCTTCCGGGACAAGCCCGTGGTCCTTTTCCCGGCCGTCAGCGATCCCGTGGGAGAACCGCTCATCGGCGAGGTGGAAGCGCCCTATGACCGGCAATGGTATACCGACTGGCTGCGCGCCCTGATGCACGGCATCACCGCCAACGCGGACTTCGACGGCCGGCAGATCCGCAACCCCCAACAGAACAAACGCCTGTATGACATCCTGCAGGCATTCAAAGGATAACGATGAAAGCCATCATTGCCCCTGATGCCGCGCGTACGCCCGGCGCGGCCGTCATCTGCGTGTACGATGCCCCCGGCGCGGGCCCGGCCGATGTGGCCATCTATTCGGGCGACGGCAAATACCTGTCCGCTTCCGGCTGGCAGGAAAGCCGTGTCCCTCTGCCTGTGGACGCCCATGATGACGACAGCGGCTGCCTGCGCCTGCAGGTAGGTGCGGCCGTGGTGGACAATCTGGACAAGCTGGAACGCTATCTGTTCATGGCCGGTGACAAGAAATGCGTTCTCCAGATCCAGGATCTCGTCTATTCCCGCATGCAGGGCGGGGACGGCATGGGCCATGCGGCCTCCCCTGCTGCGCCTGCGTCCGCGCCGCAGCCGGTGCTGCTCCCTGAGCCTGAGCCGGAACCGGCCCCCATGCCCGCACCGGCTGCCGACCCCGAACCGGAAGCGGAGCCTTCGCCGCTGCTGGCCGGAGCACCGCTGGACATGGACCAGCCCGCTGCGGAGACCGCGAAGGAAAAAAGATCATCCGGCAGCCTGCTCTGGATCGTCCTGGGACTCGTCCTGCTGGCCCTGGCCGCGGCCGCTGTCTGGTGGTTCTTCCTGCGGGCCACGCCTCCACCGCCCCCGCCCATGGCACCGCAAGCTCCGCCGGCCCAGCAGGAGGCAGCGGCCGGGACGAAAAAAGCCCCGGCAGCTCCTGCCGCGGTGGCGCCCTTGCAGCAGGCCCGCGAACATTTGCGAGGCACGGCGGACCCCGCCACCAGCCTGGAGCTGGCCCGTCCCCTACGTACGCCCCAGGCCGGCAACGATGAGAGCGACGCGGCCTTCCTGCTGCTGGAAGACGCTGCCCAGAAGGGCAATGCCGAAGCCATGTTCCTGGTGGGCCAGTTCTATGATCCGCAGTCGGACCTGCCGCGCGGCAGCATCCCCGCGGACATGAGCCAGGCGAAACACTGGTATGAAAACGCCAAAAGCAAGGGCTATGCGGAAGCGGACAAGGCGCTGGCGGCCCTGCGCCGCCATGTGGAAGGCGAAGCCGCCAAGGGCAACGCCGAGGCCTCGCTCCTGCTGCGCGAGTGGAAATAAGGAGAAGACCATGCCCAGAACCTGCATCCGCTTTTTCGCGCTCCTGCTGCTCCTGCTGGTGGCCGTGCCTGCCCCGCAGGCGGCGCCCCTTCTGCAGGAAGGCAAGAAGACCCTGTACCAGCGCGTTGTCTCCCATCCCGGCGCCATGCCCCTGAAAGAGGCCCGCGACGGCGCCCCGGCCGCGCGCGAGGCCCTGGTGCCCTTTACCGTGCTCTATGTCTACGCCCGGCAGGGCGACTGGCTGCAGGTGGGCCTTGATACCCGTACGCCCCTGGGCTGGCTGAAAAAGAATCAGGCCACGGACTGGAACCAGTCCCTGACCCTGCTCTTCACCCCGCGTACCGGCCGGGATCCCGTGCTCTTCTTCAAGACGGAAAAAGACCTGAAGGGCCTGTGCGAAGCCGCCGACATGGAAAAGCAGCTGGACAGCCTCGTGGCGGCCGCGGCCGGCGGCAAGGATACAGCCGGTCTGCCCATCCTGGCTTCGGAACCGGCGGAGCAGAAAGGGGCCGTGGCCCAGAAGCGCTTTTATCTCATGCCCATCCTCGGCATGAACCGGGCCTTTGAAGGCGTGAACCTGCTGCAGGTGGCCTCCATCGATCCCGGCAGCAGCCCGTCCGGCGCGGTGGCCGGTCCGCCCAAGACCGGCATCGCCCTGGTCATGGACACGTCCATCTCCATGAAGCCCTACATCGACCAGAGCCGCGACATCATCCGCCAGCTCTATGACCGTCTGGAAAAGGACAGGATGACCGACAACGTGGGCTTTGCCGTGGTGGCCTTCCGCAGCAGCACGAAAAAGACCCCCAGGCTGGGCTACACCTCGCAGGTCATCAGCGATTTTGCCACGGCCAAGGACCGCAAGGCCCTGGAAAGCCGCCTGGCCAAAGTGGAACAGGCGGCCGTCTCCAGCCATGATTTCAACGAAGACTCGCTGGCCGGGATCTATACGGCCATCGATTCCCTCAACTGGGGCCCCTATTCCACCCGCCTGATCCTGCTGGTCACGGATGCCGGGCCCCTGCGCGGCGATGACCCGTACGCCTCGCAGCGTCTCGGCGCCGCGGAGATGAACGACCTTGCCCGCCAGAAAGGTATCTGGATCACCACCATGCACGTCAAGACGCCCGGCGGCAGCAAGAACCACGCCTATGCCGAGCAGGCCTACCGGGCCCTGAGCCGCCTTTCCGGCGATCAGGCCAACTATCAGGCCGTCAACGCCTCCAGCCACAAGGAGGCCGCCCGCCAGTTCGGCATCGTGACGAAGATCCTGACCACCTCCATGGTGGACATGGTCAAGAACACGGCCAGCGGCAAGATCATGACCCGTCCCAAGGACGAGGCCGTGCCCGCCACCGAGGAAGCCCAGGCCCGCCAGCTGGCGGAGCGGCTGGGCTACGCTATGCAGCTGGACTATCTGGGCCGCAAGAACGAGAACCGCGCCCCGTCCGTGGTGGATTCCTGGATCGCGGACATGGACCTCAAGCGTCTGGCCCAGGGCCGCCAGGTGCCCAGCGTGGAAGTGGCCGTACTGCTGACCAAGAACCAGCTCAGCGATCTCAGCACCCAGCTGAAGAACATCATCGACAATGCCGAACGGACCAAGAAGACCGATTCGCGCGACTTTTTCCAGGGCATCCTTTCCGCCTCGGCCCGCATGGCCCGCGATCCCAACATGCCCACCCAGGGCAAGAGCCTTGCCGAACTGGGCGTGCTGGCCGAATTTCTGGACGGCCTGCCCTACAAGAGCGACATCATGCTGCTGCGTGAAGAAGACTGGTACCGCATGAGCATCGGCGAACAGACGGCCTTCATCAACCGCCTCAAGTCCCGGCTGGCCCGCTACGAGGAATATGACCGCGACCGGGAAAACTGGGAAAGCTTCGGGCAGAGCAACGCCGGGGACTGGGTCTACCGGGTGCCGCTGTCCATGTTGCCGTAAGCCGGGGGACGCATGGAAAATACGGTCTTCTCCCTGCGCGATCTGCGTGTCGTCCGCCCGGGCGCGGGCGCGTTCCGCCTGCATGTCCGCAGTCTGGATGTGCGGCAGGGGCAGCTGCTGGCCCTGACGGGCCCCAGCGGCTGCGGCAAAAGTACGGCCCTGGATGTGCTGGCCGGCATCCTGCGGCCTGACAGCGGCGACGGTTCCCGCTTTCTGCTGCGCACGGCCGACGGCGAGACGGACATGCTGGCCCTGTGGCGGGCGGGCCGTCTCGATGCCCTGGCCCGTCTGCGCGGCAAACATCTGGGCTATGTGCTCCAGACAGGCGGCCTGCTGCCCTTCCTCTCGGCCCGCGACAACATCCTGCTCCCCTGCCGCTGTCTGGGGATCATGGGACGCCGTCTGGAAGCGGTATGGAACATGGCCACGGCCCTGGGCATAGATCGCCTGCTGCTGCAGATGCCCGACAGCCTTTCCGTGGGAGAACGGCAGCGCGTGGCCATCGCCCGTGCCCTGGCCCACGGGCCCGCCATCGTGCTGGCGGACGAGCCCACGGCCGCGCTGGACCCGGACCAGTCCCGCAGGGTCCTGGGCATCTTTGCCGGTCTGGCCCGGCAGCAGGGGACCACGGTGATCATGGTCTCCCACGATCCGCAGATGGCCCGGGAGGCCGGGTTCACGCTGGTGCCCCTGGCCTGCTCCACCACGGAAGAGGGGCCCCTTTCCGTCATCGACCATCCCCAACGGTAACGCCATGCATACCCTTGTACAGATCTGCCACCTTTCCCTGCGGGATTACCTGCACGAGCGTCTGCTCTCCGCCTGTGCCGTCCTGGGGCTGGCGGCCGTCCTGGCGCCGCTGCTGATACTTTTCGGCGTCAAGTTCGGCGTGGTGGAGACCCTGACCGAACGCCTGCGCAGCGATCCTGCCACGCTGGAGATCTCCCCCGTGGGCAGCGGGCATTTTTCCGCCGCCGATATGGAACGGTGGCGCGATGACGGCCGGGTGGCCTTCGTCATGCCCCGTACCCGCACCCTGGCCGCCACGGTGGAACTGTTGCCGGAGCGGGGAACGCCCCTGCACGTTTCCATGGAACCCACCGGCCATGACGACCCCCTGCTGGCGCGCCATGCCCTGCCGGTACCGGCCCTGCTGCTGGACAGCGAAGACGATCCCGACCACCCGGGCCGCCTGCGCACCCGGGCCGCTGCCAGCGGCGTCGTGCTTTCCGCACCCGTGGCCGAACGCCTGGGCCTGCGGGCGGGCGACCAGCTGACGGGCAGGCTCGAACGCACCCGCAACGGCAAGGTGCAGGCCGTGCGCCTGACACTGAAGGTCATCGGCGTGCTGCCCCTGGCCGCCCAGCAAAAAAATGTGGCCTATGTGCCCCTGCCCTTCCTGGAAGCGGCGGAAGATTTCCGTGACGGGCGCGCCGTGCCCCTGTTCGGCCCGGAACATGCCGCTGACGGCGACCAGCCGCCTGCCGAGCGCCTTTATGCGGGCTTCCGCATGTATGCCCGCAGCCTGGATGACGTGGCGCCCCTGCGCGACTTGTTCCGGCAGCAGGGCATCACCGTCCATACCGAGGCCGAGGCCATCGACCAGGTCAGGCGCCTTTCCACGTCTCTGGACATCATCTTCCTGCTCATCGGCGGGGCCGCTGCCGCCGGCTTCACCGCCTCCACCACCAGCAGCACCCTGGCCGCCGTCCGGCGCAAGCAACGGCTCCTCGGCCTGCTCCGTCTGGGGGGCTTTTCCACGCTGGAACTCCTGCTCTTCCCCCTGTTGCAGGCCCTGCTCACGGCCGTGCTGGGCACGGGGCTGGCGCTGGGGCTCTATGCGGCTGCCCAGGGCGTGGTCAACCGCATCTTTGCCGCCGGTCTCGATGATATGGAACATGTCTGCCGCCTGTTGCCGGAACATGCCGTCGTGACCCTGCTGCTGGTCTGTCTGCTCTCCCTGCTGTCGGCCCTGCTGCCGTCCCTGCGCGGTGCGCGTACCGAACCTTCGGAGGTCATCCGTGAGATCTAGGCTGCTCCTTTCGCTCCTGCTCCTGCTGCTGGCGGCCCTGCCGGCAGCGCCCGCCGACGCTGCCCTGGCCAAACGGGGCGGTGAGGTCTCCACGGCCGAGGCCTGCAACCCGCACCCGGACAAGGACGATATCGTCCTGCCCATGCCCGGCGGGCTGAGCATGGTCTTCCGCCTGGTGGCCGTCCCCAGCAAAGGCCTGCTCTGGGACATGTCCGCCCGGCCCGGCCGCGATGATGCCGCCAACAGCGACCGGGCCTTTTACGACCGCCGCTACAGGGCTTTTCTCTCCGCGCCCTTCTCCCGGGTCGATCTGCCCGCCCGGTGGCGTGCCCAGGCCCCGGCAGGCGACTACTTTTTCTATCTGGTGGCCAAATATGAAGTGAGCCGCCTGCAATGGCAAAGCATCATGGGCAACGGCGCGGAAGCGCCTGTGGCGGATGCCGCCCGGCCCGTGACGGACATCAGCTGGTATGCGGCCGTGGAATTCACCCGCCGCTATACGGAATGGCTGCTGCAGCATGCCCCCGATGCCCTGCCCCGTTACGCCGGGGACAGCCGTAATGTGGGCTTTGTGCGCCTGCCCACGGAAACCGAATGGGAATACGCGGCCCGCGGCGGCCAGACGGCCGGGCCCGAGCTGCTGATGGAAAAGGATTTCTTTGCCCTCCCCGCGGGCGCGCCCCTGGCCGATTATGCGGTCTACCGTCCCGAAGGCGCGGCCCGCATCGCCGAAGACTGCGCCCGTATCGGCTCCCGCAAGCCCAACCCGCTGGGCCTGTATGACACGGCTGGCAATGCGGCCGAAATGGCGCTGGACATGTTCCGCTTCTCCGTGGGCGGCCGCCTGCACGGTTCCGCCGGAGGCTTCGTCCGCAAGGGCGGTTCCTTCCTTTCCGGCGAAGCGGAGATCATGCCCGGCCGTCGTGAGGAAAGCGCCTTCTTTCTGGCGGACGGCCCCGCCCATGCGCGCGATTTGGGCTTCCGTCCTGTCATTTCCGGCATCAACACCCCCGGCGGCGAACGGCCTTCGGCCCTGCAACAGGCCTGGAACGCCGCGGGCCGGAGCAACCCCCTGGCCAGAGATGCCGGCCGCAACCCTCTGGAAGAGCTGGACAGGCTCCTTGCTGCCGCGCCTGACGACAACAGCCGCAAGAATCTGCTGGCCCTGCGCGAGGCCATTAAGGAAAACAACATCCTGCAGGAGCAGCAGCAACAGCTGGAGATGCAGTCCACCCTGCGCACGGCCGTCTATATGCTGGAGACCATCCGCAACTATGCCAGCCGCCGCAATTCCCTGCAAAGCCAGTATGAGAGCATGAAACGGGACAGCCGGAGCGCCAAGGGCGAGACCCTCGCCACCCTGCGGCGTATCATGAACACGGCTGAACAGGGACTGGAACAGTTCCGGACCGGTATCGACCGTTCCCTCTCCTTCTACCGGACCCGAGTGGAAGAGGCCGCCCGTCTGGACAAAGACGATTTCGAACGGGCGCTTGCCGGCCTGCTCAAGGATTATGCTGGAGAAGACCTGTTCAACGAGAACATGCGCCGCAATGCGGAACTGCTGCGGCAGCATGTCCAAAATGAGCGGGCAGGCAAACTCCCCGCCGGCAGGGCCATGCTGCAGGAGATCCTGGAGACCCGTTCAAAGTAGCTTTCCCGGGCATACCGCCTGCATTCACCCACGCCGCACCAGCGGCAAGACAAGGAGCTGGTTCGATGAACAACAAACCGCGTTTAGGCTGGATAGGCACCGGCGTCATGGGACATTCCATGGCCGGGCATCTGCTGGCTGCGGGCTATCCGCTGACCGTCTACAGCCGTACCAAAGCCAAGGCCGAAGGCCTGCTGGCCTGCGGTGCCCGCTGGGCGGAAACGCCTCGTGAAGTGGCCCGGAATGCCGATATCGTCTTCTCCATCGTGGGCTATCCCCGTGACGTGGAGGACGTGATGCTGGGTGAACAGAGCGCGTTGTCCGGCCTGGAGGGGGGCGGTATCCTCTGTGACATGACCACCTCCAGTCCCGAGCTGGCCCGGCGCATCGCCGCCGCCGCTGCCGCCAGGGGCTGCGCCAGTCTGGATGCCCCCGTCACGGGCGGGGATATCGGGGCGCGTGAGGCCCGCCTGTCCATCTTCGTGGGCGGTGACAAGGAAGCCTTCGAGCGTGTGCGCCCCTGCTTCGAAGCCATGGGCAAGAACATCCTGCACTGCGGTGCGGCCGGAACGGGCCAGCAGGCAAAGCTGGCCAACCAGGTGGCCATCGCCGGCGTCATGTTCAGCGTCTGCGAATCCCTGCTTTTTGCCCAGGAAGCCGGTCTGGATGTACGCCAGTGGCTGGAACTGGTGGTGCCCGGCGCCGCGGGCAGCACGGCCATGGGGACTCTGGGACGCCGCCTGCTGGGCTGTGACTATGCCCCCGGCTTCTTTGTGGAACACTTCATCAAGGATCTGGGCCTGTGCCTGGAGGAATGCAAGCGCATGGGGCTGGTGCTGCCCGGTGTCGCGCTGGCGGAGCAGGTCTACCGTCTGGCCCAGGCCCGGGGACACGGCAAGGACGGTACGCAGGTCCTGCTGCAGGTACTTGCCGAACTGTCCGGCAAACAGTGGCGGGCCCACGCCTGAGCGCCGTCCCTGACGCGTCCTCCTGAAAACTGCCAGCCTTTCCCCGCTGTTCCGGTCCTGCAGGAGAGCGCGCCGGAAGGCGCCGGGATGGGCTTGCCGGGATACTGGCGCCGCCCGCGGCCTGTCCGTTTCCTCATGCCATGAGCTTCAAACGGCCGGGTCAGTGGCGTACTGCCTTTTTTTGAGGCAGCTGCTGTTTTTATTGTTGACATCAAAACGGAAGGCGCGTACAAGCCTTTTCTTGTGTCGGGATGTAGCGCAGTCTGGGAGCGCACTTGAATGGGGTTCAAGGGGTCGAAGGTTCAAATCCTTTCATCCCGACCAGAAAACAGAAACCCCAAGGGATCTACGGGAACGTGGGTCCCTTTTCTGTTTTTGGCGCCTGAGGAGCCGGGCTTGGGAGCTGGCCCCTTTCCCTCTTTCCGGTGTTCCTGCTTGCCGGCCATGTCGCGGGACCGGATCATACGGGACCAAACTTCCCGCTGGTCCTTGGACTATGGGAAGAGTATCGGGCTTCTGCCAGCCGGTCAGACAGGCCCTCGCTCACAATCAGAACCACCCGCAAAGCGGGTGGTTTGCTCTGGCCCTGTAAGGGCCTGTTACCGGCTGCGCCTAAAGACGCTGGCTTTCACGCTGTTCAAGCCCAGTGCCCTTGCCGCCTTGGCTACCCCTTAAAGGGGTCTTGATATTCGCGTGATGTCAGCTTGTCTCTCATAATGTCGTGACGTTCCTGATCCTGGATATATTTTTTGATCGTTGCCTCATTAAGCCCCACCGTACTGACATAATATCCTTCGGCCCAAAATTTTCTGTTGCCAAACTTATATTTAAGGTTTGCGTGCTTATCGAATATCATCAACGAACTTTTCCCTTTCAGGTAGCCCATGAAATTTGCCACACTGATTTTAGGAGGAATGGACACCAGCATGTGGACATGATCCGGCATCAGATGCCCTTCCAGAATCTCAACCCCTTTATATTTGCAGAGGCATTGCAGAATTTCTTTTATACTTTCACGGAGCTGTGCGAAGATTATTTTCCTTCTATATTTTGGAGTAAAGACGATATGATACTTGCACAACCATTTCGTATGCGCTAGGCTATGAGCCTTGGTTCCCATAACAAAAACACCTTTCCGTTAATGTTGCGATGGGCTTGAACAACTTCATCGTAGCGGAAAGGTGTTTTTGTGTGTATAACGTATTGTCTCCACCCGCATAGCGGGTGGTTTTTTGTTTCGCGCCTGTCAGGCGCTCAACAGGCTAAAGCCCATAAGTAAAAAGCCACGAAGGTAACCCTCCGTGGCTTTTTTGTATGCGTGAAAAAATCGGGGATGACAGACAGCTGTCATGCTTTCCGTATGTCTGCTGTCCTCCGCTGTCTACAGGAACAAAAACTTCTAGGGGCGGCCCTCGCGTTCCATTTCGCCGACCCAGCGGGAAAGACGTGTCCTGGAATAGCGGTCGTCAGCCCCATCCAGCTTCTTAAATCCCTTGATATTGTCCTCAAGCCAGGCCTTATCCGTCATCAGGATCTCGCAGGTCTTGCGGGCCCGCTGCTGGAAGGCATTGAGGGCGGTACCGTCAAAGGCGATGTCCCTTATCCGGGCTTCCGGGACAGGTTCATGGTATTCCATGATGACCTGGGTCCTGCGGAAGTTCAGCAGCAGCTTGGCCCTGTACACAAGACAGGCTGCATGATCCGTGCAGAACGGATCGCTGCCGCCGTCCAGCTGCATGAGATTTTCGTAAAGGGTCTCGCCCTTATAGGCGTACTGCTGCGCCCGGATGGCCGGGAACGCCGGATGATGCGCGGCTTCCCATTCCCAGGTCCCTTCTGTGTCCGCCACTGCCGTTATCAGGGTGCCGGTACCATTGCTGTACACAGCGAACCAGATGCGGGCATCACCATCCACGGAGTGCCGCGTTTTGGGACGCAACGTCCGGTTCCCCAGGCTCTGCAGCTGCATGTCCGCAGCCGGAGCAAAGCTGAACGGGGGACGGGCACGAGAAACGATGACCGTCTGGCCCGACGCGGCCAGCTGGCCCGCTCCCCGCAAAGGAGGCTGCCCACCCATAAAGAAAACGAAAACAGCCACAGCGATGATGGCAACGATGATCAGCAGGATTTTCATGGTCCCTCCAGAACGCTTGGCAGACAGGAGCCATACGTCCGCCGCAAGCATGTTAACCGTATCCGTGGCAGAGCAAAAGCCCTGTTCCCTGCGAGGATCTGATCCCGGCAGAAGCCTTGTAACAGGAATTCCAGACCCCAGAAAACAGAAAAGGGACCTACGTTTCCGTAGATCCCTTGGGGTTTCTGTTTTCTGGTCGGGATGAAAGGATTTGAACCTTCGACCCCTTGAACCCCATTCAAGTGCGCTCCCAGACTGCGCTACATCCCGACGCGAAGATGTAGATAGACGAAGACAGCAGGCTTGTCAACAAAAACATCCTGTTTTTTTACAAACAGCGCCACCGGCCCCCTGTGCGGAAAAGGGCAAGAACCGCGTCACGGTCTGCGCGCTCCGGCCTTCTGCCCGGTACGGAAGGAGAGCGGGGACTTCCCGGCCGCAGCCATGCCCCACCGCGCTGTCATACCCGATGGATGGCGGGCACAAGGCGGCCTGCGGCATCCCGCAGCCTATACGGCGTCAGGACCTGCCACCGCTGGCTGCCTGCGAAAGGCCATCGATCCGGCTGGGAGCGGTATGCCCTCCGCTCCGCCTTGTGCCCGCCACCCGCATGGTCACGACCCGGGCGCCCGGCACCATACGGCACCGGACACGGGGAAAGGCCTGGGCCTTCTGCCCCGCAAAACAGAAAAGGGACCTACGTTTCCGTAGATCCCTTGGGGTTTCTGTTTTCTGGTCGGGATGAAAGGATTTGAACCTTCGACCCCTTGAACCCCATTCAAGTGCGCTCCCAGACTGCGCTACATCCCGACGCGAAAAAGATATCTACTCTTGGCATGATTTTTTGTCAACAACAAATTCTTTGGAAAGAAAAAAATTTTGCTTTTGTGAAAATTCAGGACGATTTTTGTCAATTCCGTTACATTGTGAAGCATTTCTCAACCATGACAAATATCATGAAACATTGGCAACATATTGATTTTAATTTATTTTTAAAACATTTTCTTCCCGTTTTTTTCTCAGGATGCTTGTTTTTTCCTTCTCTTGCCGGGACATTTTTATGAAAAACCACGCAGCCACCTGCATTGACAAAAAAATTTTCCTGTGTAGAAGACAGATGGCCGTGCAGCCTGGGGGGTCAGGATGCCGGCTGGATATTCCGGTTTCCCTACTTGTGTCACATAATATTTCATAGTATGTTACAGGGAAGGGATTTTTTCACCAGGTTGAGAAACCTGCAATCAGGAGGTTGGATATGACAACCAAATCAGCCTTTAATGAAGACAAAGTAGCCCTGCTGCTTGGCTGCATTATCTTCATCTTGGGCCTGGGCAAGTTCGCTGGACTGGATCTCCTTGGCTGGGTGGTGAAAATAGGCATGTGGGTGGACAGCCCCGTCGATGCCTGGAAGCCCGCTACCAAGGGCCTGATGGCCGGCTGGCAGTCTCTGGTGGCCACCTATGTGTTCGTGACCGCTCTGCTGGCTCTCGGCGTCAAACTGATGAAGGGTAATGTGGGCCGCTTCGTGGGCTCCTTCACCGTGATCTTCTTCATCGCCATCGCCTGCTACACCGCCGGCGCCAATGCCTACATCGCTGCTAACCCCACTCAGCTGGCCAAGCAGGGCATCCCGTGGGCTCTGGGCCTGAGCACGGAAGCCGGCCTGATTGTCGCCCTGATCATGGGCATCCTGATCAGTAACTTCGCCCCCAGCGTTGCTGACACCCTGCGCGATGCCTGCCGCCCCGAGCTGTTCGTCAAGATCGCCATCGTGGTTCTGGGTGCCGAACTGGGTGTGAAGGCTGCTGACGCCGCCGGTTTCGCCGGTCACGTCATCTTCCGAGGCCTGTGCGCCATTGTTGAAGCTTACCTGCTGTACTGGGCCGTGGTTTACTACGTTGCCCGTAAGTACTTCAAGTTCAACAAGGAATGGGCCGCCCCTCTGGCTTCCGGTATCTCCATCTGCGGTGTGTCCGCCGCTATCGCCACCGGTGGTGCCATCCGCGCCCGGCCGGTGGTTCCGATCATGGTTTCTTCCCTGGTCGTTGTGTTCACCTGCATTGAAATGCTGATCCTGCCCTTCATCGCCCAGTACTTCCTGTACTCCGAGCCCATGGTGGCCGGCGGCTGGATGGGCCTGGCCGTGAAGTCCGACGGTGGCGCCATCGCTTCCGGTGCCATCACCGAATCCCTGATTCTGGCCAAGATGGCCGGTCTGGGCACTGAATGGGAACCCGGCTGGATCGTGATGGTGACCACCACCGTCAAGATCTTCATCGATATGTTCATCGGTATCTGGGCTCTGGTCCTGGCCTACATCTGGACGGCCAAGTTCGACAAGACCCGCGGCGACCGCACCATGACCTGGGGCGACGTCATGGACCGCTTCCCCCGCTTCGTGCTGGGTTACCTGGGTACCTTCCTGATCCTGCTCATCGTCTGCCTGAGCACGCCTGAACTGCACAAGGTCGGCAAGGCCATGTCCGGCGCCATGAACGGCTTCCGCGTCATCTTCTTCCTGATGACCTTCTTCAGCATCGGTATGGTTTCCAACTTCCGCAAGCTGATGGAAGAAGGCATCGGCCGCCTGGCCATCGTGTACATCGTCTGCCTGTTCGGCTTCATCATCTGGGTTGGCCTGTTCATTTCCTACGCCTTCTTCCATGGCATGACCCCGCCTGTGGTTGGCGCCTAGTTTAAAGGAGAACAATGATGGAAGACAAAGAAGTCAAATTCCACGAAGAAGTCCAGAAGATGGAATACGAGCCCCTGGATGAGACGGAAATGAAGCTCATCCACTGGAGCTGGGGTCTGGGTGTGGCCCTGCTGGTGGTGCTGTTCCTCATCAGCAAGTTCGTGATGACCACCCACTAGACCTCGGGTTGTTGAACACGTAATAAGGATGCCGGGAAGGGCCTGCGCCCTTCCCGGCTCTTGCGTACAAAGGACATTATCATGCCGCGTTATCATCTGCGTTACCTCAAGGGCCCCAACTATACCCTGAACCTGGAGTATGACGGCATCGTGGAGGCCCCTTCCTTTGAGGAAGCCCTGCGTCCCCATACCGACTGGCCCATCACGGAAAGCTACGACCATGCCACGGCTACGGCCTGGAATCCCGGTACCTGCATGTATTATCAGGAAATGTGGGAGGCGGCCCTGCTTCCTGATGCTGACCAGAAGCAGCAAAGCTAGCACCACACGGCGCTGACGCCTGCAAGGGGGGGAACATGCGTGCGCCTCCCCTTGCGGTGTGGCAAGGCATCTTTCCCTCTCCACCCCGCCGCCACCAGGGCTACCGGACAGCTTCCATGAACATTTCCGCCACCTCTCCCCTCGTCTCTGTCCTGCTCCTGCTGGTCTCCATGTCTTCCATCCAGGCCAGCGCCTCGCTTGCCAAGACCATCTTTCCCCTGGTGGGCCCGGCCGGTACCACGGCCCTGCGTTTGCTGGTGGCCTCCGCCATCCTGCTCGTGGTGATGCGCCCCTGGAAAAAAGCCATCCCCCGCAGCGCCTGGAAGATCATCGCCGTTTTCGGCCTGGCCACGGCAAGCATGAATCTTTGCTTTTACGAGGCCCTGAGCCGTATCCCGCTGGGGGTCGCCGTCGGTCTGGAATTCACCGGTCCTCTGACGGTGGCCATGCTCTCTTCCCGCCGCCTCGTGGACTTCATCTGGGTCATCCTGGCAGCGGCCGGCCTGGCCATCCTGCTGCCCCTGCGTCAGAGCGCGGACAGCATCGATCCGCTGGGCGCCGTGCTTGCCCTGTGTTCCGGCGCCTGCTGGGCCCTCTATATCATCTTCGGCAAAAAAGCGGGCAGCAGCCTGGACAAATCCTGTGTGGCCCTGGCCATGCTCGTGGGCAGCTGTGCCATTTTCCCCGTGGGCCTGCTCTCCTCGGGGATGGACCTGTTCAGGCCCGCGGTCCTGCCACTGGCCCTGATCCTGGGTATTTTTTCCTCTGCCCTGCCCTACGGCGTCGAGATCATCGCGCTCAAGAACCTGCCCTCGCGCACATTCAGTATCCTCATGAGCCTGGAACCGGCCCTTGCCGCCCTTTCCGGCTTCCTTTTCCTGGACGAGCAGCTGAGCCTTGCCCAGTGGGCGGCCCTCACGGCCATCATCAGTGCGTCCATCGGCTCCACGCTGACCATCAGAAAGCAATAATCAACACCGGCCCATACGGGACAGACCTTTCCCAACACCGTCAGGGACACAGTCCCTTCCCGCATCGGCGCCTGTTCCCTGTCTGACGGAACACGCCATTGTGCCTCTTCCAAGAATACGCACCTTTCCTGAGGCTCTCTGCCGGAGGATACAGGCGCACTTCCGCCGCTCTCCCGCAAAGCAAAACCATCCGCATGGCGGGGGAGCATCTGCAACATCCGGCAGGCCAAAGCCATATACGAAAAGAAGGCGGGGACACATCGGGTCCCCGCCTTCTTCGTGTGCTCTCCGCCGGTCCTAGAATTCTTCCGGCAGCTGCAGCATTTCCTCATAGGTGAACACGGGCCCGTCCAGGCACATGTAGTGCGCGCCTACCTTGCAGTGGCCGCACTTGCCCACACCGCAGCGCATGTGGGTCTCCAGGGAGGTGAAGATGTCCCTGCCGTTCATGCCGAGGCCCAGCAGGTCACGGGCCACCAGCTTGATGCGGCGCGGCGAAGCACACAGGATGGCCCGGGCATTGGCCCAGTCGAAATCCAGTTCCGGCAGCAGGTCATTGATGTAGCCCACATGGGCCTGGACGGCATCCGTGGGCCTGGCCAGGGCATACTGCACGGTCACGCCGGGGATCCTGCTCCAGTCTTTCAGATCCTGCTTGTAGACCAGGCCCTCGTAGCGCGTGGCACTGGCGATGATGGCGATACGGCCATAGCGTTCCCGCTCCTGGAGCAGACGCACGATGATGGTCCGCACAGGGGCCAGGCCCACACCGGAGCCCACCACCAGCACGTCACGGCCAGCGAAGGAACGGTAGGGGAAGCCCTTGCCGTAAGGTCCGCGCAGGCCGATGACATCCCCCACGCCGAGCCTGGCCAGGGCCGACGTCACCTTGCCCACTTTTTTGACGCAGAACTCGAACTGGCCGTCGTGCTGATCCCCGAAGGGGATGGACAGGGCCACTTCCCCCACGCCAAAGACCGTGACCATGAAGAACTGCCCCGTCAGGCGGAAGGTCTCGGCAAGGCGTTCATCCATGTAGCGGACCACATAGCGGCGGATGTCCGGGGTCTCGTCATGGATGGCCACGATGCGCGCGGGATAGGGCGTGAACAGCTGGGGATCGATGCGGGTGGATGCCCGTTCCGGGATGGAGACCGGCACGGGTTTGCGCTGCCCCTCGGGCGGGCAGTCCCGCACCACAGTAGCGGCTATCTTGCGGATGTCGATGCCCGCCGGGCAGACGTCGATGCAGCGCCCACAGCCCACGCAACCTTTTTTGCCGAAGCGGTCCTGGATGTAGACCAGCTTGTCCATGATGCGGTGACGCACGGCGGCAGCCTTGCTGCGCGGGTTGTGCCAGCCGGCATTGCGCGTGAAGCCCGCCGTCTGGCAGGAATCCTTGACGCGGACACGGCGGCCGGATCGGGCATCCAGGCGTTCTTCATTGAACTGGAAACAGGTGCAGGTCGGGCAGACGGCCGTGCAGCCCGTGCAGCGTATGCAGGTGGGCGTGATCGCTTCCCACACCGGATGGTCAAAGCCCTGCAGCAGGGCCGTGCGGATCTGCGAGAGGTCAGGCAGCTCCTGAAAGGCCTCGCGACAGTCCTTTTCCAGCTCGTCCAGACGGGCACGCAGGGCCGCTTCGGTCACGGGCCGGAAAAAGACCAGGGCCTGCCCCACAAGGTTCTCGCCCTTGTCTGTGGCGCATTCCACCCAGCACAGACCGCCATCCAGCGTCAGCATCAGGTCGAAGCCGCTGCGGGCGAAAGGACCTGTGCCCGTGGCTGCGCAAAAACAGCTTTTGCCGGGCGTGCGGCAGTTCATGCCCACGATGGTGACGGCTTCACGCCGCAGGGAATAATTGATGTCCCTGTACTCGCCCAGATAGAAATCATCCAGATATTCCAGGGCGGCCACATCGCAGGGACGCATGCCGAAAATGACCGTCGGGGCCATGGATTCCGCCCCGGGCTCGGCCACATAGGTACGTTCGTTGCCTTCCCAGCGGAACAGCACGTCCTGATACCCGTTCAGGACATCCACCGGCGGCATGGCAAGATTGGCATACTCGAGGCACAGGCCCTTGTCCGGGGCAAAGCTCTCCAGGCGCGTGGTCCCGTCCTGCTCCCTGCAGGGGCACAGGACACGGGAGCCTGACTGCCAGGCGGTCAGCAGGGCGGGCAGATCCGCCGGATTCATGGTATAGTATGCGGGCATGGCTCAGACCCTCTCCAGCCTGACGGCACTGATTTTGTATTCAGGGGTTTTGCTGACCGGGTCCAGGGCGGTGCAGGTCAGCAGATTGACCATGGCTTCGGCAAAGTGCAGGGGGGCAAAGACCAGCCCCTCAGGCACATCGTCCGTGATGTGCATGCGCGAGACCACGGCGCCGCGGCGGCTGACCATGCGCAGACGGGCGCCCTCGCGGATCTCCAGCCTGCGGGCATCAGCGGGATTGATGTCCGTCACCAGTTCGGGCAGTTCACGCTCCAGCATGGCGCAGCGGCGCGTCATGGTCCCGGTCAGGTAGTGGGCATGGCGCATGCCGGTACTGAGCAGGAGGGGGTATTCCTCGTCCGGCAGTTCCGCCGGGGGCACATGCGGAATGGCGGCAAAAAGCCCCTTGCCGCGGGTGAAGCGCCCCAGATGCAGGATGGGCGTGCCGGGATGGCCGGGCGTGGGACAGGGCCAGCACAGCCCCTCTCCTTCCAGACGGGCATAGCTCATGCCGCCCATGCTGGGCGCCAGGGAACAGATCTCGTCAAAGACCTCGGAAGCCGAGGCATGGTGCATGTCATAGCCCAGCCGCCGGGACAGGGCCTGGATGATCTGGCCGTTGGTCCGCCCCGCCATGGGCGGGATGGCCTGACGTACGCGCTGCACACGGCGCTCGGAATTGGTGAAGGTGCCGTCGGTCTCGGCGAAGGAAGCGCCGGGCAGGACCATATGCGCCAGTTCCGTGGTCGGCGTGGGGAAAATGTCGATACAGAGCAGGAACTCCGCCGACGACAGGGCCTTCACCACATGGCCGGAATCCGGGTCGCTGACCACGGGATTCTCGCCCATGATGATCATGGCCTTGAGCCTGCCCTCCTGCAGGCCGTGCATCATCTCCATGGCCGTCAGGCCGCGGGCGGGCGACAGGGGGCGCCCCCAGGCCGCCTCGAACTTCAGACGGACCGCCTCGTCATCCACGAACTGGTAGCCGGGATAGTAGTTGGGCAGCCCGCCCATGTCGCAGGCGCCCTGCACGTTGTTCTGGCCACGCAGCGGGTTCACGCCCGTGCAGGGGCGGCCGATCTGGCCGCAAAGCATGGACAGGTTGGCCAGGGAGCGGACATTGTTCACGCCGCAGCGGTGCTGGGTGATGCCCAGGCAGTAGACGATGGCGCTGGTCTCCGAGCGGGCATAGAGTTCCGCAGCCCGGAACAGGAGCTCACGCGGCACGCCGGTGACTTCCTCGGTCTTCTCGGGCGTCCATGCACGCAGGCTTTCACGCAGCTCGTCGAAATTCTCCGTGCGCTCCGCGATAAAGGCCGCATCGTGCCAGCCGTTTTCGTAAATGATGTGCATCAGGCCGTTGACCAGCGGCACGTCCGTCCCCGGCCGCAGACGCAGGTGCACGTCCGCCAGACGGGCGAGATCCGTCCGGCGGGGATCGGCCACGATGAGCCTGCCGCCCTCGCGCTGGCAGCGCATGAGCCGCATGCCCACCATGGGATGGGCGACCGTGGTGTTGGAACCGATCACAAACAGGCAGCCTGCCCGCGCCAGCTCGTCGAACGAGTTGGTCATGGCGCCGCTGCCGAACGAAGTGGCAAGACCTGCCACAGTGGGGCCGTGTCAGAGGCGGGCGCAGTGATCGATGTTGTTGGTCCCCAGCGCGCAACGGGTGAGCTTCTGCAGCAGGTAATTCTCTTCGTTGGTGCAGCGGGCGGAGGTCAGCACGCCGATGCTGTCAGGGCCATACTGGTCGCGGATGCGGGCCAGCTCACGGGCGGCATGGTCCAGGGCGCTTTCCCAGTCCAGGGGCTGCCAGCCCTGCCCCGTCCGCAGCAGGGGCGTTTTCAGACGGTCAGGGTGCTGTATGAATTCATGCACGTTCCAGCCCTTGACGCAGAGCTTGCCCCGGTTGACCGGGCTGTCGGGCGTGGGCACGGAACGCTGAATGCGTCCTTCCGCAGTTTCCAGGGTCAGGCCGCAACCGCAGCCGCAGTACGGGCAGGTTGTCGCCGTGTGACGAATATCCATAAGTCTCTCCGCAATATCGCATCATGCCCGGCCGGGACGGCACGTCCTCTGTCCGTCACACGCCGGCATGAGCCTTTTTTCCAGCTTCGGGGTGGAAAATTTTGTCGTTTTTTTCCATAAAAAAAGGTGCCCAACATGTCAAAGAGAAAGGGCTTTCTTTTCTGAAGACAGACCGGCACCACACAAGGAGGCCCGCATGGATGACGCCACCCCCTGGCAGGAAATGGCCCGCATGGCGCAGGCAGAAGCCCGACACATTGCGGAAGAGCTGGATATCGGGGGACACTGGCGCCGCGCAGGCGCCGTGGTCAATGCCGTAGGCTCGTTCAGGACAAATCTTCTGGTCCGGCACAGGGACATCGACTTCCATGTCTACACGCCGGTCCTGGACCATGACCTCAGCTTCCGCGTCATGGCGGCCCTGGCCCGCTCGCCGCACCTGAACAGCCTGCACTTCGTGGACGGCAGCAGGACAAAGGAACGCTGTCTGGAATGGCATGGCATCTGGCAACGCCCCGGCGGCGCCCCCTGGCAGATCGACATCATCCACATGGAGAGCGGTTCGACGTTCGACGGCTTTTTCGAACGCTTTGCCGACCGTCTTTGCCGGCGCCTGGACGACGGAACGCGGGACACCATCCTCCGCCTCAAATATGAGACGCCGGAAAACGAGGGCATCCACGGGGTGGAATATTACCGGGCTGTCCTGGAAGGGGGCGTGCGCACGCTGGAAGGGCTGCGCCGCTGGCGTGCCGCGCATCCTCTGGAGGGGGTGGACCTCTGGATGCCCTGAGGCATCCAGACCGCCCGGCGCACGACCACAGGGCGGTGCCCTTCCCGCACCGGAACAGGCACCGCCCTTTATGCTGTTGTCACTGCTGCAATGTCTGGACGAATTCCTTGCCCTGCGCGCTTTGCAGGAACGCCGCCAGCGCATCCACCACCTGCTGGTCATATTTGAAGGGGCGCTCCCGCAAAATGGCCAGGGCCGCCGGTTCATCATGACGGCGCCGGTAGGAGCGCGGACGCATCAGGGCACAGAAGGTATTGGCCACGGCCAGGATGCGGGCCGGCAGACAGATGGCCCCGCCCTGCAGCTTACGGGGGTAGCCGGAGCCGTCCATGCGCTCGTGCATCTGCTCGATGGTCTCCAGGACAGGCAGGCCGAAATCTATGCCCCGCAGGGCTTCCACGGCATACTCCACATGTTTTTCCATCTGGAGGCGTTCCTCGGGCGTCAGGGGACCGGCCTTGGTCAGCAGCTCGTGCGGTAGGCGGATCATGCCCACCTGGGACAGGCTGGCCGCCGTGCGCAGCGTGGACTCCAGCGCCGGATCGTCCTTGCCCAGCCAGGCCGCCAGATGATAGGCGAGCTCGCCGGTCAGCCCGGACTGTCCCTTCAAGTAGGGGTCCACCGCTTCCACAGCATGAGTGAAGGCTTCGACGGTCTGGCGCAGCATGGTGGCAAGGCGCTGTTCCGCCTCCACATGGGCCGTGATGTCCCGGTAGACCACCACGACGCTCCCTGGCGCGCCGTCTTCCGCTCCAAAGGGCAGGCACTGCACATTGAGGTGCACCAGCTTGCCTTCGACCATCATGTCTTCCTGATCGGAAAATTCCGTCCCTGTCCGCCAGACGAACTCCACATGACGCTCCAGGCTCCGGGCCAGATAGTCCGGCAGATGCCTCACCTGCATGAGGTGGAGCACCTCCCCCTGGCAGCGGGCAAGACGGGCGAACTCCGTATTGGCATAGACGATGCGCCCCTCACCATCCACCAGGGCCAGCGCCGAATGCATGGCCCGCAGGACCGTGTCCAGCAGGCAGCGCTGCCGGGACATGGTCGCGTACAGGTCTTTCAGCTCCCGGACCTCGCCCCGCTCCCGGCGGATGCCGAGCCACCAGTAGGACCAGACCAGGACCCCGGCCAGACAAAGGAACAGCAGCCCGGCCACGGTCCAGACCCGCCGGGCCCTGTCGTCCTGTTCCTGACGGACGCTGTCCGCCCGGCAGGCCACGGCCGCATACCAGGACGTCCCCGGCACGGGCTGGCCGACCACGAGGCAGTCCCTGGTCCCGGCAATGGCGGGCAGCACCATGTCCCGGGGCGTCATGTCCTGGCCGAAGCCCGCGGGCAGGGTCACCTGGTTGAGGCTCGGCCGCTCGCCCATGCCGATGGCCTGGACCAGCCCGCCACCGGTCTCCAGCAGCAGGCCCAGATAGCCCATCCCGGAGGGCTGGCCTATCCCCTCCAGGAGCCTGCCGATGTCACAGGAGACCAGCAGGATGCCCTGGGGCGAGCCATCGGCCGAAACATAGCCCGGCGCCGTCACCGGACAGTAAAAATCCACCAGCAGGCGTTCGCCCTGGAGCCGGACGGGCAGCATGCCATCCCCGGACAGCAGGCCCTCGCTCCGGCGCTGTTTCAGCAGCGTCCTGGTCTCCGCCTGCCATCCCTGCCCCACAAGGATGACCGGTTCCAGGGTCCGGTCCAGAAGCGTCGCCCCGGCAACGTCGTGCCGGGACACGAATTCGGCAAATTTGCGGTAAATGAGCGCGGCGTGGGGCGAGATGTCCCGCAGGGCCTGACGGTCCCGGGCATCAAGGCCGCTGTGCCGCCCGTGCTCCTGCCCTGTCCAGGGGCTCTCCCCCAGTTCGCGCAGCAGGGCCGCGGGAAGGTCCGTTTCCGCTATCTCCGACGCCAGCAGGCGCAGCATGTCATAGCGGGCCATCTCCGCCACGGCATCGCGCTGGACGCCGGTCCAGACCGTCACCATGGCCGCCGCTGTGGACGCATGGGCTGACAGCTGGTTTCCTGTCCTGTCGAGGATCTCGCGCTGCTCCGCGCTGTTGAAGCGCATGCTCCCGATGAGCGTCAGGGCGAGCAGCAGGACCAGTCCCGTCAGCAGGGGCAGCAGTGACACACGTTCAGGATTCCGCATAGGATCTCCGCACGGCAGGGATCAGCGCTCTGTCAGCGCGTTTTGCCTGGCTTTCATCACAGGTTTGAGGATATAGTCGAGCACTGTTTTCTTGCCGATGATGATGTCGGCCACCACGATCATGCCCGGGATGATGGGCAGGATCTCGTCATTATGGCGTATGGCCGTCTCCTTGGTACGGACTTTGACAAGGTAATAAAAATCGCCCTTCTTGTCTTCGATGGTGTCCGCGCTGATGGATTCCAGCTTGCCGGGCAGACCGCCGTAGATGGAGAAATCATAGGCCGAGACCTTGATCATCACGTCCTGGCCGGGACGCAAAAAGGCCACGTCCTGCGGGCGGACGCGCACCTCCACCAGGAGGCTCTCGTCCATGGGCACGATGTCCATGATGGCCTCGCCCGGCTTGACGACCCCGCCCACCGTATTGACCAGTATCTGCTTGACGCTGCCCCGCACGGGGCTGCGCACTTCGGTGCGCGTCACGCGGTCGCCGCCGGCGGTCAGGGATTCCCGCACCGAACCCAGCTCCGTGCGCCGTTTGTTGATCTCCTGGCTGATGGCCAGCTGTTCCTCGGCCACCCGGCTGCCGATGCGCTGCCGGGCCTCCTCCATCATGGCCTGTGCCTTGGGGATGGATGCGGCCAGCATGTCGATCTCGCCCTGGGTCTGGATGATCTTCTGCTCCAGCCCCAGATAATCCATGCGGGAATAATTGTTGCGCAGCAACAGGCGCTTGGCCGTATCCCGCTGTTCCGTCTCCAGCACAAGGCTGCCGTCCAGCTGTTTCTTGCGTGCCAGCTGCTCCGCCACCTCGCTCTGGCGCTGGGCATACTGGGCCTCCAGCATGGAAAGTTCGGCCTGCAGCTTCGAGCTCTGGGCCCTCCAGGTATTCAGCTGGTCCTCCACGATCTGGCGGGCGCGCTCCACAAGCGCGCTGTCGGGCTCTTCCCCCAGTATCTCCCTGAGGAAGGCCCGCAGGTCGCCGGGGAAGACCGGTTCCTCGTCGCGCAGCATGGCCTCCAGGCGCAGGATGGCCAGACGGTGTTCCACCAGCTTGTACAGGGCATCCCTGTACGAACTTTCGGCCATGACGTTTTCCAGCTGGGCCACGGCCTGCCCTTTTTCCACGATCTCGCCCTCCCGGACGAGCACGGCCTGCAGGATGCCGCCTTCCAGGTTGGAGACCGACTGCGTGCGCCGGGAACCCACCACGGAACCTTCGGCATGGGTCACTTCGTCGATGGGGGCCCAGGCCGCCCAGAGGAGCAGCGCCGCCATGAGCAGGGCCACCGCCACGGACAGGGCGCGGGCCGTGAAGGCAGGCCGGCGTGAAAGGGCCGCGTCCACCTCGCCGGCATAATTGATGTCATCCGGCATCAGCCCGTGCAGGGGGGCATCCAGGGCCGCGAACAGCTCCTTGCGCGTCATGGGTCTGGCACCGGCCGACGACGCCTGGCTGAAATTCTCGCGCAGGCGTTCTGCCATGCCGGTGGCAGGACGCTGTTCGTGCTCGGCATCCCCGATGAAAATCAGGCGGAGCACCTGCCAGATGCGTGCGGGCCAAGAGCGTTTCCCGTCCGGCCCGTCAGGTGCGGGAGCCTCCGGGGGCAAAGCCGAGAATATATCTTCCGGTGGCCTCGTGCCGGGCCGTTCGCCGGCCTGCGCCGCGGGATCCGGCTTATGGGCGTCCATCCTTCCCCTCCTTCACGGCAGATGTTGCCCCGGAAGCCTCCCTGCCCTTTGCCGGGGCAGGCTTCCGGGCTGCGGCGGCGCTGTCGCGCAGACGCTTCAAAATGGCATCGCGCGGTCCGAACATCCTCAACCTGCCGTTCTCCATGACAACCAGCTTGTCCACCATGCGCAGCATGCTCAGCCGATGGGTCACAAGGATCAGGGTCCGTCCCTGCGAGGCAGCCGCCAGGCGCTGCTGCAGGCGCAGCTCGGAGTCCGTGTCCATATTGCTGGTGGGCTCGTCCAGGATCAGCACTTCAGGATCGCGGACCAGCGCACGGGCCAGGGCCACGGCCTGCCGCTGCCCGCCGGAAAGGGCCTTGCCCTGCTCGCCGACCTGGGCGGCGAACCCGGCGGGATTGTTGCGGACAAAGTCCGTCACCCCGGCAAGGGCCGCGGCCCGGAACACCAGATGGTCATTGATGGTGGGGTCCCCCAGGACGATATTCTCCCGGATGCTGCCGTAAAACAGGACCACATCCTGCGGCAGGACGCCGATGCGCCCGCGCAACTCCGTGGTCGGCAGCTGGCGCAGGTCCACGTCCCCGAATTTGATGCTGCCTTTCTGCGGCTGGTAAAAGCCCGTCAGCAGCTTGGCCAGGGTGCTTTTGCCCGAGCCCATGGCACCGATGATGCCGATCCTGTCACCGGGGTTGATGCGCAAGCTCACGTCCTCCAGGGCCAGGCTCATGGAATTGGGATAGGCGAAGGAAACGTTCTCCACCGTGAAGGAGGGCTGCAACTCGCCGAAGTCCATGCAGGAACTTTCCGACTGGTTTTCCGAAGGCAGTTCCATGAGCAGATCAAGGGCCTGCAGGGCGACACGGGAGTTCTGCAGGCGGGTCAGCAGGGAAGCCAGCTGCATCAGCGGCGCCATGGCCCGACCCACAAGGATGTTGCAGCCGATGAGGGCCCCCATGGTCATCAGGCCCTCCGATATCCGGTAGACCCCCCAGATGATCATGCTCACCGTGACCAGATGGGTCACCAGCGCGGAGGCCGTCACGGCAAGGCTGCTGTACCGGCGGGACTCTGCCGTCGATTTGGCGGAAAGGCCCACCACGGCCTCCCAAAGGCGCTGCATGCGGCTCTCGGCCTGGCAGGCCTTGATGGTCTCCAGACCGTTGACCATCTCCACGAGCAGGGCATTCTTCTGCATGTTCTGCTTGTAGCTCTGCTCGGCGCAGCGCCGCGCCGCCGCCTGGAGAAAAAGCCCCAGACCAATGAGGACGGGCATGGCTGCCAGCGGCAGGAAGACCATGGGGCCGGCAATGAAGGAGATCAGCAGCAGGAAGATGACCAGAAAGGGGACATCAATGCAGGCCAGCAGCGAGGACGAACTGAAAAATTCACGCAACTGCTCGAATTCACGCAGGTTGTTGACCAGCGATCCCGTGGATTCCGGCTTGCTTTCCAGCCGCATGGTCAGGACCTTGTCCACCAGATTGCTGGAGAGCACGATGTCCGCATTGCGACCGGCCACGTCCACGAAATGCGTGCGCAGGGCCCGCAGCAGGAAGTCGAACAGATAGATGATGATCACACCGGATGCGAGGACCCACAAGGTCTCTATGGCGTTGTTGGGCACGACCCGGTCATAGACGTTCATGGCGAACAGGGGGCTGGCCAGGGCGATGAGGTTGATGATGACGCTGGCCAGCGCCACATGCCGGTAGATGGGCGCGTAATAGCGCAGGACATCCCAGAACCAGCGCTTTCCCCTGGCCAGGCGCAGCTTTTCCACATGCTCCTGCGGACGGCCGGGAACAGCCACATACAGGGCATAGCCGGTATATTCTTCCTGCAACGCCTCCAGGGGCACCAGCTGGCTGGTGCTTTCCGTCTCCGGGAAGATGACCTCGGCCCGGGCCTGCCCGCTGGCGGCTCCGGCTTCGTCCGCCTCCTTCCCTGCCGGAGCCCCCGGCAGCAGCCGGGTCAGGACACAGCTGCGGTTCCCGGAAAGCAGCAGGATGCAGGGCAGGGTGAGGTTGGAGAGGTCAGCCAGCCGGGGACGGTACAGCACACTGCCCGTCAGCCCCGCCTTGCGGGCCACCCGCAGGCATGCCTGGGCCGAGACGGTGCTGCCCGAAAGCCCGGCCAGCAGGAACTGGGGGGACAGTGCCTTGCCGCGGAGGCGGCACAAAGAAGAAAGGCTGCGCAGCAAAGGCGGCATGAAATCGACATCGGAAGGACGCAGTCCCCCGGCCGCCATCTCCGGGCCCCGTGTTTCCCCTGATCCGTTTCCCGACATACAAACGATCCTTTGATGTCCACCCTGTGGACGTCCTGCCGCAAAACAACAGGCAGAACGTATCCTGCCTGTTGTCTTGCAAAAGACCCGTTCCCGGCAGCACGACACTGCCGGGAACAGGGAAGCCTGGCTCCAGAAGCCCGCACGTGCTGCTTACTTGAACCAGCCCAGTTCGAAATCTTCCCCCTGGACGGGGCGGGCCTCCTTGGGACCCGACGCGATCTCTTCCGCCGGGACCCCCATGCGGGGCAGCAGATCACCGGCCAGGGCGCACATCCGGTAGGCCCCTACGAGGATGTTGCCGCGGGCTGTCTCGGCCTGGCTGGCGGAATTGTAGAGTTCGTTCTCCGAGTCCAGCACGTCCAGCAGGCTGCGCGTCCCCAGCAGGAACTGGTCATGGTAGGCCTGCCGCGTATAGGTATTGTTTTCCACGGCCCTGGTATAGAACTTGTACTGTTCCTTGGCCGCCAGATAGTTGCTCCAGGTGGATTCCATGTCCAGACGCAGGGTATCCATATAGTCGTACAGGTTCTGCCGGGCCTCGCGTTCCCGCGCCGATGCGGCACGGATGCCAGCCACGTCGGCGCCGCTGTTGAACACGTTCCAGCGCACGGTGGCCAGGACATCGAAGCTGTAGAGCCAGCGGTCACGGTCGCCGCCGCGGTCACTGTACTCGGGACCCGCCTCCAGCTGGAAGGTCGGGTACATGGCGGACTGGGCCAGTTCCTTCTCGCCCTTGGCGGCGCGGATGTCCTGCAGGTAGGCAGCCAGCTTGGGATTGTGCTTTTCCGCCATCTGGATGAAGGCGGCCGCCGTGTCGGGCATCTGCGCAGGCATGGGGACCACATCCAGCCTGCCCACCGTATAGATGCCGGTCAGGCGGGAATAGGTGGCATAGGCCACACGCAGGGCATCTTCCGCTTCGGACAGGGAGGAATGGGCACGCTGCAGGCGGGATTCCGCCTGCGTCACATCGGCCTGGGTATCCGCCCCCATACTGGCACGGTCACGGGCCTGCGCCAGGATGGTCTCGTGACGGGCCACATTATTGCGGGCCAGCTCCACCAGCTTGATGCGGCGCAGCAGATCGATATGGGCGATGATGCCGTCCAGGGAAAGGGACGTGGCCGTGTCGAAGACCCTGGCCTTGACGGAATCCAGGGTCGCCTGGGCCGTGCGTACGCGGCTGCGCGTGGCAAAGCCGTCCCAGATGGGCTGCACCAGCTTGGCGGAGACACTGCCCACGCTCAGCCACTGGTCATCAAGATCCAGGCCGCGTGACGTGGTGTCGCTCAGGACACCCACGCCGATCTCCCCCGCCACATCCACACGCGGACCGAATCCGGCACGGGCCTTGCTGAGCTCGTGTTCCAGAACCTCGCGATTTTCTTTGATGCTCATCAGGCTGCGATGATTGTGCAACACACCGTAGACGGTATCGTTCACCGTGATGTGCGCAGCGCCATTGCCCTGTGCCGGAGTTTCCCTGGCCCAGGACATGTGTGTCCCTCCGGCCAGCAGGCAACATGCTGCAATGAATATCGCCCCCCATTTTCTGCAAGCCGCCATATGCTATCATCCTCTCTCGTAAAATTTGATAGATAGTTCTATTATGCAAAATTGATATTTTTAGTCAACGTTTACACTTTTTCACCACTTCGGAAAATCCCTGAAAAATATATATGGCATGTCAGTTTGTTATGACGATTTTGCCGTTTTTCACAAAAAAGTTAATACAGGATATTCTGTAGTTGTTACAGTGAGTTATAAAAAATTATAAAAATGGATGTCCACTGCACGGGACAAGCCATGTCCTATGCCAACTTTTTAAAAATATCCAGTCAATCTTTGCCCGCGGGATATTTCCCCCACCTGTCTCGACAAGGGCCGTCCACCGCAGTACAAAAAAAGTCCCGACTTCCCAGACATCAGCCTTCCGACGGTCCCATGATCCCTGCGTATCCACATCCCGCCCTGCATCCGGCCCGGTCTTCCCTCCGGTCACCGGTCATTCGTCCGCACCGGATCATCTGTGCCGTCCTCTGCCTTGCCGCCCTCCTGTCCGTGCTGTTCATCCCCCTCCCGGCGCAGGCCGGGGCCATCCCCCTGTTCGGCACCGTGGAGTTCCGGCGCCCGCTCGACAGCCTGCCCGCCTGGGCTGAGGTCCGCCGCATGAACGAGCTGGAACCCATCTTCGTTACCGGCAAGGTCTTCACCAGGACCGCCACCTGGGACACCTTCAAGCAGGGGGCACGGGGCAAAAGCGGCATGGACCTGCTGCGCTATGTCAACACGTTCTGGAACCGCTTCCCCTACCGCGAGGATATCGCCAACTGGGGCAAGGCCGACTACTGGGTCTGGCCCAGTCTGTTCCTTAAAAAGTCAGGGGACTGCGAAGATTACGCCATCATCAAGTATTTCACGCTCAAAGAACTGGGCATGGATACGGACAAACTGCGTATCGTCGTCCTGCGCGATACCCTGCGCCGTCTGTCCCATGCCGTTCTGGCCGTCTACATGGACAATGACATCGTCATCCTGGACAACATCAGTAATGCCATTTTGCCCCAGGGACGCCTGCGCCATTATGTCCCGCAGTTCTCGTTCAACGAGAAGGCACGCTGGGCCCATATGAAAGGCAAAAAAACAAACGAGTAATCCATGCACACTCCTGATCCCGACATCCCCGCCAAGCCGCATCACTTCATGAGCAAACGGCTGTGCATCAGCATCAGCCTCGTCCTGTTCGCGCTGGTCCTGCTGCTTTCCTATGCCCTGTGTTCCCTGCAGGTCGACCGGAGCACCCAGGCCATCCTGGCGGACAAGAACCGCTTCCTCCTCTCCAGGATCGACACCATGCAGATCCGCCTGCAGGAATGGCGGCGGGGCATGCTGGAACAGGTCAACACCCTGGCCCTTTCGGAAAGCGTCCGCCTGTTCGCCGCAGACATGACCGCCCTGCCCCCGGACCTGCTGGACAAGAACTCACGTACCGCCGGTCCCGGGTCCGACAGCGACCAGCTGTCCCTGCTGGACCAGCGTGAATACATGCAGCAACTGCTGGCGGACATCGCCTACCAGAACGGCCTTGACCGTATCCGCATGTTCCTTCCCGATGGCCAAAAGATCGTGGACAGCGCCTCTGATGCTGCCGACAACCATGACGACGATCTTCTCGTCCGGCAGGCCATCACCTCAAGGACGCTTTCCTTTGGCGCCATCCACAAGCATGATGACCATTTTGCCCTGCAGGCCGGTGCGCCCCTGTTCGAGATAAGCGGCAAGGACAGGCCCCGTGTCGTCGGCTGCCTGCTCCTGTGCTTCCCCATGGACGCGGCCCTGACGAACATCCTGCAGGACAAGGAAAGCCTGCTCAGACTGGTGGATCTGTGCCCGGACAGGAGCGGTGTCTTCCTGCTGCAGGACGGTGCCCTGCAACGGCTTCCCCTGCGCACGGGCGTGGCCGGTGCCCATTCGCTGGACTTCAAGAAACGCCCTGCCATGTCTGGAGGGGATGACGTCTATTCCCTGGCCTTCACCTCCTCGCTTCCCGATACGCTGATGCTGGTGGCCTCCCTGCCCGCTGCGGACATCGACCGGGAGATCCGGCACCGGTCCCTGCAGATCTATGCCGTCGGCCTGCTGGCAAGCCTGGGCATCGGCCTGCTGCTGGCCTTCGCGCTCTCCTGCCTTGTGGGCCGCGCCCACCGCGCCTCTGCCGCCTACTTCAAGACCCTGTATACCGTCATCCGCGACCAGAAACAGATGCTGGACAGCGTCAACAATTCCATGCGGCTGGGTCTTGTCCTGTTCAGCGCTACGGACGGCATCCGCATCTTCAATCCCGAGTTCGCCAGGATCTGCAGCGGCACCCGGCAGGAAGACCTTGCGGGCAAGTACCCCAAAGACATCTTTCCCCAAGGGGCCGCCCTCACGTTGCAGGACGGCATCGCCCGCAAGCTCAGGGAGCCGTCCTTCGACGGCGTTGAGCTGGCCCTGCCCGGCGCTGACGGCAAGGAGCACCTTTACAGGGTCTCCCTCTATGTTTTCCCGGACAGGCAGGAGCCGGACGCTGCCGAAGCGGCCCCCCTCCCCGGAAGCGTCGTGGCCATCTTCAAGGACATCACCCGCTTCCGCCGGCAGGCCCAGAAAGCCCAGGAACGCCAGCGGCATCTTATGGAGGCCCTGGTGCGCGCCGTGGAATATGTGGACCCCAACCTGGTGGGCCATACAAAGAAAATGCGACATGTGGCGGAGCTGCTGGCCCGGCACATGGATCTGGACGATACGGCTGTCCTGACCCTGCGCATGGCCGCCCAGCTTTCGCAGATCGGCAAGATCTTCGTGCCGCACCACCTGCTGCGCAAAAGAGGCAAGCTCACCCCCGAGGAACAGCAGGCCGTGCTGCAGTCTTCGGAGTATGCCTTCCGTATCCTGGGCGGGATCAATTTCGGGCTGCCTGTCCCAGACGCCCTGCATGACATGAATGAAAAATTCGACGGCAGCGGCCCGCGGGCCCTGAAGGGCGACCGGATCAATCCCCATGCCCGCCTGCTGGCCGTGGTCAACGCCTTTTGCTCCATGGTCAGCGACCGGGCCTACAGGCGGGGGATGCCCATCGGCCAGGCCCTGGACATCCTGTCGGCCAGCTCCGCCTTCGATCCCGCCATCGTCCAGGCATTGCGGGCGATCCCCGAAGAGGCCCTGCGCGCCGCCCTGTCTGGGGAAGACCGGTCTTCCCCGGCCTGATGGCATGGATCCCGCAAGGGGGCGGCGTGAACAGGCCGCCCCCTTGTCATACCGGCCTGTCCCGGAAGCATGCGTCCCCCTTCTCCAGGGGAGCCGTTTTGACATCCCCGCAGGACCTGATTTATACTGACACCAAACACGAACCAGTCGTCAGCCCCGGAAAAACGCTGTTTCAACTTCCCCTGCCCTGCAGCTTTCGCGGATGCAGCGGCCCTTCTTTACGGTCTCCGCGGATATGTCCATCCTTTCCGGTTGAGGAGGATACATGAAGTTCCAGTTTGACCGTCCCGCCTGTCAGAACCTGCGCAAGGCCCTCCGCAAGGAGTGGCTGGAAACCAACGGCCTGGGTGACTACGCGTCCAGCTCCCTGGTGTGCTGCAATACGCGCAAGTATCACGGCCTGTTCGTCACCGAGCTGGCCCGGCCCGCAGGCCGCCATGTGCTGCTCTCCACGCTTGAGGAATCCCTGCTCATGGCAGGCAGGGAGTTCTTCTTCTCCTGCCGCAAACATCCGGGCGTCTACTTCCCGCGCGGGCACGAATACATGCAGGCCGCCTCTGCCGGGCTCTGGCCCTCTTTCCGCTATCGCTTCGGTGATGTGACCCTGACCCGCGAGCTCATGCTGCTGCCGGGACGGCATGTCCTCCTCGTGCGCTACAAGGCCAGCATCGCCAGCCCCGAGACCCCTCCCCTGCGCCTGCGCATCAAGCCCCTGCTGGCCTTCCGCAACATGCATGCCGTCATCCGGGCCGACAGGCCCGTCGACAGCGGTGTTTCACCCACGCTGTACGGGGCTTCCGTCCGCCCGGATCCCCAGCTGCCCGAACTTTTTTTGCAGATGGACGGCCCTTTCTCCTGGCAGACTGCCCAGGACTGGTATTACAACATCGAATACCTCGTGGAGCAGGAGCGGGGCTTCCCCTTCCAGGAAGACCTGCTCATGCCCGGCATCTTCGAAGTGGACCTTGCCCCCGGCCATGCCGTCTACCTCACGGTTTCCACGGAAAGCCTGCAAAAGGAACACCGCAGGCATGATCTCGACCGCCTGTGGCAGGAAGAGAGCCGGCGCCGTCTCCAGAAGGAGGAAAAGGCGGACAGCCTGCAGAAGCACCTGGCCCGGGAAGGGAAACGCTTCCTCATCACCACGCCCGGCAGCACGACCGGCCGGATCGACAGCATCGTGGCCGGGTACCACTGGTTCGGCTCCTGGGGACGCGACAGCATGATCGCCCTGCCCGGGCTGACCTTTTTTGCCGGTCGCCAGGCCCTGGGCGAACAGATCCTCGCCGGCATGGGCGCTGCCATGCGTGGCGGGCTCGTCCCCAATGTCTTTTCCGCTGACGGGCACCATGCCTACAACTCGGTGGACGCTTCCCTCTGGTATGTCTGGGCCGTGCAGATGCTGCTCCAGGCCGATCCCCGGCGCATGGACTTCGTGAAAGAGCACTGCTGGCCCGCCATCAGGGAGATCCTCAGTGCCTATGCCGGAGGCCGGGTCCCCTTTGTCCATGCGGACGAGGAAGGCTTCCTCGATGTGGGCAACGAGCATACGCAGCTCACCTGGATGGACGCCGTGGTCAACGGCAGGCCCGTCACGCCGCGGCATGGCCAGCCGGTGGAGATCAGCGCCCTGTGGTACAATGCCCTGGCCTTTGCCGACCATCTTGCCCGGCGTTTCGACGAGCCCCACTGGCAGGATTCCGTGGCCCAGCGGGACCGCATGCGCGCCGTTTTCGTCCACCGGCACTGGATCACGGATTACCGGGGGGACTATCTGGCCGATGTCTGGCGGGACGGCGAACGGGACTTCCGCGTGCGGCCCAACCAGCTGTTTGCCGTTTCCCTGCCCTTCCCCATCCTTGAGGAGGACAATTTCGCCCCTGTGGTCTCGCGTGTGCGCCAGTGCCTGCTGACCTCCTGCGGGTTGCGCACCCTGGCCCCCAGCGCCAGCGAGTATTGTTCCCTGTACGAGGGCGGCCCCGAGGCCCGCGACAAAGCCTATCACCAGGGCACGGTCTGGCCCTGGCTCCTGGGCGCTTACGGCGATGCCCTGTTGCGGGCGGCCTGGGATGAGGAGGGCGCGGCGCGCGATCTGCTGCACACCCTGATCCCCCTCTTCGGCAGCCATCTGGGCGGTGCCGGTATAGGGAGCATCTCCGAGATCTTCGACGGCGACCCGCCCCACATGCCCAACGGCTGCATCGCCCAGGCCTGGAGCGTGGCGGAATGCCTGCGCCTGCTGGGCAGGCTGGAAAAGGTCGCCCCACAGGCCTATGCGCAGTGGGAACAGGCCCTGCTGCAAGGAGACAGGTAATGCGCGTCCTCATGTTCGGCTGGGAATTCCCTCCTTTCAAAAGCGGCGGACTGGGCACGGCCTGCCAGGGCATGGCCACGGCACTGGCCAAAAAAGGCACGGAAATCTTTTTTGTCCTGCCCCGCGCCGAAAGCGACCGTCCCGTCCACCTGCAGGACGGCCTGACCATGCTCTCCGCCTCGGGCACCCGGATCTGCACCCGCAGCTCCCGCCTCCGCCGTGAAGAAGGCGTGCGCGAGAGCCGGCATGACCGCCCGCACACGGAGACCGTCCCCGGCTTCCGGGAGGAGATCGAAGAGATCTGGCGTGAAAAACTGCACCTGGAGCATATCGATTCTCCGCTGCGTCCCTATCTGGACAGCGCCGGCTACCTGAAAGAGCACCGCGAGCTCCAGCGCCTGCTTGCCGGCAAGCGCCTGTCCGATCCGACCCTGCGGTCAGTGCTGCAGCATGAAGGCCCGGAACGGGAACGGTATCTGCGCGAGCTGTCAGAGGTCCAGGAGCAGTACGAGACGCTGACGCTGCACGGCGGCTACGGCGAGGACCTCATGAGCGAAGTCTACCGCTATGCCTGCGCGGCGGCGGCCATCGCCCGGCGCCTGGAATTCGACGTCATCCATGTCCATGACTGGATGACCTATCCGGCCGGGATGCTGGTCAAGCGGCTGACGGGCAAACCCCTGGTGGCCCATATCCACGCCCTGGAGCATGACCGCAGCGGCGACAACCTCAACAGGGCCGTGGCCGGCATCGAAAAGGCCGGCATGGAGGCCGCCGACCGCGTCGTGGCCGTGAGCCACTACACCAAGCAGGAAGTCATGGAACAGTACGGCATCCCGGAGGAAAAGATCTCCGTGGTCCACAACGCCGTCTCCCGCAATGACATCCACAAGAGCGTGGTCATCCCCGAGCGTTGCCGCCACGAGAAGCGGGTCCTGTTCATGGGCCGCGTCACCTACCAGAAAGGCCCCGACTATTTTGTCGAAGCCGCCAAGCTGGTGCTGGACCGCCTGCCCCACACGCGTTTCATCATGGCCGGCAGCGGCGACATGCTGCCCAATATGGTGCGCCGGGTGGCCCACCTGCGCATCGGGGACCGTTTCCATTTCACGGGCTTCTTGCGCAACGGTGAAGTGGACCGCATGTACGCCATGAGCGACCTCTACGTCATGCCCAGCGTTTCCGAGCCCTTCGGCATCGCACCGCTGGAAGCCATGGCCTACGACGTCCCTGTCCTCATCTCGCGCCAGTCCGGCGTGGCGGAAGTGGTGCGCAACGCCATCAAGGTCGACTTCTGGGATGTGCGGGAAATGGCCAACAAGATCTGCGCCCTTCTTGCCTATCCCCTGCTGGCCGCCGAGGAAGTCCGCAATTGCCGTGAAGAACTGAAGAACATCCGCTGGGAAAATGCCGCCACCAAGCTGCGCGTCATCTACGACCAGCTTGTCGCGGGGAGGATATAGCATGGCCGCCATCTGTTTCTATTTTCAGGTACACCAGCCCTACCGTCTGCGCCACTACACCTTCTTCGATATCGGGGCCAACTCCTGGTATGAAGACGAGAACGCCAATTGCGGTATCCTGCTCAAGGTGGCACGCAAATGCTATCTTCCCATGAACGCCCTGCTGCTCAGGCTCATCCGGCGCCATGAGGGACAGTTCAAGGTGAGCTTCTCCATCTCCGGCACGGCGCTGGACCAGTTCGAGACCTATGCCCCGGAAGTCATCCAGAGCTACCGTGAACTGGTAGCCACCGGCTGCGTGGAACTGCTTTCCGAGACCTACAACCATTCCCTGGCCTTCCTCTACTCGCCTGACGAGTTCCGGGAGCAGGTCCGTCTGCACGACGACCGCATCGAGGAACTTTTTGGGGTACGGCCCACCTCGTTCCGCAATACCGAGCTCATCTACAACAACGCCCTGGCCCGCACCGTCGAGGAGATGGGCTACAAGGCCATCCTGGCGGAAGGCGCCGACCATGTGCTGGGCTGGCGCAGCCCCAACTTCGTCTACAGGCCGGCGGGATGCGGGGCCCTGCGCCTGCTGCTCAAGAACTACCGCCTTTCCGACGATATCGCCTTCCGCTTCTCCAACCATGAATGGCCGGAATTCCCGCTGACGGCGGAAAAATTCGCCGGCTGGGCCCAGGCCGCCGGGGCCGCCGGGGACATCATCAACCTGTTCATGGATTACGAGACCTTCGGGGAACACCAGTGGGAATCCACGGGCATCTTCCAGTTCATGGAGGCCCTGCCGGATGTCCTGCTTTCCCGGCCGGGCTTCACTTTCGTGACCCCCACCGAAGCGGCGGTCATGTTCCAGCCCGTGGCCAGTCTCGACGTGCACAATTTCATGTCCTGGGCCGACGCCGAACGCGACCTCACCGCCTGGCTGGGCAACGACATGCAGCAGGATGCCATCACGGCCGTCTATCGCCTGGAGGAAAAGGTGAAGGCCAGTGCCAGCGAAGACCTGCTGCGCACCTGGCGACGCCTGCAGACTTCCGACCATTTTTATTATATGTGCACCAAGTGGTTCGCCGATGGCGACGTGCACAGCTATTTCAACCCGTACGGCACCCCCTATGATGCCTACATCAACTACATGAACGTACTGGCCGACTTCGGCCTGACCCTGGATGTCCCCCTGCCCGCTGCCGGAACGTCCCGCGGCTAGCGCGTCTCCCGGCACGGTTTGCCTGACGGATCATGCCCTGCACGAAGGCATGGCCCGGAAGTCATCCCCGGGGGCTTTCCATGAATGCAAGGAGATCCGTCTCAATGTCACAAGATCTGTCAAACGCGACCCTCTTTGAGGTCAGCTGGGAGGTCTGCAACAAGGTCGGCGGCATCTATGCCGTCGTCAGCAGCAAGATCCTGGAGGCCCTGGCCACCTTTGGAGAGAACTATTTCCTTCTGGGCCCCGACCTGGGCAACAATCCCGACTTTGAAGAGACCGACGAGCCCTGCTGGCAGGAACTGCGCCAGGAGACCGACCGGCGCAACCTGAATTGCCGCTTCGGGCGCTGGAACATCCCCGGCCGCCCCAAGGTCGTCCTGGTCGGCTACCGTGACCGCTATGACCAGAGCCAGCTGCTGTTCTCGCTCTGGAACCGCTACGGTGTGGACTCCATCTCCGGCGGCTGGGACTATGTGGAACCGGTCATGTTCAGCACGGCCTGCGGCGAAGTGATCGAGGCCGCCTGCAAGGCACTGAACATCCCCGCCGATGGCCCGGCCCTGGCCCATTTCCATGAATGGATGTGCGGCGGCGGCCTGCTCTACCTCAAGGCCAACGCGCCCTATGTGGGCACGGTCTTCACCACGCACGCCACCATGCTGGGACGCTCCATGGCCGGCTCCGGCTTCGACATCTACAAACAGATGCACCAGATAAACCCCAAGCATGAAGCCGGGGCCTACAACATCACGGCCAAATGCTCCATGGAGACGGCCTCAGCCCGTGAAGCAGACTGCTTCACCACCGTCAGCCGCATCACGGCCGACGAGGCGGGCGTCTTCCTGGGACGTACGCCCGACGTGCTGACCCTCAATGGCCTGGACATGCGCGTCATCCCCGACTACAGCCGGGACCGGAACCTGGCCGCCACCTCCCGGCAGCGTCTGCTGGAGGCCGCCGGCCGCCTGCTGCGCCGCCAGCTGCCCGCGGATACCCGCATCTTCATCGTCTCCGGCCGCTACGAATACCACAACAAGGGCATCGATGTCTTTCTCGATGCCCTCGGCATGGTCAACACGGCCCTCAGCCAGTCCCAGTCCAATGTGCTGGCCCTGTGCGCGGTCATGGGCGGGCACAGCGGGGTCAATGCCGACGCGGTCAGCGGCGATCCGGCCAAAGTCCCCGGGCAGGGCGCCTTCTGGATCAGCAGCCATCATGTCTACAACCAGCCCAATGACCCCATCCTCAACGCCTGCCAGCGTCTGGGCCTGGACAACAGACCGGAGAACCATGTGCAGGTCATCTTCGACCCTGCCCAGCTCGACGGCAAGGACGGCTTCCTGAACATGCGTTATGACGAGGTGCTGGCCGCCTGCGATCTGGGCGTGTTCCCCTCCTGGTATGAACCCTGGGGCTATACACCGCAGGAAAGCGCCGCCCACGCCGTCCCCACCGTCACCACCGACCTTTCCGGCTTTGGTCTGTGGGTGCGTTCCAGCCAGCGCGAAAAGAACGGCGTGACCATCCTCTGCCGCCGCCAGACGTCCTATGACGAGACCGCTGCCAGCCTGCGCGACGTGCTTTTGCAGTATGCCTCCCTGCCCGAAGAACAGATGCAGGAACACCGGTGCATGGTGCGCCATGTGGCCGAAGGCTGCTCCTGGGAACAGTTCTTCCCCTACTATGTGCAGGCCTACGGCCTGGCCCTGGACAAGGCGCGCCAGCGCGGCTCGCAGCATGCCCCCGGCGGCAGCAATACCCTGACCCGCGTGCTGGCGGCCACCATGTCCACCACACCCAACCTGCACAGCTTCACGGCCCTGACCTCACTGCCCCCGGTCATCGGCCGCCTGCGGGAACTGGCCCACAACCTCTGGTGGAGCTGGCATCCCGAATGCCACCATCTGTTCTCGGCCCTCAATGAAGAGGAATGGGAGCGCAGCAACCACAATCCCATCGCCACACTGGAAAAAGCCACACGGGCACGGCTGATCATCGTGGCCCACGAGCAGAACTACCTGCGCCTGTACAACCAGACCATGGCGGCCTTCGACGCCTACATGGCCGAAACGCCGCAAAGCTTCGGCCCCCTGACCCCGCAGCAGCCTCTGGCCTATTTTTCCACAGAATACGGCCTGAGCGAATGCCTGCCCATCTACTCCGGTGGCCTGGGGGTCCTTTCCGGTGACCATCTGAAATCCGCCAGTGACCTGAACATCCCGCTGGTGGCCGTGGGCCTGCTGTACAAGAACGGCTACTTCCGCCAGCTCATCGACAAGGACGGCAACCAGACCCCTGTCTATCCCGAAAACGATTTTTCCACGCTGCCCATCGAACAGGTCAAGGACCCGGACGGCAAACCCCGCGAGCTCTATCTCCAGATGCCGGGCCGCCGCCTGCATGTCCAGATCTGGCTGGTGCGTGTGGGGCGGGTCAGGCTCTACCTGCTGGACACCAATCTGCCGTCCAATACGGCCGAGGACCGCAAGATCACGGCCCGCCTGTATGAAGCGGACCGCGATATCCGCCTGCGGCAGGAGATCCTGCTGGGCCGGGGCGGCGTGAGCATGCTGCGCGCCCTGGACATCCGCCCTGCCGCCTATCACATGAACGAGGGGCATTCGGCCTTCCTCGTCTTCGAGCGCATCCGCCTGCTGATGCAGGAAAACGGCCTGTCCTTCGAAGAAGCCGGCGAAGTCGTGCGCGGCAGCACCCTTTTCACGACCCACACGCCCGTGGATGCCGGCAACGAGCGCTTTTCGCTGGAAAGCATGGAGGCCTATTTCAAGCCCTATATCCAGACCGTGGGCATCAGCTGGCAGACCCTGGTCAACATGGGCCGCTTTGAAGGCAGCGAACGCAACGTCTTCGAGATGACCGTCCTGGCCCTCAAGTATTCCATGAAGGCCAACGGCGTCAGCGCCCTGCACGGCGTGGTCTCCCGTCATATGTGGCAGGAGGGCTGGCAGGGTGTCCCGGTGGCGGAGATCCCCATCTCCCATGTGACCAACGGCGTCCATGTGCCATCCTACGCCGGGCCGGCCATGCGCCCCCTGCTGCAAAAGTATCTGGGGGAAGGCTGGCAGGAACTGAAGCCCGAAGACCAGCACTGGACCCGCATCACGGACATTCCCGATGCCGACCTCTGGATGGCCCGGCAGACCCAGAAAAAGCACCTGCTGGAAGCCCTCCGCTCCAGTCTGCCGGAATTCTTCAAAAAATTCGCCATCCCCTACGAAAAGCAGCAGGAGATGACGTCCCGCCTGACGCCCGAGACCCTGGTGATCGGCTTTGCCCGCCGCTTTGCCCCCTACAAGCGTGCGACCCTGCTGTTCGCCGATGTGGACCGTCTGGCCCGCATCCTGGAAAAGGCCGGTCAGCCCGTCATCTTCGTCTTTGCCGGCAAGGCCCATCCTGCCGATGCCCAGGGCATCGGCCTGATCCGGGAAGTCTACCAGCACATGCTGTCGCCCCGATTCTTCGGCAAGATCTTCTTCATGGAGGATTACAGTCTGGCGGTCTCGCGCCTGATGGTGCAGGGCTGCGACGTGTGGCTCAACAATCCCCGCCGTCCCTACGAAGCCTGCGGTACCAGCGGCCAGAAAGTATCGGTCAACGGTGGCCTCAACCTCAGCGTGGCCGACGGCTGGTGGTGCGAAGGCTACAACGGCGCCAATGGCTGGACCATCGGCCCCCTGGTGGGCAAGGACAGCCTGGGCCCCGAGCAGAGCGACTATGATGATGCCGCCTCCCTGTACTCCCTGCTGGAAGACAAGGTGATCCCCCTCTACTTCGAGCGCGATGCGGACAACCGGCCCCACAACTGGCTGCTGCGCGTCCGCAAGGCCATGCAGACACTCATCGCCCAGTACAGTTCACACCGCATGCTGCGCGACTATCTCAGTGACTACTACATCCCGGCCGCCACCAGTCATCTGGAGATCCGCAGCAATCATTACGCCCTGGCCCGCCACCTGACCCACTGGAAGCAGGATGTCAACGTGCGCTTCGGCTCCGTGCAGATGGACACCATCCGCATCGAAGGGATCAAGGAAGACAGCCTGCTGGACGGCCAGTCCCTCCATGTGGCCGTGACCGTGCATCCCGGCAGCATGAAGCTCGACGAACTGCTGGTCCAGCTGGTGGCCGGTCCCGGTGACGGGGCCACCTTTACGGAAACGCCTGATGTGGTGGAGATGACGCCGGAGAACGAGGGCGTGGACGGGACCATGACCTTTGTCTGCACCTATACGCCTGCCCGCAGCGGGCTCCATGTGTACGGTGTCCGCGTCATGCCCTGCACCGAAGGGCTTTCCTCCCCCCTGGAGACACGCCTCGTCCTGTGGGGCTAAGGCCCCGGGCCATGAAATGACCCGAAGGGGGGATGCTGCCTGCGGCATTCCCCCTTCTTGTTTTTACGGTCCGGCTTTTCAGCGGGCCGTCCGCGACGGCCGTATGCCTTTTGCGGCAAGGGCCCTTGAAAAGGCCGGGCACGGCGTATCCGTCAAGGATGCCGGCCCTCCTCGTTTCCGTCATGCCGCCACGAAGAAAAACCTGCCGCTGCCCCCAGCGCCCCGGGCACAAGCCACTGGCATCCCCCCTTCGCCGGCACGGCCATCACGGTCTCCGTCTTCTCCCCCGGGCAGCGCCTTCGCGTTCAGCGCGGCCGCAAGAACCAGGTCTGCGAGACCGGATGCATTTCCGTCCAGTGCCTCTTGTAGGCCATGGCATCCCCGGAGGCCGTCCCCATATCGTAGCGCACAGCGCCTTCCTCGCACAGCCACCGGACCTGCTCCACCTGCAAAAGGTTGCCGATGGAAAGGTCCTTCCAGGCAGCATCATAGCTGAACTGCTGTCCGCGGTAGCAGGGCCCCAGCATCCCGCCAAAAATGAAGCCGATGTCCCGGCCCTCATGGCGGGCGAACATCACGCGTGCCGCGCCCCGGACGGCAAGACGGCGGATCATGCCGGCATAGAATTCCCGGGCAGGGGATTCCGTCATGCCGCAGTGCCCCAGTCCTTTCCAGCTGTGCTGTTCCACGGCCAGCATCCGGGCATAGACGCTATCGGCTCCTGCCCTGTCAGCGGGACAGGAGCGCTCGAACGTGACTCCCCTGCCGGCGGCCCGGCGGAAAGATTTGCGCCACTTGCTGCGCAGATTGGCGGAACGGCGGCTCAAAAAACCGTCCAGACCGCCTTCCAGCGATGCCCCGCCCTGGATGCATTCCCCCGCCAGATAGATGTCGAAAAGCGGATCGCAGCAGGTGAACAGCTCACGGGCCCTCCGGCTCCCCGGAACGATCCCTCCCAGCAGCAGGGCCGGGAGATGCCCGTATCTATGGGACATGAGGGCCAGGGCCTCAGCCAGCAGTCCGGTCGCATCCGGCCCCAGCAGGGGACAGCCAAAGAACCAGTGGGCCTCCAGCGAGGTCAGGAGCGGCTGCCCGGAAGACAAGGCGGCTTCTGCCAGGACAAGGACGCTGTCCTCCGTACCGTGTGCCAGCACACGGCGCCCGGGGACAAAGGCCCTGTGCGCGGCCAGCTGCCAGACCGGTGCGCAGCAAAAAGGGTCCGGCTGCGCCTCCAGATCGACGCTCCGCTCCCAGATGCGGCACAGCTCAGGCCGCCAGGGAGCGTCTTTTTCCATGATATGTTCCAGTTCCATGACTTGACTTTTTCTGTTGCTTCGGGTGGCAGCGCCCCTGTGTTGCCGTCAGCGGGAAACGTTGCGGTGTGCCTGATGCCGCCAGCGCCACAGCCAAAACGGCCGGTCCGTGGCAGGACCGGCCGTTTTATCACAAAGGGGGAAAAAGGCTCTCAGCGCCGGCAGGCCGCCTTGAAAAGCGCGGTCAGCCGTGCTTCCGTGGCCTCTTCGTCCAGGACCTCGCGGATGCGCTTCCAGCCTTCAGCGCCCAGATGGCGACGCTTTTCCGCACTGCCTGCCAGATCCAGCAACGCCCGGGACAGGGCCGTGACATCATTCTGCGGCACGACAAGGCCGTTGCGGCCGTTCTGGACCACTTCCAGCTGGCCGGGAAGATCGCTCACCACCACAGCCACACCAAAGGCCATGGCCTCGGTCAGGGCCGACGGCAGGCCGTCCATATCCCCGCCCCTGGTCATATGGCCGGGCGCGATGAAGATGTCCGCACGGCGGTACAGGTCGGTCATGGCTTCGTGCGGCAGTTGCCCTGGGAAGGAGACGAGCTTGCGCAGGCCAAGGCGCCAGGAAAGCAGCCGCAGGCGCAGACGCCAGGGACCGGTCCCCACCAGGGTCAGGCGGAAGTCCACCCCGGCTTTCTGCAGGGCAAGGCAGGCCCGCAGCAGGATATCGTACCCCTTGCGGCTGGTCATGGTCCCCACGGCCAGCAGCTGCAACGGTTCCGGCACCTTGGACGGCGGCATGGCGATATCTTCGTCCGGCGGGGTCAGGGTCAGGGCGTCACGCAGGAGCACGATGCGCTGCGGATCAACGGACGGCAGCAGCTCACAGACGGCCTTGCGTGTGGCCTCCGTATCACAGCGCACGAAGGCCGCCTGCTCGGCCTTCACCAGCCAGTCCTTGGCCGGCGAAGCAAGATCCGCCGTGCGCACGGCAAAGGCAAAGGGGATCTGGAGCATGCGGGCCGCCACCCAGGCAACGGAGGCCGGGGCATGGGCGCCTGATGCGTACAGGAACTCGATCTTCTCCTCCAGGCACCAGCGGGCCAGCAGGGCCCCGCAGCCCATGAGCCAGAGGTTGTGGAAAAAGCCCCCCTTCCCGGACGGGATGGACTTCCACAGCTCCCAGGCTGTGGCGGATGTGCCGCGCAAGTGCGAGAACAGCATGCGCATGACGGAGACGAAACGCCACGAGCTGATATGCCGCACCGGCAGCGGCAGGGCATAGCCCTGCGAATCGCTGCTCAGGAAACTGGCGCCTTCGATGGCGTAGATGCGGGAAAGCAGCCCGGCCGCATGCATGCGGTGGGCCTCTTCCATCAGGCAGCGGCCCGAGGCTTCGGGGAATTTTTCCGCCACCAGGGCACCGCGCAGGATGGGCGTGGGCGCCGCCAGCAGGTTCTGCTGCTGGTCCGGGCTGACGGGCACGGGCTCGTGTTTCTTGCAGACCAGGATGCCGTCTTCCAGCGTGTAGATGCTGTCGCAGAACTCGGCCATCTTGGGGTCGTGGGTCACCATGATCATGGCGACCCCGCCCTTGTGGCAAAGGGTGCGGAAGTTGTCCATGATCACCCGGCTGGTGCGGGCGTCAAGGGCCCCGGTGGGTTCGTCCGCCAGAAGGATGCGGGGATTGTTCACCATGGCGCGGGCGATGGCCACACGCTGCTGCTCGCCCCCGGAAAGACGGTTGCTGCGGTAATGGACGCGGGCGGAGAGCCGCACCAGCTCCAGGGCCCGGATGACCCGCTCCCAGCGCTCCGCAGGCGGCACGTTTTCGTAAATAAGGGGGAATTCCACATTCTCGAATACCGTGGAGTGATCGAACATATTGCTCGACTGCATCACGAAGCCCATGTTGCCCCGCCGGAAAGCGGCTGTCTGCTCCCGGTTGAATTCCAGGACATTGGTCCCCAGGATCTCCAGCGTACCGGAATCTGGCGCATGCAGCATGCCCAGCACGTGCAGCATGGTCGACTTGCCGCACCCGGACGGGCCCATGATGGCCACGAGTTCCCCCGCCTCCACCTCAATGTTGACGCCACGCAAAACAGGCGAAAAGCCCGCGTAGCACTTGTACAGATCTTTGGCAATGATAACCGGCGCCATAGTTCACCTACTCGAAACGCAAGGCGGAAACGACATCCATGCGACTGGCCTGAATGGCAGGATACAGGCCGCCGGCCACCCCAATGATGGCGGAGAAAAGAATACTGCCGGCACTGCTGGCCGCCAGCAGCGGATACGAGATGGAGGTGCCCAGCGACCAGGCTCCCACCTCGACGCTGAGGGTGCCCACCAGGATGCCCAGCAGGCCGCCGGCCACGGACTTGCACAGGGCCTCGGCCAGGAACTGGGCCAGGATGTCCTTGTCCGAACCGCCCATGGCCTTTTTCAGGCCCACTTCACGCGTGCGGGCCCGCACGGCCGCGAAGGTCCCGTACCAGATGCCGAAACCGCCCAGCATGAGGGACGCCACGATGCCCAGCCAGAGCAGGGCCTCCACCCACATGAAGGTGGTCTTGATGCGGTCGAGCTGGTCGTCCTGCGTGGAGATGACCAGGTACGGCGCGTCCTGATTGGCCCTGACGACAGCCGGGATCTGACGGACCACCGGGGCCACGTCCTCCCAGCCGATGGCACGGACGAACAGGCGCGTGATCTTGCCGGAGCCCCAGTTCCTGTCTTCCATGACCGTGGTCGGCAAAAAGCCGCCCTGGTTCCATTCGCCCAGCATGACGCCGGTCACCACGCCCACGACCTCGATGACGTCCTTGCCCAGGAAGAGCAGCTTGCCCACGGCCAGGGAAGGATCGCCGTACAGATTGGTGGCGGCCTCGCGCCCCAGCATACAGACGCGCCGGTGGCCGCGCACATCATCCGTGGACAGCATCCGGCCGGCCACGAGCTCCAGGGAATAGGTCTCCGCAAAATACTGGTCCACACCGATGAAATGGACCCCCAGCGTCCGTTCCCCGCTGGCCCGCAGGCTGAACGTGACCCCGTTGCGGATGTTCTCGCTGATCATGCCCACACCGGGGATCTTGCGCAGCGCTTCCACCGTGCGGGGAGAAAAATCGCGTCGCGGCTGGCCGGGATATTGCGCATCATCCATATAGACACGGATGATGTTCACCCCGCCCATGAGCACCATGTCCTGCCCCACCTTGTAGCGGATCTCCTGCCCCAGCACGGACAGGGCGATAAAGGCCGTGATGCCCAGAGCGATGGACAGGATCACGCCAAACCCACGCTGGCGGACGACCTGTCGCAAGCTCACGCGAAAAAGGTCCGACATTGCAATCATGCTGTCACCATAAGGAGTTGCATCCTGATTGTAGATAGCTGAACGGGTACCGGCGGCGGAAAGGCCTACTTCTGGCGGCGCATCCTGATGACGCGGCCCTGACGGCCGACCTCATACCAGATGCCCTGCCACAGGACGCCCTCCGCAAGGATGGTACCCAGATAAACCCAGACGAACATGCAGGCGCTGGCGCAAAAAGCGACCATCCAGCGCCAGACGGGAAAAACGGATTCCTGGAAACGGGCCCAGCCGCGCAGCACCAGCGCCAGGGCCGCGGCGTAGGCCAGCACGCCCAGAAGCCAGCCGAAGGAAAGCTTGCCCAGCAGCACGCCCAGCAGGGCGAGCACTGCCCAGAGCACGGGCAGCAGCATAAGGCAGGCCAGCACGCCCAGCAGGACCCACTGGCAGGGGATACAGAACTTGAGGAACAGGATCTGCCGGTCCATCCAGTGGCGCCAGACGCCCAGATCATGATCGCGGGCCTCGGTCATCAGGACGGCATCGGCGCTCAGACGGATACGGGCCCCCAGCCGGATGAGGCGGTCGGCCAGGGAACAGTCGTCCACCACATTGGTCATCCAGAACTCGCGCACGCCGTAGCGGCGGAAGGCCGACAGGCGGAAGCACATGGCGCCGCCCCACAGCTGGGTGAAGCTCGATATGCCCTGCAGATAGCGCATCAGCTGGACACACAGGGCATAGGCCATGGTGACGATGCCCGCGTCCAGCGCCACGACCTTGTGGTAGCCGGTGCTGAAATCCTCACCGTCCACCACGGGCGCCACCAGACGGCGGATGAAGTCGCGGGGCGCGATATGCGTGCTGTCGCAGAACGCCAGCAGCTCGACCTCGTCCTCCACGGCCGCCACCCCCTTGAGGCTGTTATGGTTCTTCTGGCCGCAGCCCTTGGCGAAACCGGCCACCACATGCCGCAGCTGCGGATAGCGGGCCTGCAGCTCGCGCGCGATACCGGCTGCCGGTTCGTCGGCGGTAGCCGTGACGATGACGGGGTACAGGGCGGGATAATCCTGCCTGAGCAGGCTTTCCAGGGCCTCGCGCATACGCGGATGGTTCCCCCCGGCAGGCACGATCAGGCCGGTGCGGGGCCAGTGCGTCCGCTGGGGGGCGGGCTTGCGTTCTTCGCGGTCAAGCCTGCTGCCCACCCGGGACAGGAAAAAAAGCAGGGCACACTGCAACAGCGCCAGCACAAAGAAGGTAGTCCCCATAACGACCTCAATTTTGTTGATGCGTTGATGTTTCAGGCAGGGGCGCGCAGTCGTCCGTCAGCGGGACATCCCGGGAACGTTTGGCCACTGTCGTGAAGCGCATGCCGTTCCCCAGACGGATCCTGACCTCGACATCGTCGCCGGACAGGAAGCGCCCGGTGATCTGGTGCCCTGAACCATGCGTGGCAGAAAAGGTGTTGTTCTGCACGGAACCATAAACATGATAGACATCGACCTGCCCGCTGGAGGAACGGAGCAGGACGACACCGCGCAACTTGCCGTCGGCAGCAAAACACATGCCCATGCGGAAACTGGCCGTCAGGATGTCGCCCGTCCAGAGTTCCGTCACCTCATAGGTCCCGTGACTTCCCGCGGGGCCGGCAGCGAGGCTCCAGAGCGGGGATGCGCCCAGGCAGCAGCACAGGCAGAGACAGGCTCCGAGATGTTTCATGCCCGCTCCCGTGCCGCCAGACGCAGAAAGATGGCCTCATGCGCCGCCACCATGGCTTCAAACGAAAAACTCTGCTCCACCCGCTGCCGTCCGGCCCGGCCGAACCTGTCTCCCTTCGCGGGATCCGCCAGCAGCGCGGCACAGTTGCCGGCAAAGGCGGCGCTGTCCCCCACCGGCGAGAGCAGGCCGCTCTCCCCCCGGGCCACGAGCCGGGGGATGCCTCCGGTATCCGTGGCGCATACAGGCAGCCCGGCGGCCATGGCTTCCAGGATCACGTTGGGCTGACCTTCGCGCACGGACGTCAGCGCAAAGATGCGGGCCGCCGCATAATGGGCGCGCACATCCGGGGAGCCGGGGCAGAACTCCACGCCACCGCCCGGCAGATGCTCCGCTACCCAGGCCTTGAGCTCCTTTTCCCGCGGGCCGTCTCCCACGAGACGCAGGCGGACCTCGGGATGCCGTTGACGCAGCAGCGCGAAGCCCTTCAACAGCGTCAGATGATCTTTGTCCCCGGCCAGACGTGCCACGCAGACGATGAGCGGCGGACGCCCCGAAGGCGCGGGCTGCGCCGGCACGAAGCGCTCCGTGTCCACACCGTTGGGCACATAGGTCAGCCGTGCGGCCGGGATGCCCAGGCCGGAAAGGACGTCGGCGAGCGCCTCGGAATTGCAGATCATGTGATCCGTCAGGCGCCAGAGGAAACGCTCGTGCTGCCTGCGTGGCGCGCCGCCGCCGCGCACCGTGCCCACCACGGGGATCCCCAGCAGCCGCCCCCAGATGCGGCCCCAGATGTTGGGCAGGGCCGTGCAGGGGACGAGGACATCGGGCGCCAGACGCTTGAGGGATGCGGGCATGAGCGCAAAGAAAAAGGGGTTCACCTTGCGGCTGTGCCCCAGATATGCCACGCGGATACCGGCCTGTTCGACCTGTGCATCAAGGTCCGTCCTGCCGGTGAGGACCAGCATGGAGACACGGAAGCGCGTCCTGTCCAGACGGCAGGCCAGCTCGACCATCTGGCGCTGGGTACCGCCGAAACAGAGGTCTTCCATGACGAAGAGCACATGCATTTTATCAGACATGGGTGCATCCTCATGTATTCCGGGCAAATTTGCAAGTCCGTAGCCGCATTGCCTTGCGCACGCCTTGGGCGTATCGTCCTCTTCATGAAAAATGCGCATCCCCATACATCTGATATCCCTCTGCGGGTGGTCGTCAGTCTCGATGTCGAAGAAGAAGGCCTGTTTTCAGGCCATTACGCCGCCAGCGGCTGCGGTGTCTCCAATGTCTCCCTCCTGCCCAGGCTCGCGCCGCTGAGCAGGGACCTGGGCTTTCCGCTGACGCTGTTCTGCGCCCATACGGTCTTTGCCGATGCCGGGGCCTGCCATGTGCTGGAGCAGATGCGCGACCATTACGGCGCGGAGATCGGGGCCCATCTCCATCACTGGAGCACGCCGCCGGCCTCACCTCTGGATCCCCCGCACGAGGGCCAGCCCACACGCACGGACAAGCTGCCCCGCGACCTGCTGCGCCAGCGTCTGGCCACGCTGCTGGATGCCGGGCGGGAGTTCCAGGGCGCGCCCCTGACCAGTTTCCGCATGGGCCGCTGGGACCTCAAGGGCGGCGTGCGCCCCCTGCTTTCCGAAGCCGGCATCAGGGTGGACAGCTCCGTCTGCCCCCTGCGCCATTTCCCTGGCGGCCCGGACCACTTCCTTGCCCCGGCGGATCCCTACTGGGTGGAAGGCTGGCAGGGCGCCCCCCTGCTGGAGGCCCCCATCACGCAGATCCCTCTGCATCCCGCGCTTGCCAGGCTCTGGTACCGGGCCTGTCCTGCCGCCTCTCGGGACACGTTCCATTTCTGGGGCGTCCTCAGCCCCAATCCGTTCTGGCATGCGCCCCGGATCATGCGCTGGGCCGCGCGGCTGCACCGGCAGCGGGGCGGACAGGTGCTGAGCCTGTTCTGGCACTCCTCCGAGATGCTGCCCGGCGGTTCCCCGCATGTGCCCGACCAGAAGGCCGCGGACGCCGTTCTGGCACGCATCCACGCCTTCCTGTCCTGGCTTCGGGAGACCTTCCCGGTTCAGGGCTGCACCGCCAGCCAGCTGGCAGAACTGCCTGCGGGCACCTTCCCCGTCCGTCCGGCAGGCCGGGGCGACTGGTAAGGCAACAACTCCAGCAGGGCGGGCCCAAGGCTGGCCTGTCCTGCTTTTCCGGGCGCTGTGGGCCGACACAGCGCTTTTTCATGGCTTCATCTGACCGAGGAATGACATTCATGGCCGCGTCCCTGCCCTCTCCTTCTTCTCCCTCCGCCCGCCGTCACGGCCTGATCCTGATCCTGCTGACCGTCTTTGCCTGGTCGGTCATCGGCCTGATCTCCAAAAACTGTCTGGCCGCCGGTGTCAGTCCGCTTGAAACGGCCTTCTGGCGCGCCGCCATCGGTGCCGCCTGCTTCATCACCCATGCCAGCCTGCGCCGGCAGATCCGCATCCCGCTGCGCCACGCGGCGCTGTTCACCGTTTTCGGTTTCTGGGCAGTGGGCGTCTTCTACGCGGCCACCCTGTATGCCATCAAACTCAGCGGCGCGGCCATGGCCGTGGTCCTGCTCTACACGGCGCCGGTGTGGGTGGCCATGTTTTCCCGTTTTCTGTTCCACGAGCCCATCACCAGCCGCCAGTGCGGCATCATCGCCCTGGCCCTGGCCGGTACGGGCATGGTCTGCTTTTCCGGCGGCAGTCTGCCCGGGCAGACCTCGTGGACAGGCGTCGCCTGCGGCCTGCTCATCAGCGTCTGCTACGCCTCCCACTATCCCTTCTGCCGCTGGTGGCAGGACCGCTACACACCGGCCACCCTGTATGCCTTCATGCAGCTGGGCGGCGCGGCGGTCATCTTCTGCCTCACGCCCGTCAGCCTCGACCACAGCCTCTCCACCTGGGGCTGGCTGCTGATCCTGGGCGCTTTCACCGGTTATTTCGCCTTTTTCTGCTATGCCCAGGCCCTCAAGCGGCTGGGGCTGGTCCGCACGGCCGTGCTCTGCTATCTGGAGCCCATCCTCAGCACCATCTGGGTCTGGCTGTTCTGGGACGAATCCTTCAGCCCGCTGGGCTGGGCCGGGAGCGCCCTGGTGCTGGCCGCCGTCTTCTGGCTGAACATGGACAAGAGCCGGGCCGCCTCCTAGGCGGCCAGCGGCCTTGCGGCGCACAAGAGGGGCAACGGCCTGCGGGATGACACGGGCCAACAGCCCGCAGACCGCCACAAAAGGAAGCACGGCCGGCTCTCCCGGCCGCCTTGCCCCCGACGGCCGGCGCCCTCCCCCGGGGGCCTGCCCAGACGAACAGGGATTCGGCCTGAGCGTGATGGAACGGGACTTGCCGGTGGGGCACGATCCCTCCCCGAACATGCACGGCAGATGGCTTTCCGCCTCGCAGCATTGTGCCCCCGCTCGCTGGCAGCATACAGAAAATGCGCAGGACGGCATGTCGCCATCCTGCGCATCGTGTCCGTTTTTGCGGAGCTGCCTAGCCCCTGCAGAGCTGCCTAGCCCTGCGGATCATCCTGCGGCAAAAGCAGGTTGAGGACCACACCGGTGACGGCCGCCAGGCCGATGCCGGCCAGCTTGAAACCACCGATACTGACCTGCATCCCGCCCACGCCGAAAATGATGATCAGGGCCACGATGACCATGTTGCGGGGGCGCAGCAGGTCCTGCCCCGCGCGCACCAGCGTGTTCAGGCCCACCACCATGATGGCCCCGAACAAAAGGATCATGATCCCGCCCATGACAGGTGCGGGGATGCAGCTGAGGAAGGCCCCCACCTTGGCGACCATGGAAAGCAGGATGGCGCACAGCGCGGCCCAGGTCATGACCGCGGGATTGAAGGCCCGGGTCAGGGTCACGGCGCCGGTCACTTCGGAATAGGTGGTATTGGGCGGCCCGCCCAGCAGACAGGCGGCCATGGTGGCGATCCCGTCCCCCAGCATGGTGTTCTTCACACCGGGGTCACGCAGATAATCCTTGCCCGTGACGGAACTGATGGCGATGATGTCGCCAAAATGCTCGATGACCGGTGCCAGGGTCACCGGGATGATGAAGAGCAGCGGCTCCCAGGAGAATTCCGGCAGGCTGAACGCGGGCAGGGCCAGCCAGGGGCTTTTGCCCACCGCCTCCCAGCTGGTCACGCCCATGATCTCCGCCATCACCAGCCCCGCGGCGATACCGCACAGGATGGGCACCAGGCGCAGCATGCCGCGTCCCAGCAGGGAGACGGCCACGGTCACGGCCAGGGAAACCATGGAAATGCTCATGGCCGTTGCCTGGGGCATGGCCGGACCGCTCTGGCCCAGGGCCATCTTGACGGCCGTGGGCGCCAGCACGAGGCCGATGACCATGATGACCGGCCCGGTCACGATGGGCGGCAGCAGGCGCAGGATGAGCCCCATGCCGCGCCAGCGGATGAGCAGGCTGATGAACACATAGAGCAGACCGGAAAAGACCAGGGCCCCCATGGTGCGGGGCATGCCCCAGGTTTCCACGCCGTAGATGATGGGCGCGATGAAGGCAAAGGAAGACGCGAGGAAGATGGGGACCCTGCCCCGCGTGACGAGCTGGAACAGCAGCGTGCCCACACCGGCGGTGAACAGGGCAACATTGCTGTTGAGCCCCGTCAGCAAGGGGACAAGCACCAGCGCGCCGAAAGCCACAAAAAGCATCTGCGCGCCCAGAAGGCAGTCACGCAGACGCAGCCTGTAACGGCAGGGATCGAACTCCCCGCCTCCGGTGGTGAGCTGTTCCGCCATGCGGCCTCCTACTTGGTGCCGAAGATGCGGTCGCCGGCATCCCCCAGGCCGGGGATGATATAGCCGTGCTCGTTCAGGTGCGAGTCCACCGCCGCAGTATAGATCTCCACATCGGGATGTTTTGCCTGGACCCTGGCGATGCCTTCGGGCGCGCAGACCAGATTGAGGCTGCAGATATGCCTGCAGCCTCGTTTCTTGAGGATGTCGATGGTGGCGATGAGCGAACCGCCCGTAGCCAGCATGGGATCCAGGATGATGGCCAGGCGGCTTTCGATGTTGCGGGCCAGCTTGGCATAATATTCCACGGGTTCCAGCGTCTCTTCATTGCGGTACAGGCCCACCACGCTGATCTTGGCCCCGGGGATCATGTCCAGGACGCCGTCCATGAGTCCCAGCCCGGCGCGCAGGATGGGGACGATGGTCACCATCTTGCCGGAAATGGCCTCCACTTCCACGGGCCCGGCCCAGCCTTGCACCGTATGCTTCTCAGTGCTGAAGCCCTTGGTGGCCTCATAGATGAGCAAGCGGGCAATCTCATTGGAAACACTGCGGAATTCACTGGTGGACGTACTGTCCTTGCGCAGGATGCCGAGCTTGTGCCGCACCAGGGGGTGATCCACTACATGGACTGCCATATCCAACTCCTTGCTGTAAATGAAAAAAGTTCGGGGCACTCCACGCTATGCTGCGCCCTGTACGCTGTCAAGGCTTCGTGCAGGATCCGCGGGAAGGGACACGGTTTACAGCGCTCCCGCTTTGGCGTACCCATAACCCACCGTTTTACTTTTTCAGAGGATCGTCATGCCCCCAGTCCAGGACGTTGCCGCATTTCTGGCCATGCGGGACCAGGGCCTCCCGCTGCTGGATGTCCGCTCTCCCGGCGAATTCGCCCTTGCCCATATCCCCGGTGCCCTCAACCTGCCCCTGTTCACCGATGAAGAGCGGGCCAGGGTCGGTACGGCCCATGCCCGCAGCGGACGTGAAGGCGCCGTCCATCTGGCCCTGGAGCTGGTGGGCGGGCATCTGGCCGCCCTGCTTGCCCGTGCCCGCCACCTGTGCGGCGGCAAACGCGAAGTCCTGCTCCACTGCTGGCGGGGCGGCATGCGCAGCGACAGCATGCGCTGGCTGCTGGAAACGGGCGGCTTCACCGTGCACAGGCTGGAGGGCGGCTACAAAAGCTACAGGACCTTCGTGCGCAGCGAGCTGGCCCGGCCCCGGCCCATCCTCGTGCTGGGCGGCTACACGGGCTGCGGCAAGACGGACATCCTGCTGGAGCTGCAGCGCCTCGGTTCGCAGGTCATCGACCTGGAAGGCCTGGCCCGCCACAAGGGCTCTGCCTTCGGGGCCCTGGGCCAGCCCGAGGAACAGCCCGGCAACGAGTGGTTCGAGAACCAGCTCTACGAACAGTGGCGGCGCTGCGATCCTGCCCGTCCTGTCTGGCTTGAGGACGAAAGCCGTCATATCGGTCATGTGACCATGTGCGAGGAATTCTTTGCCCAGCTGGGACGCAGCCCGCTGGTCCGCATCCTGCTGCCGGCCGAGGAACGCGTCGCCCATCTCGTCCGCGACTACGGCGGACAGGACATGCGGGAAGGCCTGCTGGCGGCCCTGGAGCGCCTGCAACGCCGGCTGGGCAGTGAACTGACCCGGCGCTGCCGCCAGTGGATCGATACGGGGAATTACGCCGACGCCGCCCGTGCGGTGCTCCATTATTATGACCGCTGCTATGCGCATCAGATAGAGAACCGTCAGGCCCCCGTCCTCAAGGAACTGGCCTGCACCACCGACGACCCGGCCCTGGCCGCCCGCCTGCTCCGCCAGTGGGAAGAAGGTTTGCCGCCGGACACGTTCGCCGCTCCCGCATCCCTGTAACCACCCCCGACAAGGAGGAAGAGATGACCACACTCGCTGCGCTGACCACGCCCTGCCTGCTGCTGGAAGATGAAAAGCTGCAGGCCAATATGGACCGGCTGGCCCGCCGCCTGCACGAGCGCGGCGTCTCCCTGCGGCCCCATCTCAAGACCTGCAAGAACAGGGAGATCGCCCGTCGCTGCATGGAAAGCCCCACCGGCCCGGCCACGGTCTCCACACTGGCGGAAGCCGAATATTTTGCCGCAGGCGGCGTGCGCGACATCTGCTATGCCGTCGGCATCGCTCCCAACAAGCTGGAACGGGTGGCCGGACTGCGCCGGCGCGGCATCGACCTGAGCGTGGTGCTGGACAATGAGGAAAGCGCCCGGCTGCTGGTGGACTTTGCCCGGCAGCGGGACTGCCGCCTGGCCGTGCTGCTGGAGATAGACTGTGACGGACACCGGGCCGGACTGCGACCCGACGATCCCCGTCTGACGGCCATCGCCGCCCTGCTGCGGGACGGCGGCCAGGAAGTCCGCGGCGTCCTGACCCATGCGGGGTCCGCCTATGACCTGCCCGGCACGGAGGCCATCACCGCCCTGGCCGCACAGGAGTGCGCCGCGGCCACTACGGCGGCACGGCTGCTGCGGGAAGCCGGTTTCCCCTGCCCCGTGGTCAGCGTCGGCTCCACGCCCACGGCCTTTTTCGGTGAGGATTTTTCCGGCATCACGGAAGTCCGGGCGGGCGTCTATGTCTTCCAGGACCTCGTCATGGCCGGTCTGGGCGTCTGCCGCCCCGAAGACCTGGCCCTTTCCGTGCTGACCACGGTCATCGGACGGCAAGGCGACGGCCGTGCCCTGATCGTCGATGCGGGCTGGATGGCCCTTTCACGCGATACGGGCCTGCCCTGGAAGCGGGATGCCTTCGGCTACGGGCTCGTCTGCGACGAGGCTGGGCAACTGATCCCCGGTCTGCGCGTCACGGAGACCAACCAGGAGCACGGCATCGTCAGCGGGCCTTCCTGCCCCGCCCTGCCCGCAGGCACCCGCCTGCGCATCCTGCCCGTCCATGCCTGCGCCACCGCGGCCTGCTTCGACAGCTACATCCTCCTGCAGGACGGCCGGATCAGCGGCCGTCTCGAACGCTGCCGGGGCTGGTAAGGATCCGTTTCCCGGGGCCGCACGCGCAGCTCTTCTTGCTGCGGCCCCGCATCCGACGGTCCTCCGTTCGCTTTTTTTGCGGCTTTTCTCCCTGTCCGGCACACCAGTGACGCGAGGTCGTAACCATGGACGGACATGTCCTGCTTCTTGTGCTGGCCGCGGCCCTGCTGCACGCCACCTGGAACAGCATCGTCAAAGGCGGCTCCAACAAACTTTTCGAATCTTCCATAAACGCCCTGGGCGGCGGGCTGGGAGCCCTGGCCATCCTGCCCTTCCTGCCCGCACCGGCGCCGGAATCCTGGGGCCTGCTGGCACTTTCCTGCTGTTTCCACCTGACATATTACATCTGCATCTCGCAGGCTTATGACAAGGTGGACCTGTCCATGGGCTATACCATCATGCGCGGCTGTGCCCCCATGCTCACGGCCCTGGCCCTGCTGCTGCTCGGCAACCACATCAGCCTCACCGCCTGGGGCGGTATCCTCCTGCTCTGCCTCGGCATCCTGACCCTGACCCTGGAGCATGTCCACAAGGGGGCCCGTGCCGCGGACATCCTCATCTGTCTGCGCACGTCCCTGGTCATCGCGGCCTATACGCTGGCCGATGGACACGGTGCCCGGGCCAGCGGCAACGGCGTCAGCTATACCTGCTGGATCTTCTTCCTCAACATCTTCCCCATCCATGCCTATGTGCTCTGGCGGCACGGGCACACCTACATCAGCTATCTGCGGGCCCGCGCGGCCACGGGCCTGTTCGGCGGTCTGTGCGGCCTGGGCTCCTACGGCATCGCCCTCTGGGCCATGACCCTGGCCCCCATCGCCCTGGTGGCGGCCCTGCGCGAGACCTCCGTGATCTTCGGCATGCTTCTGGCCGTCATCTTCCTGCACGAACGGCTCTCGCCTCCGCGCATCCTGGCCATCCTCATCGTCATGGGCGGGGCCATGCTGATACGGCTCGGCTGAGGCATCCCGGCATCCTCGCCATCCATGCGGACGGGCCATCCCCGCGCACGCTGCGGAGGGCGTCCTGTTCCTGCCCGGCGCCACCGGATGGCCCGTGCTTTTGTCCTCGCGTACACCAGCCGACGGCACCGCCTGATCCGGGCATCACCGTCGTCGGCATACCGGACTGCCAGCCCGCCCCGGTCCCGGCGCGCCCCCTCCTCACGAGTTCGGGAGGCACCCCGTGGCCAGCTGTTCCGCCAGCCAGGCAGCGCCCCACAGGCCGCTGTGCGCATCCGTATAGCGGCTGACAGGAAGGCGTTCCAGCACATCCAGGCCAGGAGCCATGAAGAACCCTTCTGCAAAGGCCGGGTGCTCCGTGACCGCAGGATTGCGCAGCACCATGCCGCCGGTAAGGAACAGCCCGCTGTAACACAGCGTGGCCAGGCCCCAGTGCGCGCAGGTCCGTCCCAGGAAGCGGGCATACCAGCGCAGGGTCGGACAATCATCGGCCAGCCCTTCGGCCGCCGCGGCAGCGGGCGCCAGTTCCCGGCCTGTCAGGAAATGGTGCAGCACGGCCAGCCCCCGCCCCGTGACGATGTCATCGGCCCGCAGCAGCGACCGCCCAAGCTGCTTCCGGGCAAAGAGCGCGAATGCCTCCTCTTCCCGTCCCAGAAAGGCAAAAGCCTGATGCCCGGCCTCTGACGGCAGGGGCAGCCAGCGCAGCCGCCCGTTGTCCACCTGCGGGACGAGCCAGCCGGCCCCCAGCCCCGTACCGGCCCCCAGCACGGCCACCGGCGCAGGCGCCTCTCCAGCAGAACGGCGTGACGGACAGGGCATGTCAGCCGGTCCCAGCAGATGCCGGGACCGCTCCCCGATCCGGGTCAGGCAGGCGCAGGCCTCGCAGACGAAATCATTGACCACCCGGGCACGACGCAGGCCGAAGCGCGGCATGGCGGTTTTCAGATCCACCCGCAAGGGGGCGTTGCTCAGACGGGCCGTCAGGCCATCCGGCACAGGTCCGGCGACGCCCATGACCAGTGCGGCGACCTGTGACAGCGACGTGTGCTGACGCTTTTCCCACTGTTCCAGCACGGCATCACTGTCCTTCAGGCGGGCCGTGGGACATGTTTCCACAGCGTCCAGGGCCAGCCCCCGGGCCGTAACGGTAAAACGGGCAAAACGGCAGTGGGTCCCGCCCAGATCGATGGTGGCAAGCATGTTCATGGTCTTTCGTTCTCCGTACGACATGTTCCCGCCAGCCTACGCATGACGGCCCTGCAGGTCAAAGCGGAAGCCTCCGCCGGGATGCGGCGCGGTGCCCACAGAACGACAGGCCGCGGACGCCTGTTCCCTTCTTCCCCATCCGGCGGGATGTTTTTCCTTGGCGGCCGCCTGCTCGACTACGGCCGCACACTCTGTCATACTGCCGGGAACAGTGCCCGTCCTGTCCCCTTCAGCCCCGGAGTGTCCATGGCCCGCAAAAACGACAAGCGTTTCCTTCAGGCGAACCGGGAAGCCCTGTTCGCCCTGGCCGCCTATGCCCTGTATTTTCTCTGGTGGTATCTGACAGCCTACGGTCTGGGGAGCGATGCCCCGGAAAACTACAGGTATACGCTGGGCATGCCGGACTGGTTCTTCTACAGCTGCGTGCTGGGCTACCCTGTGGCCTGCCTGCTCGTCTGGGGCCTGGTGCGTTTTTTCTTCAAGGACATGCCGCTTGGCTCTGACGAAAACCCGCAGGCACCGGAAAGGTCTTCCGCAGGAGAAAGCCGTCCCGGCCGGGAGGAACGTCCATGACGGCTGCTGCCTCCACACTGATCCCCATCGTCCTGTATCTGGCACTGTCCTTTGCGGTGGCCCTGTGGGCCGGCAGGCGCTCCCGCAAGCACGAGAACGCCTCGGGCTTCCTTGAGGAATATTTTCTGGGCAGCCGTTCCATGGGCGGCTTTGTGCTGGCCATGACCGTGGTGGCCAGCTACACCAGTGCCAGCAGTTTCATCGGCGGGCCGGGCGTGGCCTATACCGTGGGCCTGAGCTGGGTCCTGCTGGCCATGATCCAGATGCCCACCGTTTTCCTGACCATAGGGGTCCTGGGCAAACGTTTCGCCATGGAGGCCCGGGCCATGAATGCCGTGACCATCACCGATTACCTGCGCGTCCGCTACGGCAGCGACGCCGTAGCCATCCTCTGCTCTCTGGCCCTGCTGGTCTTCTTCGTGGCGGCCATGACGGCCCAGTTCATCGGCGGGGCGCGCCTGTTCCAGGCCATCACCGGCTATCCCTATGAGGCCGGGCTGGCGCTCTTCGGCATCACGGTCATCGCCTATACCGCGCTGGGCGGCTTCCGCGCCGTGGTCCTTACCGATGCCATGCAGGGCATCGTCATGACCGTGGCCGCCGTCGTGGTGCTGCTGGCGGTGGTCCAGGCCGGCGGCGGCATGGAGGCCTGCATGTCGCGCCTCAAGGCCATCGATCCCGGTCTCATCACGCCCACAGGGCCCAAGGACGCCGTGCCCCAGCCCATGATCCTCTCCTTCTGGGTGCTGGTGGGCCTGGGCGTGCTGGGCCTGCCCCAGACGAGCCAGCGCTGCATGGGCTACAAGGACTCCCGGGCCATGCACAGCGCCATGATCATGGGCACGGTCATCATCGGTTTCCTGCTGCTGAGCGTCCATCTGGCCGGGGCGCTGGGGCGGGCCGTCATCCCCGACCTGGCCGTGGGCGACATGGCCATGCCCAGCCTGATCCTGGAACTGCTGCCGCCGTTCTGGGCCGGGGTCTTCATCGCCGGGCCCCTGGCGGCCATCATGTCCACGGTGGACTCCATGCTGCTCCTGGCCTCAGCGGCCATCATCAAGGATCTTTATGTGCAGTATATCCTGAAGGGCGACAGCAGCCGCATGCCCTTGCAGCGCATCAAGCGTTTCAGCCTGGGCTGCACGGCCGCCATCGGCGCCATCGTCTTCGTGGCCGCGCTGGAGCCGCCGGATCTGCTGGTCTGGATCAATCTGTTCGCCTTCGGCGGTCTGGAAGCCACCTTCCTCTGGCCCCTGCTGCTGGGCCTGTACTGGCGCAACGCCAATGCGGCCGGAGCCCTGAGCTCCATCCTGGTGGGGGTGGCCTGTTTCTTTGCCCTGAGCGTCCTCAAGCCGCCCATGCACGGCATCCACGCCATCGTGCCCTCGACCCTCGCGGCCCTGCTGGCTTTCCTGCTGGGGAACAGGCTGGGGACATCGCGCCCCGCCTGACCATCCGGCCACACGAAACCAGAAGCGTCAAAGCCTCTCCGCCGGAGGGGCTTTTTTATGAGGTACGCCTATCCATCCGCGGTCCAGCCCAGAGAAAACAGGGGGCCGGCAGGTTTCCGACGACAGCAGGAAGACAAAACAGCAGCGTCTCCCTTCCACTCCGGCATCACGGCAAGATCGCCCGCAAGACCGGCAGCCCCTGGCTGGCAGGAGGTCCCGGCCCTGCTTTGCCCGCGCCGGTCGCCCTCTCCGGCCCCAGCGCATTCTTCCCGGCCCCCCCATCCCGCGCCACGGTCCCCCGGAAGCAGGAGCATCATCCCGTACCGCAGCCGGCCGTCAGCCTGTCCCCTCAAAACCACAGGACATGAAAAAAGGGCCCCCGAAGGGGCCCTGGCATGACAGGAAGGGGATCAGCGCCTAGCCGCCGCCCATAAGCCACTTGAGCGGCGTGAGCGAGAGCGTGGGGAAGAAGAGGAGCAGGAAGAGCATGACGATCTCCGTCACCAGGAAGGGCAGCATGCCCCGCACCAGCTTGGTGATCTTGATGTTGCCCACCCCGCAGACCACATACAGCACCGTGCCCACGGGCGGGGTGATGACACCGATGCCCAGGTTCAGGATGAACAGCAGGCCGAAGAAGTACGGATCGATGCCGGCCTGGGTGATCAGGGGATAGAACACCGGGGCAAAGATCAGGATGTTGGGGGTCAGGTCCATGACCATGCCCACCAGGAACAGGAAGATGTTGATGGCCAGCAGCAGGAGCACGGGGCTGTCGATGAGCGGCCGGAACAGGTCGGTCACCTGGTTGGGGATCTGGGCGATGGTGATGAACCAGCCCACGGCCGTGGCCGTGGCCACGATGAGCATGACCACAGCGGTGGTCCGCGCCGCACGGGCGCTGACGCGCAGCAGGCCGCGGAAGCTCAGTTCCCGGTAGTACCCCACACAGACGATGATGGCATAGATGGCCGCGAAGGCGCCGCCTTCCGTAGGCGTGAACACGCCGAAACGGATGCCGCCCAGCAGCAGTACAGGCATCATGAAGGCCGGCATGGCATCGCGGATGATCTTCCACTTTTCTTCGCGCGAGAAGGTGATGGTCTCGTTGTACCCGTCGATACGCACGATGAAATACCAGACCACCATCAGGGCCAGGCCGATGAAGATGCCCGGGAACAGGCCGATCATGAACAGCTTGGTGATGGACAGACCGCTGATGGTCGCACCCAGCAGGATGAAGTTGGTGCTGGGCGGGATGATGGGGCCGAGGATGGCGCCCGAGGCGATGACGCCGCCCGCGCGACCGGGCTTGTAGCCCACTTCGGCCATCATGGGCAGCAGCAGGCCGCCCAGGGCCGCGGCTTCACCCACGGAGCTGCCCATCAGGCCGGCAAAGATCACGCTGGAGATGATGGCGGCATAGCCAAGACCGCCGCGCACGCGACCGATCATGAGCTGGGCCAGCTGCACCACACGTTTGGACAGGCCGCCCTCGGCCATGATCTCGCCGGCAAAGACGAAGAAGGGGATGGCCATGAGGGGATAATTGTTGGCCCCGTCCAGCATGGTGGATGGGATGATCATGCTGTCCCACATGCCGGAGTGCCACATGAGCACGATGGAGCACAGCACCAGCACCATGGAGATGGGGATGCCGACAAACAGGAATGCAAAGAGGCTGCCAAGGAAAAGAAAAAGCTCCATACCCTACAACTCCTTGCTGATTTCCTGCTCGATCTTTTCCTCTTCCGTCGCCTTGGCGAAGCTGCTGGCCGGGCGGCGCACGATGGCGATCAGATCCCGCAGGCAGATAAGGATGGCCGTGAAGGCCATGATGGGCAGTGTGCTGTTGATGAAGGCCATGTTGACGTTGGTGGCGACCGAATTGGTGTCGATGGTCTGCAGCACATAGGTGATGCCGCCGTCAAGCAGCAGCCCCAGGGCCCCCATGGTCAGCAAAATGGCCAGGATCTCTATGCATTTGCGGGGCATGCCCGAAAACATGTCCACGAACATGTCCACCGCGATGTGCTTTTTCCAGTAGAATGCCTCAATGGCACCGAAAAAGGTGATGTAGATGAAAAGAAAGCGCGCCCACTCTTCGCTGGGGGGATAACTTCCGCCAAACACATAGCGCAAAAAGGCATTGTAGAAGACCAGACCGATCATCCCCAGAAAGATGACCGCACAGAAAATTTCAAAAAGCAGTTCGCCAGACAAACCGTGCCTGTTTTCGGCAGCCGGCTGCCCGGAAGCCGTTGCGGGCGTCGTTTTGGTTTCGCTGCTCATCATATCCCCCTGCATATCGGAAAAAAATCCGCTCCTGCAGTATCTGCATGCGTGGTTCAGGGTCAAAAAAGGGGGACGCCGCCCATGCGGCATCCCCCGGTATCAAATGCTACTTCGCGTCGCGATAGCTGGCGGCGCTTTCCAGGATTTCCTTGGCATTGGGAACGGTATCATAGAACAGCTTCCAGCTGCGCTTGCCCGCTTCCACCATGTAGTCGTGGAATTCCTTGGAAGGCGTGTTCACGGAACCCTTGGCGGCCTTGATGGTCTCGATGGCCTTGGCATCGCCTTCTTCCACCATCTGCCAGATGTCGTCAGCGGCGCGCTTGGCGGCTTCGTTGAACCAGGCCTTGTCCTGTTCCGGCAGGCTCTGGTAGAACTTTTCGTTGATGTACAGGGAGTGGATCACCAGGATATGGCCGGTCAGGGTGATCTGGGGGGTGATCTCGTACATCTTCAGGGCCACGATGTCGGACAGGGGGCTGTCGCCGCCGTCGATGACGCCCTGGTCAAGAGCGCTGGGCACTTCGGCAAACGGCATGGGCTGGCCGCTGATGCCGCATTCCTTGGCAAAGTTGGTGTACAGGGGGATGTTGGGCACACGCATGCGCAGGCCCTTCACGTCATCGATGCCGTTCAGGGGCTTCTTGGTGTAGAAGTGGCGGAAGCCCAGAGGGAAGGCGTTCAGGGTACGCAGGCCGGACTTTTCGGTGAAGCCTTCATTGATCAGCTTGAAGGTCTCGCCTTCCATGGCACGGCGGGCATGGTCATAGCTGTCGTACAGCATGGGAGTTTCCAGCATGGCCATGGCGGGATGCAGGGCCGAAGTCTGGGTACCCGTGGCACACATCTGGATGATGCCCTTGCGGGTACTGGCGATGTAGGCATCTTCCTTGCCCAGGGTACTGTTGGGGAAGACCTGCACTTCGTATTTGCCGCCGGAGAGTTCCTTCAGATACTGGCCGAACTTGTGCATGCCGATGGTTTCGGGTTCACCTTCGGGCTTCATGCCGGCGATCTTGATGACGACGGTCTTGGCAGCCATGGCAGGCGCAGCCAGCGCGCCCATGACAAAGGCGCAGGCCAAAAGCAGTGCAACGATACGTTTCATCATCCACCTCTGCTGATTTGGGATTGAGATAAGGAGCACCTTTCCGCACCCTGACGGCCTTTGGCCCGTCAGGCCACCTGTTTCATAAAACAAACCATCCGGCCGGTCCGGATGGAGGATCCGGGGACCGGTCCTGCCACGATGGCGGGAAAACAGGCGTATACACTTGTTTTTGTCATAAGCCTTAGACAGGCTCCGCGTCAATCAATTTTCGTTTTTTGATAATAGAAGTTCGAAAACGAAACCTTCCTCCCGGCAGACGGTGGCGGCTTGCGCACGCCCTGTCATTCCAGTATATTGTGATATCCCCACTCCCACCAGGAAGCTCCATGACCAAGACAACGGAACGCCACCAGGCCCTGCTGCACATGCTCAATGCGCGTGGCTATGCGACCATCGACGAGCTCACCAAATGTTTTTCCGTGACCCCGCAGACCATCCGCAAGGATATCAACACCCTGGCCGGACAAGGCAAGGTGCAGCGCTTCCACGGCGGTGTCGGCATGCCGCTGAGTACGGAAAACATCCTTTACGAGCAGCGCAAAAAACTGTTCCTGCCTGAAAAAAAGGCCATCGCCCAGATGCTGGCCAAACACATCCCCGACGGTGCCTCCATCTGCATCAACCTGGGCACGACCACCGAGGAGGTCGCCCATGCCCTGCTGGGGCACACCAATCTGCGGGTGCTGACCAACAACCTCAACGTGGCCGCCATCATGGCCCGCAACCCCAACTTCGATGTGGTGGTGGCCGGCGGCACTGTCCGGCACCACGACCACGGCATCATCGGCCCCAGTGCGGAGAACTTCATCAGGGAATTCCGGGTGGATTACGGCATCATCGGCATTTCCGGCATCGATCAGGACGGCAACATGCTGGATTTCGACTACAGGGAGGTCTCCGTGGCCCGGACCATCATCGAATGCTCGCGCCGGGTCTTCCTGGCCACGGACAATTCCAAATTCGGCCGTTCCGCCATGGTCCGGGTGGCCAACGTCTGTGATATCGAGGCGGTGTTCTCCAACGGGCCCCTTGAAGAGCCCTGGCAGCGGATGCTCCAGGAGGCCGGGACGGAACTGTATCTGGTCTAGTCCTGTCCCCGTATCATCGGGCAAAAGGACCGCTCCCCCCTGCCGCTCTCCGCGGCTCACGGCGGAACGGCCTTTGCCTGCTGACAGCACGACAACGCAGCTTTCCGCACGGCTTTTCCGCAGGGCATCGCATCAGAGGGAGGCACTCCCCCGGCAGGAGAAGGCCCAAAGGCGGATGACAGGCCGTTGCGGGCATCCCGGCGAAATCGTTGCCCAAAAGCTCCGTCTCTCCCGCAGGCAAGGAAAGGGCGGGGCTTTTTGCATCCGGGATTGCCGGGCAAGGCGCCCTGCCTGTCCCCCGGAGGGGAGGACTACGGCACGGCAACAAAATGCCCGCAACGCGCAGCGGGCCTTCCGGTTTTCCCTTTCCCGTCTGACGGCACGAAAGCATCCCGCCTCAGTGACGCCGCAGCATGTCCGTCAGTGGCACCACATACAGGTAAAAGGCATAGGGCAGGCACTCCGGCCCCACGCCCATGATGGCGCAGGGGACGCTCCCCGCGATGCTCCAGGGGATGACAGCCGCCAGCAGGACAATGCCGTTTTCCAGCGGCAGGACCATTTTCTTCCTGTCCCGCCAGAGAGGCGCGCACAGCTGGCTGGTCAGCATGATGCCGAGCGTCTGGTTGCAGCTTACAGCGGCCACAGGCAGGCCCGCCAGCACCGTGGTCCGAAAGGCCCCCAGCCGCAGGGCCAGGCATCGCCCCAGAGCCGACAGGCCGTCCAGCAGGCCGGTGGCCTCCAGCAGCCCCGCATAGGCCGAAGTCAGCAGGACGATGCCCGCCACCTGGACCATGGAAAGCAGACCGCCCCCCGCCAGCATCTCCATGCCCGCCGGCGGCTCATAGCCGTACACCAGACAGCGCAGCAAGGCAGCCGGTGCCATCTGCCGGACAGTCAGGGAGACCACGCATCCGGCAATGATGCTGCATGACATGATCTTCTTGACGTCCCATCGCAGCAGCAGGGGCACCAGCATGAAGACGGCCGGCAGCAGGGCCCGGGCATCCGGCGCCAGCCCGTCGGCAAACAGGCCGTCCATGTACGGCAGGCTCTCTACCCGTGCCGACGGGAAGAGGACATAGGCCAGGCAGACCAGAAAGAAAGGCAGCAGGGACGTGCGCCACATGAGCCGCACGTTATCATAGATGGAGGTTCCCGTCAGGGCACAGACCAGCGCCGCGCTGGACGACACTGGCGAGCTGCGGTCCCCCACATAGATGCCGCTCATGACCGCTCCGGCCGTCATGAGCGGATCAAGCCCGGCCGTGCGCGCCAGCAGCATGAAAACAACCCCCAGGGTACTGACCGTGCCGAACGAGGTCCCCAGCAACAGGCTCAGCAGGCTGCACAACAGGAAGACCCAAAGGTGGAAATGGGCAGGATCCACCCAGGGCAGGCAATGGTGGATGATGTAGGGGATGGTGCCGGCCGAGCGCCAGACCGCCGTCAGCATGCCGATGAGGACGAAGATCTTCAGGATATCGCCGATGGTCCGCACGCCCCTCCCCCACAGAGCGATGATCTCGCGGGGGCGGAAGCCCTGCCGGAAAGCCTGCCCCGAAAAACACAGCAGGCCAAAAGCCAGGGCCCACAGCAGCGACACACCCGTGCGGATGCACAGGGCCAGTCCCCCCAGGAACAGCGATATGACGACGACGTTCATGGGCATGATTCCATTCCACGCCCGGCGGGACCTGTCAAATGCTTTTCCACCGGAAAAATTTTCCGGCCTTGCCGGCTGCGGCCTCCGCGCTGCCAAGCCCGGCCGCCCGGCAGGACTCCCGGTTGCCGGCACTCCGCATGAAAGCCCGGCCACTGCCACGTGCGGCCGGGCTGCTTTTCTGTCCCTGCGGGCACCGCCCACAGCACCGGGAACCCGGCCCCCCTGGACAAAGGGCACCGTGCCCCGGGCGGAGCTGCCCTTTCCCCTGCTGCCGGAAACGACGGTCCGCAGCGCAGGGACGGCCCTCCGGCAGCGGGAAAAAGGGGCTACAGCGCGCTGCCGAAGAAGTCCTTCAGGGCTGCCGCCACCTGGGTGACGTATTCCGGCTTGTCATACAGATCCACATGGCTGGCCCCTTCCACCACATGGATCTTCTTGGGTTCTTTGGCCCGCCGGTAGGCATCTTCCGTGAAATAGAGCGTATCCGCCCGGCTGCCCACGATGAACAGCAAAGGACGGGGCGACACCGTATCCAGATAGGCAAAGGCATCGAAGGCCGCCAGCTTGTCATTGCTGGAAACAAGGTAGCGGTTGGCGGACGTCGGATAACTGCAGCGCGGCGTCCTGTAATATTCGCAGGCTTCCCGCTGGATCACGGAGGTATGCTCGTCGATCTCGTCCGGACCGTCCGGGACATATTTCCAGCAGGGAGCTTCTTCTCCCCGGGCTGCCGCCGTTCTGGCGCGGGCCACTTCCTGCAGCAGCTTCTGCATGAAGTTCTCGATCTCCACACCGGGAAAACCGTTCCTGGCGCTGTCGCCCACGTCCCAGGTGCTGATCCCGGCCGCCGCCTTGATGCGCACATCGGTCTGGATGGCACTCATGGTATAGCCGCCCCCGCGCAGACGCCCATGGCCCCGATACGCTCTTCATCGACGTACGGCAGAGTGACGAGGTAATCCACAGCCGAGCGGATGTCCTCCACGCGCGAGAAGGGATCTTCCAGACAGCGGGGCAGACCTTCGCTCTCGCCCTGATGGGAGGCATCGAATGCCAGGGCCACATAGCCGGCCCGGGCCAGATGCCAGGCGTAGAGGGAAGAACACTGTTCCTTCACACCGCCGCCGGGATGGGTGACCACCACCGCGGGGTATGTGCCGTCCGCATCAAAATCGTCGGGCAGGAACAGCAGGCCCGCCAGCTGCAGATCGAACTTTTTGAACGAAACTTTTTTTCCTTCCTCATAATGCGTCGCATACTGCATACTTTTTTTCCCCTCTCCGGCTACGGGCCGGTGTCATGATCCGTCGGGACGGTCCGCAAAGCGGCGTCCTGCGCGCAACGGTACGGCAGGCCTACGCGCCCTGATCCACCTTTTTGATGATCCTGGCCGGGACCCCGGCCACGATGGTACGGGCCGGCACATCCGCGCGGACCACCGCCCCTGCCGCCACCACGGCGCCATCGCCCACATGCACCCCCGGCAGGAGGATGGCACCGGAACCTATCCAGACATCCCTGCCGATGACGATGGGCGCGATGTGGTGGACATGGCGCCTGTCCGGCGGCAAACCGTGGTTGATGGTGGCCAGGGTCACCCGGTGACCGATGAGCGTCCCGTCGCCTATGCTGATCCCGCCCTGATCCTGGAAGCAGCAGCAGGCATTGATGAAGACACGGCGGCCGATGCGTATATTTTTGCCGAAGTCGGTATAAAACGGCGGGAACAGACGAAACGTCTCATCCATGGGGCGACCCGTGATCCGCCCCATGATCTCCCGGATCTCATCAGGCGTATGGAAGGTACTGTTCAGCTCCGCGGTCAGGCGCATGGCCTCGTACGAATAAGCGTGCATGCAGTCAAAGGCTTCCGTACCCGTGACCAGCGGCTGTCCCGCATCCAGGTGTTCCAGCAAAGTGTCCAGAGACATCATGGCTCATTCTTCTCCTTCATGACGAAGATCAGGCTGACCGCTGCCGCAAGGCCTGACGGCGACCGCCTGCTGTTTCCCGAAGAGATAGCAAAAGGCATTTATCCGGTAAAATACCTATATCAAATGGCTATCCATGCTTTTTAAGCATGGAATGAGCTGTTTTTCTCCTGGATGCCCTGCCCGCTTTTGCGGCACTCCACAGAGGCCACGGACCCGGCAGAGACAGGCTGCCCATCATGGTCAGGAAACATATACGGCAAGGATCGCCGCCACAGCAGCGTGATGCGCAGGATGAAGGCGGAACAGGCTCTCGTGCGCAGGTCATGGTGCTGCCCCCGACGGACCGGCATGTCCGGCGTACCTGCCCTCTGCCTGCGTCCGGCGTCCTCCATGCCGCCCGGGAGCAGACAGGGCTGCGCCATGACGCATGACCCGGGCCGACGCGCCGCGATCATGTGTGCGCTTCGCCGCAGCGGGCTTCTTTGCCTGTTGCGGTATGCCCTGCGCCTTTCTGCGCCCCCCTGCCCCTTTTCCGCATGACATTCACATGCCAAAGCTGTAGGGTGCCCTCCGAAACGATCAACGGAGGATGACCATGCCGGGTTCCAACGCTACCGGGTTGCTGCTGGCCCTGCTCACAGCCTTATTCTGGGGGGCCCTGCCGCTGGCCCTCAAACATCTGCTCTCCTCGGTGGACGCCATCTCCATCGTCTGCCTGCGCTTCTGGGTGGCTGCGGCCTGGACCTGGGGCCTTTCCTGCCGCTATCCCGGCAACAGCACGCCGCTGGGCCGCCGGGAAAAACTCCTTCTTGTCCTGGCCGCTGCGGGGCTGAGCTGCAACTTCGTGTTCTTCAACTCGTCGGTGGCCTATCTCAGCGCCTCTGCCTGCCAGATCCTGGCCCAGGCGGGCCCTGTCCTCCTGCTGCTGGGCAGCGTGTTCGTCCTGCGCGAGCCCTTCCTCCCCATCCAGGGGAGCAGCGTCATCATCCTGCTCGTGGGCCTCCTCCTGTTTTTCAATACCCGGCTGCTGGAACTGGCCAGCGGCGACATGCTCATCGGCATGGCACTGGGGATCATGGCCGCTGTCGTCTGGGCCGGTTACGGCATTGCCCAGAAAATCCTGCTGCGCACGATCTCGCCCGGGCGTATCATGCGCTTCATCTATCTTGCCGGTGCCCTGGCCCTGACGCCGCTCTCCTCCCCTTCGGCCTTTCTCGAACTGGACCCGCTGCAGATGGGCTGTCTGCTTTTTGCCTGCATCAATACCATCATCGCCTATGGGGCTTTCTCCACGGCCATGAACAACTGGCATGCCGCCAAGGTCAGCGCTGTGGTCACCACGACCCCGCTGTTCACCCTGGGCCTGGAAGCCCTGGGCTCGCTGGTCCTGCCCCAGGTCTTTCCCCTGGAGCACCTGGGCCTGCTCAGTCTTCTGGGGGCTGTTGTCGTCGTACTGGGCGCCATGGGCATCGCCCTTGGCCCCATGCTGCACCTGCCGCACAAGCGATCCTGAGCCGAGCGGTGTGTCCCTGCGCAGACCGCCGGCCTCTTGCGGAGACATGATCCTTGCCGTTGCAGGAAAGGGATAGCCTGCGTTTGCTCCCGGATCGCTCCTGCAGGACATTGCCCCGGACAGCTTCAACTTGACAGCCCGCATCGGACTGCCGTACAAGAAACGACGCGCGCTCGTAGCTCAGTCGGATAGAGCGATTGCCTCCTAAGCAGTAGGCCGCAGGTTCGATTCCTGCCGGGCGCACCACAACAAAATCAAGAGGATACGTGCGCCACGCCCGTATCCTCTTTTTTGTTTCCTGCCCTTTTTGCCACTTTGGTGCCCATATGGTGCCCAGGTACGCCCACCAATAAGTTTGCGGCGCTATTGGCAGCAATTTGCGCGCGTATTGACAGCGATCTTGCTGTAAGCTGTCACGCAATTTGAGAATCTCCGTCACGCGATTTGAGAACGGCGCTCGGCACTTTTTCATAGTTAGCACAGTTGTTGTGTAAAGATTTTCGAACACAAAGGGGCGTAGGTACCGTGTCGAAAATGACACACCCACGCCCCTTATGTTCTTTTTTTGACTACTGCCCCAGCCTGTTTTTGCCCACGGCGGGTTCGAACGTGGCCGCACGGGGGCCTGCGGACTGGCGCAGCGCTCCCCTGGACCAGGCGGGCCTTGCCAGCGGATCTTCGGTATCTGGTGGACACAGCCGTCTTCCCCTGTTGCCTTTTTGTCTGCTGGCCGATGGATACGAATGTGCTCCGGCAGCATGACATGGCCCTGAAACAGCCCCGCCCGGAATGGGAAAAAACACAGAAGACGAAAAAAGCGGCCAGCCTGTTACAGCTGACCGCTTGCGTTTTTTGTGGTGCGCCCGAAGAGATTCGAACTCCTGGCCTACAGGTTCGTAGCCTGTTGCTCTATCCAGCTGAGCTACGAGCGCGTTGTGAAAAGCTATGTATAGCAATCGCCCTGTCCTGTCAAATACTTTCGCGCAAAAAATCATTTTTTGTGCGAAAGCCGCTGCCTGCCTTCCGGCTTCCGGTATGGCAGAAGGCGCAAGGCAGTCCCTTTCCCCGCACTCGCTGCCACCGGGCAGGGAGCAGCACCGCAGGCCAGGACAGCGAATATGCCCGGCAAAAAACGGAGCGGCGATCGATGGAAGTAACGTCCCCGCAGCGCCGCCGCGGGGATCGCCCCGGCAGCCAGAGCCACAGACTGTGTGGGCAGGACGACAGGAATGTCTTTTTGATGCGAGGCCGCGCCGCCCCCCTGCATCACAGGCACAGGCCCCACACAGCAAAGAAGACATTCCAGATTTGGGGAACAAAAAACGGGCCCCAGCTTCACTGGAACCCGTCTGTTTTTTTATGGTCGGGATGGCGCGATTTGAACGCGCGGCCTCAGCGTCCCGAACGCTGCGCTCTAGCCAAACTGAGCCACATCCCGTTGCAAGAGGGGACATTACGCCGAAGCCGCCTTCCATGCAAGCTTTTTTTGCAAAAAAATTTTTCCGGCCATCTCCGCCCTTTTAGAGCCCGTGGCATCTCCGGCAAAACTTTTGGGAATATCGGGCAATTAGGATTTGACTTTATAAAAAAAGGAGCTACAACGCTCATGCCGGTACGCCTGCCCGGTAAAAATCTTTTTGAGGTTGCTTTATGTCGAACACAGGATCCACGGACAATTTCGGCTACAGCCAGGAATTGAAGCGCGAACTCAGCTTCAAGGACGTATTCGTTTACGGCATGCTGTTCATGGTGGTCATCGCCCCCATGTCCATCTATGGCTACATTTCCAAAGACAGTCATATGATGGCGCCCTTCGTCTACTTTGTGGGCATCTGCGCCATGTTCTTCACGGCTCTGAGCTATATGAAGATGAGTAACCGCTTTCCCATCGCCGGTTCGGTCTACGCCTATGTGCAGCGCGGCCTGAACCACCATGTGGGTTTCATTGCCGGCTGGCTCATACTGCTGGACTATGTGTTCGTTCCCGCCCTGCTCTACCTGCTGACCGCCAACTGGTGTGTGGAACTTTTTCCGGCCACGCCCCGCTGGCTGTGGGTCATCGTGTTCGTGGGCATCAATACCCTCATCAATGTCCGCGGCATTACCTATACCGCGCGTGCCGACTGGATCATGTTCTATGTGGAGGCCGTGGTCCTGGCCCTGTTCATCGGCTTCGGCCTCAACTATGTCCTTGGTGAAGGCGGCGGCACCGGCCAGCTAGTCATGGATCCCCTGTACCGCCCCGGCGAGATGAACCTGCAGTTCATCGGCCTGGCCTGCACCATCGCCTGCCTCTCCTTCCTGGGCTTTGACGGCATCTCCACCCTGGCCGAAGAGACCCACCGCCCCGAAGTGACCATCGGTCGCGCCACCATGGCCGCCCTGCTCTGCATCGGCTTCCTGTTCATGCTCCAGACCTATGTGGCCACCATCATCCAGCCCGACATGAGCAGGATGAACCCCGACACGGCCTTCTTCGACGCTGCCGAGCTCGCCGCCGGTGACTGGTTCCGCAAGGTCCTGCTGGTGGTCAACATCCTGGCCGTGGGCATCGCCAATACCATGAACGCCCAGGCCGCCACCTCCCGCGTGCTGTACGGCATGTCCCGCGACAACGTGCTGCCCGGCGTCTCCGGCCTGTTCCGCAAGGTGCACCCCCGCTTCCAGACCCCCTACATCGCCACCATCGCCGTGGGCATCTTCTCCATCCTGGTGGCCGAGCTCTCCACCGTGGAAGACCTGGCCCGCCTGGTGAACTTCGGCGCCCTGACCTCCTTCATCCTGCTGAATCTCGCCGTGTACAATTTCTTCTGGCGCCGCGAGAAGATGCGTGGCGGCAAGGCCCTGCTCAACTATGTGATCTGCCCCTTCTGCGGCGTGCTCATCCTCGGCTATGTGTGGCTCTCCTTCGACAGCATGACCCAGATCGTGGGCTTCAGCTGGCTGGCCGTCGGCCTGGTCATCGGCTACGTCAAGAGCAAGGGCTACAAGGTCGTCCCCGAAGCCTTCCGCAAGAGCGATATGGTGTAACCTTCAGTGCAGGAGTTGAATCATGCAGTACTTTGACAAGGTCGTATATACCTTCAGCGCCGACAACGAACCCACCGGCAGCATCGACTCCGGCGAGATCGTCATCTTCCGCACCCAGGACTGCTTCAGCAACCAGATGCATTCCGAAAGCCAGCTGGTGACCAGCTGCGACTACAGCAAGATGAACCCCGCCACCGGCCCGCTGTTCGTGCGCGACGCGCGGCCCGGCGACGTCATCAGGGTGGAACTGCTGGACGTGCAGTGCGACACCATCGGCACCACCACTACCCTGCCCAAGATCGGCCCCCTCTGGGACATGTGCGAGACCCGCACCAAGCGCATCCCCATCGAGAACGGCAAGGCCGCCTTCAATGACGTGGCCTTCCCCATCAATCCCATGATCGGCGTCATCGGCGTGGCCCCCGAAAAGGGCAAGAGCGTGCCCTGCGGCTACCCCGGCCGCCACGGCGGCAACCTGGACTGCAAGCTGATGGTCAAGGGCAACACCGCCTACTTCCCCGTGCGCGTGGAAGGCGGTCTGGTGCAGATGGGCGACATGCACGCCGTCATGGGCGACAGCGAACTGTGCGGCACCGGTCTGGAGATCAATGGCACCGTCATCGCCCGCGTGAGCGTCATCAAGGACTGCCCGCTGGAATGGCCCGTGCTGGAGACCGCCGACACCTGGTACACCCTGGCCAGCGCCGCCGGTTATGAAGAAGCCCTGCGCCACGCCAGCGTACAGATGCAGGGCCTGGTGGCTGCCGCCACCGGCTGGGATGCCACCGACGCCTACCTGTACATGTCCCTGCGCGGCGATCTGGAGATCTGCCAGGCCTGCAAGCCCTGCGAAGTGGACCTCATCGTGCGTCTCGGTGTGCCCAAGGCCGACATGAAGCGCCCCCTGGTGGGCTAGGGCCCGACCGTCCGGCGCCACCATACAGGAAAAGGCTGTCCGTTATTGCGGGCAGCCTTTTTTCATGTCCTTTTGCCTGAGGAACAGGCAAGACGCTATTTCTTCCTGTCGTGCCGGGAAAGCCGCTCCAGCAGACGGTCATAATAGGTGTCGTCATCAAGATTCAGGGGGCGCTGGTGCTTCATGCGGGCCTGCAGGATCATGAACCGCAGTTTCTGCATCTGGCGCACGCGCTCCTGCTCGTCCCCGCAATGTTCCAGCATATCGGCCAGATTGCTGATCTCCTTGCGTTCGGCCAGCTCCGGCGGCACGCAGCCGGCGTTGCGCAAGACCTTGTAGGCCATGCGCAGTTCCGGGGGGACATGGCTGTCGTCTTCCAGTTCCAGCGGCCTGCCCCGGCCGGGGAGGTCATCGAAATCCCCCCTAGCCATGGATTCTTCGATACGGCGCTCGGCAATGGACTGGATGACCGACCAGGGACTGATCTCAGACATGTTTTTCCTCCGTATCGGGAGCATCGGCCCAGAGTTTTTTCCACTCCATGATCAGCTTGAGGGCCGCCAGCGGCGAAAGTTCCTCGGGATCGAGATCCCGCAGCAGCAGGACCAGCGGATGCGGCCCGGAGGACGGTGCGGCCGGGATGTCGATGGGCAGTGCCGGGGGCTCATCGCGGGCGACCCGCTGTTCCATGCCGGGAAGGGCCAGCGTCTCCGTCTGGGGCGACATGCGCCGCCCCTCGCCCCGGCTTTGCTCCAGTTCCGCCAGGATGGCCCGTGCCCGCTGCACCACCGGCGCAGGCACGCCTGCCAGACGGGCCACCTCCACACCGTAGCTGCGGTCCGCAGGGCCTGGCACCAGCTTGTGCAGGAAGAGGATGTCGCCCCCGTATTCCCGGATGGCGATATTCATGGTGAACACCCCGGGCACGCGCTTTTCCAGCGCCGTCAGCTCATGGTAATGGGTGGCGAACAGGGTACGCACCTCGCCGTGCGCCCGGGCCGCCAGATCCTCCACCACGGCCCAGGCCAGGGCCACACCGTCATAGGTGCTGGTGCCGCGCCCGATCTCGTCCAGGATGACCAGGCTGCGTTTGGTGGCCTGCCGCAGGATGCGGGCCGTCTCCATCATTTCGACCATGAAGGTGCTCTGCCCCTGGGCCAGATTGTCCGAAGCGCCCACGCGCGAGAACAGCCTGTCCACCAGCCCCAGGCGCGCCCGCGTGGCCGGGACCATGGAGCCGGTCTGCGCCAGCAGGCAGATGATGGCCACCTGCCGCAGCACCGTAGACTTGCCCGCCATGTTGGGACCGGTGAGCAGGCACAGGCGGCGCCGGGCATCCAGCGTGATATTGTTGGGCACGAAGTTGGCCGCGCCGATCATGGCTTCCACCACAGGATGCCGCCCTTCCTCGATGAGGATCTCGGCACTGCTGTCCAGCTCGGGACGGCACCAGCCGTTACGGCGCCCCACCTCGGCAAGGCTCTGCCAGTAGTCTAGATGGGCGATGACGTCCGCCATGTGCAGGATGCGCTCCCGCTGCCGGGCCATGAAGGTGCGCAGATCCTGATAGAGCTGATACTCCAGCGTCTTGCGCTTTTCGGAAGCGGAAAGGAGCGCCTCTTCCAGCTCCTTGAGGGCGGGCGTGGTGAAGCGTTCGGCATTGGCCAGGGTCTGGCGGCGGATGAAATGTTCCGGCACCGGCCCGCTGTGCGCGGCCCTGCTCAATTCGTAATAATAACCGAAGACCCGGTTGAAGCCCAGTTTGAGCTTGGCGATGCCGGTCTCCTGCTGCTCGCGGGCCAGTTCTTCCTGCAGCTTCTGCTCGCCGTGTTCCACCAGATCCAGCAGGCGGTCCAGCTCGGCGTTGTAGCCGGCCCTGAACAGGCCGCCGTCCGTGATGACCACCGGCGGGCTGTCCACCAGCGCGCTGCGCAGCAGATGCGCGCAGTCCGCCAGATCGTCCCAGCCCTTGAGCAGGTCATAGATGACGCGGGGCGCGTTTTCCCCGTTCTCCTGCCCGGGCAGCGGATATGTCCCGTCCAGAGGCTGCGTCAGGGCCGCCAGCACGGCGGGCAGGGCCGCCAGGCTGTTGCCGAGGGCGATGAAGTCCCGCGGGGTGGCCCGGTTGACCGTCACGCGCGTGGACAGGCGCTCCAGGTCATAAACGTCCTTCAGGGCTTCCCGCAACAGGGCCCGGCGGTTGTCATCATCGTGCAGCAGGGCCACGGCGTCCTGCACGGCCAGGATGGGGGCCGCCTCGCGCCACGGGTGCCGCAGCATGTCTTCCAGCAGGCGGCCGCCCATGGGAGTCATGGTATCGTCCAGCACATGGCGCAGGGTCCCCTTGCCCTTGCGGCCATTGAGGCGCTGGAAGATTTCCAGATTGCGTTCCGTCACGTCGTCCACCAGCATGTGACGGCCCAGATCCAGCGGCTGGAAGGGCATCAGATGCTCGGGGCGGCGCTTCTGGGTCTGCTCCAGATAGACCAGCAGCGCGCCGCAGGCCCGCACGAGGCAGGGCTTGTTCTGCAGGCCCAGGGCTGCCAGTTCCTGCACGGACTGGGCTTCCAGCAGACGGCGTTCGGCCCTGCGGGCGTCGAAACCGGCTGCCGGGCGTCGCAGCAGGCGCACCCCCTCCAGCAGGCATTTGGGCGGCAATTCCTTGTCGTCCGGCACCAGCAGCTCGCGCGGGGACAGTTTCTGGATCCATTGCCAGAGCTCGGGCAGGCGTTTCACCTCCATGCCGGACCACTGGCCCGTGGAGATGTCCGCCCAGACGAAGGCCCCGGTGTGTCCCTCCCAGAAAGCGGCTCCCAGATAATTGTGGCTGCGGGCATCCAGGTTGGCATCTTCCAGCACGGTGCCGGGCGTCACCACGCAGGTCACGGCCCGTTGCACGAGCCCTTTGGCGGCCTTGGGGTCTTCGGTCTGGTCGCAGATGGCCACATGGAAGCCCTTGTCGATGAGCTGGGCGATGTAGGCCTGCGCGGCATGCCAGGGCACACCGCACATGGGCACGGGATTCTCCGTGTCCCGGCTGCGGCTGGTAAGGGCGATCTGCAGTTCCCGGGCCGCGGTGACGGCATCGTCGAAGAAGAGCTCGTAAAAGTCGCCCATCCGGTAGAACAGCAGCGCATCAGGGTAGTCGGCCTTGATGCGCAGATACTGCTCGAACATGGGAGTCAGCTTGGGAGTTTTTTCTGCCATATGCGTAATTGCGCAGCGGCGCCATCCAAGGACGACGCCGCTGCAGAAAAATGCGCCTGATGCGCGGGGAAAAGGGACTAGGCCTTGTCAGGATCGGGAGCGGTCACTTCTTCCGGCTGGGCCTCGGCCTTTTCCTTGACAGGGGCGGCTTCGATGGCCTGGGCCTTTTCCCGGGAAACCTTGCGGAGGAAATCGCCGCGCGCGGTCTCACCGTCCAGGCTCTTCTTCAGCTTGGCCACTTCACGTTCCAGAGCGGCCACGCGCCACTTGCTCTTCATGTAACGGGCCGTCAGGTGCATCTTGTCCCACAGCAGCAGGGCCACGGCCAGCAGGGCCCCCACGAAGAAGGCCACGATGACGATGAAGTAGAACGGCAGCGGGATGGACGTCATCTCAGGCACGAAGAAGAGATTGAGCTTGAGCGTCATGGCTGTCGACAGGGCCGTCTGGTTCTGGAAGAAGAAGACCAGACTGAAGAAAATCAGCAGAACAAGTAACAGGACCTTTAGATAGCGCATAGTCTCCTCCTCTGCGCGGTGGTGTTCAAAACCTGTCGAAATACGGCTTCAGATGGGCATAGCTGCTGCGCAGGTGTTCCGGGATCGTGCGCACTTCGTCCATCACGGCCATGAAGGAAGAATCCCCGTTCCAGCGCGGCACGAGATGGAAGTGCAGATGTTCCCGGATACCGGCTCCGGCAGCCTGCCCCTGGTTGAGGCCGATATTGATGCCTTCGCAGTGAAAATGTTCCTGCAGCACCAGCGTGCAGCGCTGCATCAGGTCCATGATCTCGTGCGTCTCATCCTTTTCAAGCTGGGCCAGCGCCATCACATGCCGATAGGGACAGACCATGATGTGCCCGTTGCTGTACGGGAACTTGTTCATGATGACAAAAGCATGCCTGCCCCGGTACAGGACAAGCCGTTCCTCATCCTCTTCCCTGCTCTCGGGAAGACAAAAGACACAGCTGTCCGGCTTGGGGCCAAGGATGTACTCGATGCGCCAGGGCGTCCACAATTGTTTCATTTTCTTTTCCTCAATACACGGCTTGCGCTCCAAGGGCAAGTCCTGCCCGGGATGCCGTTCTTTTATTTGGGAAATACGCCTTCCTGCCGGGCCATGTCCAGCGCCAGGCGGCGCTGGCTGTCCGCATCCGGCGTCTCTCCGTCCAGCTTGCCGGCCAGCACGGCCCGCAGGATGCGTCCGAACAGCGGCCCAGGTGCGATGCCCATGTCGCGCAGATCCCGGCCGTCGATATCCGGCTTTTCACGGCGCCACTGGGTGATGTAACGGGAAAGGTTCTTTTGCAGCCCGCTGTCCTCCACACCGGCCATGATGTAGAGCAGGAATTCCAGCGAGAACTTTTCCAGCAGCAGAGAGAGCCCGCTGATCCGCCCCGTCCCGGCCTCAAAGGCCTTTTGCCAGCGGACCAGCTTGGGCTGCACATGCCGCATGGACTCCCGCTGCTGCAGTATCTCCTGCTTGCGTCCTTCAGGCAGGCCCAAGGCGGTGAAATTGGCGGAGACTTCGGCATAGTTCAGCCGGTGCCCCAGCGCCAGGAAGTAGATCAGCCAGTTTTCGACGCGTTCATCGAAATACAGCAGGCGGTACCAGTTGAGCATGGAGCGCACCTGCTGCAGGATCTGGCGCTTGCTCGGTGTCAGGGCCAGTGAGGGCCCCAGGGCCCGCAGCAGGCCCAGACCGTCCAGACGTTCGAAACAGGCCGCCGGATCGTCTTCGTCACATATGTGGGCATATTCGTTGAAGATACGCTTTCCGGACAGTTTGTCCAGCATATGCAGGCTGAGCAGGTTCTTGATGAGTTTTTCCGCGCTGGGCCCGATATGGAAGCCATACCGCTGTTCAAAGCGTACCGCACGCAGACTGCGCGTGGGGTCTTCCACGAAACTCAGGGTGTGCAGCACGCGCAGCACGCCTTCCTTGATGTCCCGCTGCCCGCCGAAAAAGTCCACCAGCTGCCCGTAGGGCGTGCAGTCCAGACGGATGGCCAGGGCATTGATGGTGAAGTCGCGCCGGAACAGGTCCATCTTGATGGATGAAAGTTCCACCGTGGGCAGGGCTGCCGGGGACTCGTAATACTCCAGGCGCGCGGTGGCCACGTCGATACGCTGCTCCACACCGTCTTCGTCATGGTAGATGACCATGGAGGTCAAAAACTTGCGGTGCTCGCGCACACGGCCGCCCAGTTCGGCGGCCAGGGCCCTGGCAAAGGTCACGCCCTCGCCCTCCACCACGAAATCCACGTCATGGTTGGGCCGGTCCAGCAAAAGGTCGCGCACGAAACCGCCCACCACATAGACAGGCATGTTCAGCCGCTGTCCCAGACGGCCCGCCAGCTCCAGCAGATGGCGCACCCGCGCGGGCAGGCGGTCGCGCAGCAGCTTGGCCACATTGCGCTCGCGCGAGCTGTTCTCCTGATAGTCCAGGACCTGACCGGGTTCGGAGGTCATGACGTTGATGAGGTCCGTGCGGGTCACCACCCCCACCACCAGTTCCTTGTCCACGATGGGCACCAGACGCTGGCGGCCGCCCACGATGATGGACGAGATGTCCCGCAGGGGCGCATCCGGGGCCAGCGTCTTGATATTGCGGCGCATGTAGTCGTCCACGGGCCGTTCGCCCAGCTTGTGGCTGGTGGCGCGGGAAGCCGTCTGGGCATCCAGGATGCCGATGCAGTGCCGTGTCCCGGGCCGGAAGACGGGCACGGCCTTGAGGCCGAAATGCATCATCAGGGTATCGGCCTCGCGCATGCTGCGGTCCGACTCGATCCCCACCGCCGGGGACGACATATAATCGCTGGCGGTCTTTTCCGGCCCTGCCTGCATGTGCAGGTTGCGCACGATAGCGTCATGGACCTCGTTGAGGGTCAGGTTGCGGATGGATGCCGATGCGGCATAGGCATGGCCGCCCCCGCCCAGCTCCGCACAGATGCGGCCCACGTTGATGGCGTCGCTGCGGCTGCGGGCCACCACCTGCACCCGGTCCTCCATGCGTCCCACGGCAAAGAGGACGGTGAACTTCTCCATCTCCATCAGCCGGTGGGCCAGATAGGCGAAATCCCCCAGATAATGTTCCATGGAGGCCTCGGCGATGACCACCGGCTCGTTGTTGATATGGTAGACGCGCGCCGATTCCAGCAGGCTGTTGAGGGCCCGCACATGCAGGCTGGTCAGCTCATGGGCCGCCATCTCGTTGATGGCATTGACATCCATGCCCTGGGTCAGCAGCCAGGCCGAGCTTTCAAAATCCAGCGGCGTGGTGGAACTGTAGGTGAACGAGCCCGTATCCCCGTAGATGCCGAGCCCCAGCAGGGTGGCGTCCGCGGCTTCCAGCACGGCCCCCCGCTGCCGCAGCTCCCGCACCAGCAGGGCCGTGACCGAGCCCACGGTCTCCACATGGCTCGTCCGGGCCGGGACGTCCTCGGACGACGCCGGATGATGGTCCCAGACCTCGACGGACACCCCTTCCCTGTCCAGCAGGGCCGATACATGCCGGACACGCTCGCGCTGGCGTGTATCCACCAGCACGAGGTGGGTGATCTCGTCCCAGGGGATGTCGGCAGTTTCGGTCAGGCTGTAGCGTTTGGCATCCAGCGAGGCCACGACCTTCTGCAGGCCGCGTTCCTGCGTCCCCGGGAACAGCAGCAGGCTGCCGGGATACAGGAAATGGGCCGCCAGCATGGCCGCGAAGGAATCGAAATCGGCATTGGCATGGCAGGTGACCAGGACCCGGGGAGAAGATGCGGACATTACGACTGACTCCGTGGATGGAACTGCCTGTGCAGGGCATGGAGACGTTCGGCCTGCACATGGGTATAGATCTCGGTGGCGCTGATGTCGGCATGGCCCAGCAAAAGCTGCACGGCCCGCAGGTCAGCCCCCCCCTCCAGCAGATGGGTGGCAAAGGAATGGCGGAAGGTGTGCGGCGATATGGAACGCCGTATGCCCGCCAGCAGGGCGTATTTCTTGACCATCTTCCAGACGTACTGGCGGCTCAGGCCCTTGCCGGAACGGTTGAGGAAAAGATGGCGGCTCTGGGGCGAAAACTCGTCACGCCAGAAGGACAGCCACTGCTGCAACAGGTCGAGCACCAGGGCATGGAGCGGCACCAGCCTGTCCTTGGCGCCCTTGCCCGACACCAGCACCAGCCCCCGCTGCATGTCCACATCCGCCACCAGCAGGTTGCAGACCTCCGAGACGCGCAGGCCCGCCGCATAGAGCATCTCCAGCAGGCAGCGGTCACGGCGGCCGCACTTTTCGCGCATGTCCGGCAGTTGCAGCAAACGGTCCATCTCGGCCTTGCTCAGGACTTCCGGCAGGTACTGGGGCAGACGCGGGCTTTCCAGCAGGCTGGCGGGGTTGCTCTCCAGCAGGCCTTCTTCCACCGTGTACTCGAAAAAGCCCCGCAATGCCGACAGACGCCGGGCCAGCGTGCGGCCCGCATTCTTCCGGGCCCGCAGCCAGGCCAGGTACAAAAACAGATCATGCTCGTCGAGGCTGGTCTTGTCCCCGGCGTCCAGCTCCTCAAGAAAAAGGAAAAAATTTTCCAGATCCTGCCGGTACGAGACCACCGTGCGCATGGAAAGGCCCCGCTGGGCCAGCAGGTACTCCCCCCAGGCCGGGATCTGTTTTTTCAGGATCCGCAGGGAGCGATCCGTCGCCTCAGGCAATACGCTTTTTTCCGTCATGTCATCATGCTAGCTGCCTTGGCCGGATTGGGCAAGATTTTTGACAGCATCCGGGCAAATGTCTACAAGGAGGCCATGACCGCACCGACCATCACCGTTTTTGTCTGTCTGGGCTCCAATACGCCCGATGCCGCGCATATGCTCTTCCTGGCCGTGGAGCGGCTGCGTGTCCTGCCCCGTGCACGTGTGGACGCGCTTTCCGGCGTCTACCTGACCGAACCGCAGGACTATGCGGATCAGCCCTGGTTCCACAATCAGGTCGTCCGCATGGAGCTGGAGGCCGACTGGACCCCGCAGAGCTTCGTCCAGGCATTGCTGGCGGAGGAAAAACTGCTGGGCAGACAGCGCAGCAGCGACCCGGCCCTGCGCTTCGGACCGCGCTGCATCGACATGGATCTGCTGCTCTTCGGGGACAGGCACTGTGATGCGCCGGAAAGCATCGTCCCCCATCCGCGCATGTGCCAGCGGGCCTTCGTCCTCATCCCCCTGTGTGATGTGGGCGCCGCCTGCCGCATCCACGGCCGTACCCCGGCGCAATGGCTGGCCGGGCTCAAGTATCGACAGGAAGGGCGGAGAATTTTTCAGTGACGCGCAAAAACTCTTATGCTATCCTGGGTTGCGATAAAGCATGAGACCCTGCCCCGCGCAGGAGAAGGAGAGCGACCATATGTGGAAATGGCTTGTGCTGGGTCTGGCCGTTTACGTCCTGTACCGACTGTTTGCCAATGATTTTCTGAAAAAGAAAAAGGAAAACGCCGAAGACCAGGCCGCTGAGGTCGAGCGCAAGGTCGCTGCCGGCGAAATGGTCAAGGACCCGGAATGCGGCACCTATGTCTCTGTGGACGGCAACATCTCCGTGCGCGACGGCGACCAGGTCTACCGGTTCTGCAGCTACGAATGCCGTGACAAATTCCTGGAGCGTCTCCAGAAAGGTGGACGCGAACTCCCGCCCCGCGACTGAGCGGCATTGTTCATCCCCATCGCAAAGCCCGTCAACGCACGGGCTTTTTCGTTGGACGGACAGCGGGGCCCCACGCCCGCGGGAAAGCCCCCGGGGAGGGACGCCCGTTCCTCTTCCCTGCACGATGCCTCCCGGCGATCATAAAATCGTCGTTTCCGACGCTCCCTTCCCTGTCGTCCATGCGGCGGCAGGTCCCCAGATATGGACTGCCCGGAGCCCCGTGACCGGGCCCCGGGCAGTTCCCCTTCAATCCGTGATGGGGAGATGCCAGTGCGGCTCCCCGCCCAGCGGATGGACATGCTCATGGCTATGCCGGACGTCTGGCGCGCAGCTCAGCAGGTGTCCTTCCCGGATCGTCCAGTACTCCCCGCAGACACGGGAAAGAAAATCCCAGTCATGGGAAATGACCATCCGGGCCGTGGGCAGGTCGCACAAAATGTCGATGAGCCGCTGCCGGGCCTCCTGGTCCAGATCATTGGTGGGCTCGTCCAGCAACAGGGCCTCCGGTTCCATGGCCAGTACCGTGGCCAGCGCCACCAGTCTCCTTTCCCCGCCCGACAGATGGTGCGTGAGGCGCTGCTCGAAACCGGCCAGGCCCAGACGCCGCAGTGTGGCCCGGGCCTGTTCCGCGGCTTCCGCCGCCGAAAGGCCCAGATTGAGCGGCCCGAAGGCCACATCCTCCAGGACCGTGGGGAAAAAGAGCTGATCCTCGGCATGCTGAAGCACAAAGCCCACCTTGCAGCGCAGGGCATGGAAATCCTTTTCATCATGCAGGGCCTTTCCGTGGAAGCGTACCAGCCCCTTGCCGGGACGCACCAGCCCGGTGATGCAGCGGAACAGGGTCGTTTTGCCGCTGCCGTTGGGCCCGTAAAGACCCGCCCGCTGGCCGGCGGCCAGCGTGAATGAGACATCATGCAGGACACGACGCTGCCCGCGCGTGCCCGAATAGGTCACATCCACCTTTTCCAGACTGAAAATACTTTCCTCAGCGTTTACCGACCGGCCCACAGGATGCTCCCTCCTGCTTCTGTCCACAGGATGCAGGCCAGACAGGATGCCGTGGCCAGCGCAAAACAGATATCCACCGGACGCAGACAAAAGCTGTCCAGCGAATGAAAACGTCCCGAAAAACCGCGCAGGCGCATGGCTTCATGCGTACGCTGGGCACGCTCATGGCTGCGCACCAGCAGCAGCCCCAGCAGGGAGGCCAATGTCCGGTAGGTATGCAGGTCCGTACGCGGCCGGAACCCGCGCAGGCGGGCCGCCGTCACCAGATCCTCCCATTCCGCGGCCAGCAGATGGATATAGCGGCCGGTGAACAGGAACAGGAAGACGAGTTTGTCGGGACAGCCCAGACGCTCCAGGGCATGGCCCAGCGTCGCGGCGGGCAAGGTGGCCACCAGGGACAGGAAAACACAGGCAATGGCATTGGACTTGAGTGTCACCAGCAGGGAAAGGTACAGGCCTTCCCTGCTGACCTGGATGAAATGCCACTGCCAGACCACTGTCCCGGGCGTCGTCCAGGGCGTGACCAGCCACAGGAACAGGATGAACATGTTCACTGCCGCCAGGCGCCGCCACAGGGGCCGCAGGGGAGCCCGCGCCAGGCCCAGCAGGACGCAGCCCAGCCCCAGGCCCAGGCAGCAGGCCGTCACCTGCCGCAGCAGGGCCAGGGCCACGGCCAGCAGCACGGCCAGCAGCACGCGCATGCGCGGATCGATCTGCCGGATGAAGGAATCCCGGACAAAAGGCTGGTCAAACATCGGATCATGCTAGGGCCGGCGCCGGGAAAAGTACAGTCCGATGCCCACCAGGCCCATGATCCAGCCCAGACCTCCCACGATGTCCCGCAGGCCGGGCTCCGCTTCGCTGCCGGCGGCAATGGCACGCCGCACAGGGGCCAGATGCCGGTCCAGCGCCGCATCGACGATCGCTTCCACATCCTTGCGGCTCAGGGTCGCCGTCACGCCGGCCGGAGCAGCCGCTCCGCTCCCGCCATCCGCGGCCGGTCCGGCTGAAGGGGCCCCCGTCCCGTCTTCCGCCACCGGCACCGTCGTCCCCGTCCCGGCAGCAGGCAGCAGACTGGAAAATTCAGCAGTATCCATCTGCCACTCGTTCTGATGCCCTTCCCCGGCCAGGATGCGGATACGCAATCCGTGCCCCTGGCGAACGACCGCGGGGACCGGGAAGGCGAACGCCCCTTGCCCGTCCGTCCTGCCCTGCAGCAGTTCCGTGCCGGTCTGCGCGTCAAAGACGATGACCGTCCCCTGCCGTACCGGCGAATCCCGGCGGAAAGAGCATTCCACCCGCACGGTCTCCCCTTCCAGCCAGGCGAAGATATTGACCCGGTGCGCCTGCGCGGCCCCGGCAAACACGAGGAGCAGCATCAGGCACAGGCCCCCCGCACAGATCCTTGTAAGAGCGCTCATGCATCCTCCTGTCCGTTATCCGGCTGCACCGGGGCCATGCCCAGCAGCTCCGGGCGCACACGCATGATGAAGGAGACCGTGAACATGGTGATCAGCCCCTCTGCCAGCATGACCGGCAGGTGCGCCAGCAGCAAAAGCTGTGCCGCCAGCCAAAAGCCCTCATCCGTAAATGCCAGCGCCAGCGCCGTCAGCACGGCGGCCAGGGCCACCCCCAGGGCTCCGCCCATAAAGGCGCCCGCGCGCACGCCTCCCATGCCGGGGCACAGACGGCAGACGGCCCGGAAGACATACCAGGAAGCCACAGCGGCAAAGCCCATGGTAAAGGTATTGACCCCCAGCACCGTGATGCCGCCAAACTGGAACAGCAGGGCCTGGAGCAGCAGGGCCACGAGGATGGACGGAAAGGCCGCCCAGCCCAGCAGGACACCCACGAGTCCGTTGAGCACCAGATGGGCACTGGCCAGGCCCACCGGCACATGGATGAGCGAAGCCACGAAAAAAGCAGCCGACAGGATCCCCACGGCCACCAGACGGTCATACTCCAGCCTGCGCAGGCCCTGTGCCGTCCCCGCCAGGGCCAGGACAGCGCCGCCCCCCAGGACAGCCGGAGAAAGAACACCTTCCGCGATGTGCATCGTTTTTCCTTCACGGCAGCGGACAGACCCGCTGCCGTGCTGACATCAGTTTGCGCCTACTTTTTCAGCGGCGCCGTAAAATCCATCCAGATCACCGCACCCAGCTCCACGTCTTTGGGCGAGCCCTGGTGATCCATTTTTTCCTCGGCCGTGTTCAGGGCGGCAAAGCCCCACCAGCCCGCCCAGGGGACACTGTACGTGAAGACGCCCTCCTCGTCAGCCTTGATCACCTGGGTCGTGAAATAGGCATTGGGGACCGCATACGCGGCATCACGATTGTAGTATTCCACTTCCACCACGGCACCGGGCACGGGCTTGCCGTCCAGCAGCACGCGCCCCTGGAAGACATTGCCGCTGTAATTGGCAAAAGGACGGGTCAGAGGAACGATCTCCGTTTTCAGCCCCAGAGGGACATCCCATCCTTCTTCCTCGCCGAAGGCCGCCACCACGGTCTTGGTATAGTGGATGATGAAGCAGTCTTCCGCAGGCTCAAAATAAGGGGCAGGCTCCATGGCGAACTGGTACACGCCGGGCCGCTTGATGCTATACCCCGCCCGCCAGGCCTGATGCCCGATGATGGAAACCGGCTTGAGCGAGGATGCAAGATCTTCCGTCTTGCCGTCCACCGTGACGGTCAGGGCCTTGGGACGCTGCATGTCCATGCCCTGCATCTCCATGGGATGCGAGAACGAAACATCCAGCGTCAGGGATGCGTCCTTTTTTTCCATCACCGTCGAGGTGGACGGGATGATCATGCCAAAATGGGCCTCAGCCTGACCAGTGAGGCAGATGAGCAGGGCAAATGCCGTGCACGCTGTCTTCCACATGCTGCTTTCTCCTTGGAGTTCGTGTACTGGGGGAGGATCCCCGGTCTGCTGTTGTCCAGGTGTCCACGAGTAACACGATTTTCAAAAAAATAGCAACTCCAAAAGTCAGCCATGCGACCGCGCAGTTTTTGCGACACGAGGTCCATCCGCTCAAACTGTTTCCCCGGTGCCGGGCTGATCCGCAGCCACCGTTGCAAAAGGCGAAGGTGTACCGACGGGGCTGCCGCAGGCCGTGCCCGCCATGCCGCAGTCTTGCACTGTGGCGCAGGAAGCTGCGGATCAGCCCTGGAGGCGCCGCAACGTCTGCCTGCCCGCCGCTGCGCCATCCGCCCCCTGGAGCAACGACGGTATCGAGGATGGGGGGCAGGGAGAGCGGTCGCCCCGTGCCGGTGCCACCCGGCACCCCAGCCCTCCTGTTTCCGCTCACCAGCCATCAGGACAGAAGCGGGAAAGCCGCGCTTTTCCCCCGCAAAACGGTGTGCATCCCCCCAGACGGGCATCCGCTCTCCTCTGCCCGCCGTGCTTGCCTTACATCTTTCCCCCACAGCCAAAGCTCCCCGGCCTGTACCGGGGACAACCAGGGACCCCACCGGCAAAATTGCGGAAGGGAAGTCCGGCCGCTGGGGGATCGGGCAGGCGAGCGCGGCGCGGAGGCGCGCCATACAAAAAAGACCCCCTCGCGCTGAAAGCGGCAAGGGGGTCTCGAACAATCTTTGGCAGCGGCCTACTTTCCCACATGACGTTATGCAGTATCATCGGCGATGGAGAGCTTAACTTCCGAGTTCGGAATGGGGTCGGGTGTACCCTCTCCTCTATGGCTACCAAAGAAATTTGTCAAAATATTGAAACAGGGATGGAAGGTTTTTTCGAGAAACAAGACGCACGGGCTATTAGTACTGGTCAGCTCCACCCCTCACAGGGCTTCCACCTCCAGCCTATCGACGAGGTCGTCTACCTCGGCCCTTCAGGACTTGCGTCAGGGAGAACTTATCTTAAGGCAGGCTTCCCGCTTAGATGCTTTCAGCGGTTATCCCTTCCACACATAGCTACCCTGCTGTGCCGTTGGCACGACAACAGGTCCACCAGTGGTGTGTCCATCCCGGTCCTCTCGTACTAGGGACAGGCCCTTTCAATTCTCCTACGCCCACAGAAGATAGGGACCAAACTGTCTCACGACGTTTTAAACCCAGCTCGCGTACCACTTTAAACGGCGAACAGCCGTACCCTTGGGACCTGCTTCAGCCCCAGGATGTGATGAGCCGACATCGAGGTGCCAAACCGCATCGTCGATGTGAACTCTTGGATGCGATCAGCCTGTTATCCCCGGCGTACCTTTTATCCAATGAGCGATGACCCTTCCATTCGGGATCACCGGATCACTAACACCTACTTTCGTACCTGCTCGAGATGTCTCTCTTGCAGTCAAGCTCCCTTCTGCGTTTGCACTCGACGGCTGGTTTCCAATCAGCCTGAGGGAACCTTTGCATGCCTCCGTTACATTTTGGGAGGCGACCGCCCCAGTCAAACTACCCACCAGACACTGTCCTCCTACCGGATAACGGCAAGGAGTTAGGGACCTGAACAAACAAGGGTGGTATTTCAACGATGGCTCCCTCCATACTGGCGTACAGAGTTCACAGCCTCCCACCTATGCTACACATGCAGGCTCAAATCCCAATGTCAAGCTATAGTAAAGGTGCACAGGGTCTTTCCGTCTTTCTGCGGGTACACGGCATTTTCACCGCGACTTCAATTTCACCGAGTCTCTGGCCGAGACAGTGTGGAGATCGTTACGCCATTCGTGCAGGTCGGAACTTACCCGACAAGGAATTTCGCTACCTTAGGACCGTTATAGTTACGGCCGCCGTTTACTGGGGCTTCAATTCGGAGCTTCGCTTGCGCTGACTCCTCCTTTTAACCTTCCAGCACCGGGCAGGCGTCAGTCCGTATACGTCGTCTATACGACTTGGCACAGACCTATGTTTTTAGTAAACAGTCGCCACCACCATTTCTCTGCGGCTTTTCAGGGCTCGGCAGAGTGAATCGCTTCACCCTAAAAAGCACCCCTTCTTCCGAAGGTACGGGGTTATTTTGCCGAGTTCCTTGGCCAGAGTTCTCTCGAGCGCCTTGGATTATTCATCCCACCCACCTGAGTTGGTTTCCGGTACGGTTTGCGTGTCCTATACTTAGAAGCTTTTCTAGGCAGCATAGACTCGACAACTTCAGCCCTTGCGGGCACGGACTCGCGTCTCAGGATAGAGAGAAGCGGATTTGCCAGCTCCTCATCCCTACACGCTTGCACCGGGACAACCAGCGCCCGGCTTGCCTATCTTCCTGCGTCCCTTCATCGCGCGAACACACAAGTACGTGAATATTAACACGTTTCCCATCAGCTACGCCTTTCAGCCTCGCCTTAGGGGCCGACTAACTCCGGGAAGATTACCTTTACCCGGAAAACCTTGGGTTTACGGCGAACGGGTTTTTCACCCGTTTTATCGTTACTCATGTCAGCATAATCACTTCTCCACAGTCCAGCATGCCTTGCGACACACCTTCTGCCCGTGAAGAACGCTCCCCTACCAGACCGCTTACGCGGAATTCAAAGCTTCGGTACCATGCTTAGCCCCGTTACATTTTCGGCGCAACGTCATTAGACCAGTGAGCTATTACGCTTTCTTTAAACGATGGCTGCTTCTAAGCCAACGTCCTGGGTGTCTCTACAACGTCACCACCTTAACCACTGAGCATGGATTTGGAGACCTTAGCTGTTGATCTGGGCTCTTACCCTCTCGACGACGGACCTTAGCACCCGCCGTCTGACTCCCATGGTACATCTGACCGGCATTCTGAGTTTGATAGGGTTTGGTAATCTGGTAGGACCCCTAGCCCTGTCAGTGCTTTACCTCCGGCAGACAATCCATGAGGCTATACCTCAATATATTTCGGGGAGAACCAGCTATCACCGGGTTTGATTGGCCTTTCACCCCTATCCACAAGTCATCCAAACCGTTTTCAGCCGGTATTGGTTCGGTCCTCCACAAGGTTT